>JAISUQ010000047.1 GCA_031272005.1 Coriobacteriales bacterium | reverse complement strand
AGCCGCCCGGCCAGTCGTGACGACCTTCTCTACCTGATGATCAGCATCAACGCCTACCGCAATCAGCGCCACCTGAGCCACGACCAGGCTCTGGATGAGCTGTTTGAGGCAGCGCTCAGTGGCCAGCCGGCGTACATCGACCCGTTTGCGTAGCATCTGAGCACTCCGGCCCGCTTTCTTGGCCGCTTTCTTTGCCGCATTCGTTACCGCATTCGTTGCCGCAAAATGCAAAGTACTCAAATTTGACGCTGAGCAGCGACTCCGATACAATTTGAGGGTTCGTTTTCAAAGCCCCGTGAAACTTTGAGAATGCAACCCTTTGAAGCTCATGCCCCCGGTAGCGCGCTGATTGTCCAGGTCAGTTTGCCAGGTGGGCGCTTCACTTAAGTTCGGAGGAATATTGTGAGTACGTATTACGCCAAGCCTGGCGAAGTTCAGCGCGACTGGGTGCTGATTGACGCCACGGACCAGGTACTCGGCCGCGTGGCCTCAGAGGCCGCCCAGATTCTCAAGGGCAAGCGCAAGCCGCAGTACACCCCGCATGTCGATGTGGGCGATTTCGTCATCATCATCAATGCTGAGAAAATCAAGGTCACCGGGGCCAAGGCCACGGCCAAGACCTACTACCGCCACAGCGGTTATCCCGGCGGCCTGAAGTCGGAGACTTTCGAGCAGGCCATGGCCAAGCATCCGGAGCGGGTCATCGAGCACGCCGTCAAGGGCATGCTGCCGAAGAACACGCTGGGTCGGGCCCAGGGCAAGAAGCTCAAAGTCTATGTGGGCCCCAACCATCCGCACAAGGCGCAGAATCCGCGCGAGATCAAGCTGGAGGCATAACAGATGGCTAAGTCTGAAATTTCTGAGATAAATCCGGAAGTCGTTGAGGAAACTGTGGCGGAGAAGGTCAAGACCGAAGCGGATTACCGCGGCACTGGCCGGCGCAAGAACGCCATCGTGCGCGTGCGTCTGATTCCCGGCAGCGGCAAGATCACGGTCAATGGTCGCGACGGCCACGACTACTTCGGCCGCGACGCTCTGGTCAACTACGCCCTGACGCCGTTTAAGGTGACCGATACCGTGGATCACTTCGACGTCATCGCCATCGCCACCGGCGGCGGCATCAGCGGACAGTCCGGCGCATTGCGCCATGGCATCGCCCGCGCCCTGCTCGAGGCCGGCGACTACCGCACCGAGCTGAAGAAGGCCGGCTTCCTGACCCGCGACCCACGCATGGTGGAGCGCAAGAAGTACGGCCTGAAGAAAGCCCGCAAGCGTCCGCAGTTCTCCAAGCGTTAATCGTTTCATGGCTCGCTATTTTGGTACAGACGGAGTTCGCGGCATCGCGAACTCCGAGCTGACCTGCGAAATGGCGTTCTCCCTGGGGCAGGCTGCCGTGCAGCTGCTGGCCGGGGGGCACTCTTTAGCGCCAGCCGCGCCAGCCACCCCAGCCAACCCAGCCGCACGCCCAACCTTCGTCATTGGCCGCGACTCGCGGCGCAGTGGCTCCATGCTGGAGGCCGCCCTGGTCGCGGGCATCACTTCCAGCGGTGGCGACGTGTTGCTGGCCGGCGTCGTCCCCACACCGGCTGTGGCCCTGCTGACTCGCCAGCTGGCTGCGGCCGGCGGCGTGGTTATCTCCGCATCACATAATCCTCCCGAATACAACGGCATCAAGTTCTTCGACGGCTCCGGCTACAAGCTGACTCCCGAGTTGGAAGGCCAGTTTGAGGACTGGCTGCAACAGGCGATGCGCGGTGTGAAGAGCCGCGGTGGCCGTCCAAGCCTGGGCAGCCCGTCGGTGACCGGCAGTAACGCCAGCAGTGGCGACGCCAGCGACGGTATCAGTGCCAGCGCCAGCGGTGGCGACGGCTCTGGTGGCACGAGCGGTCCCCGTTACTGTGTCGGCAGCAGCATCGGCATGGCTGTGCCGCTGACCGATGCCAGCGAGCGCTACATCGCCCACGCTGTAGGAACGCTGCAGGCTGAAGGCATCAGCCTGGCCGGTCTGCGGGTTGCGGTGGATTGCGGCTTTGGCGCCGCCAGCCACACCTCGCCGGAGGCGCTGCGCCTATTGGGCGCGGACGTCGTGGCCATCAACAATAGCTTCGATGGTGATTGTATAAACGTGGATTGCGGCTCCACCCATCTGGCGCCGCTGATTGCCCTGGTTGCCGAGACGGGCGCCGATATTGGCCTGGCCCACGACGGCGACGCCGACCGCCTGCTGGCCGTGGACGCTTTGGGCAACGTCCTGGACGGTGACGTCATCGAGGCCATCTGTGCGCTGGACCTGCAGGCGCGAGGCCAACTGACGCACAACACGGTGGTCTCCACCGTGGTCTGCAACTTGGGGTTTGTGCAGGCGATGGCCGCAGCCGGCATCGAGGTCGTGCAAACGGCGGTGGGCGACAGCAACGTCCTGGCCGCCATGCGTGCCGGCGGTTATATCCTGGGTGGCGAGCAGAGCGGGCACACTATCTTCCTGAAGCATAATACCACCGGCGACGGCCTGGTCAGTGGCTTGCAACTGCTGGCAGCCATGGTGCGCAGCGGGCGCCCGCTGAGTGAGCTGGCCAAGGCCATGACCCGCTATCCCCAGACCACCATCAATGTGCCAGTGGCGGACAGAAACGCCTGGGAGCAGGACGCCGCCGTGCAGGCAGCCATCCAGCAGGTGGAGCAGCAGCTGGGCAGCACCGGCCGCGTGCTGGTGCGTGCCTCGGGCACCGAGCCGCTGGTGCGCGTGATGGTCGAAGCCGCCGAAGAAGCCGCAGCCCAACAAGCCGCCGAATCGATTGCCGAATGCATCCGGGGGACGTAAACCTCGCCAGCAGGCAGTGCATCCGTGGGACGTAAACCTCGCCAGCAGCCGATGAGCTGCGCATTCTCCGCTGTATTATCCGCAAAATTGTACGAAAATAAACGTATCGCGCAAGGTATGCTCGAAAAACGTTTAATAAAGTACAATTATATGGAGAGAACCGCAGAATTGCTCGGAAATCTCCCGAAAACAGTGCTTTGGGCGCGCTCCAGCGCACCCCTATGGCGTCCAAACGCACTCCACCCAGCCGCATCTTAGCGCACTCCGCCCAGCCGTATCCCAACGCACTCCGCCTCAGCCGATGCCCAGTATCTGCATCACCAACAGGATGGCCGTCAGCACGATGATTACGGCGATGGTCAGCAGGCTCAAGCTGTTGGCCAGCTTGCCATTGCGGTGTGCGCCCATCACCCGGCGGTTGTTGATTATCCGCACCAGGAATATCAGCAGCACCGGCAGCAGCACGCCGTTGACGAACTGGGCGGTCAGCATCACGCCCATCAGATTGATTCCCGGCCACAACACTACCACCACGGCCACTGCGATAATCAGCGTGAACAGGGTCTTGAAGGCCGGCGCCTCGGCCCAGGAGCGGTCGGTGCCGCGCTCCCAGCCGAAGGCTTCGCAAACGGCGTAAGAGGTGGTCAGCGGCAGTACGCAGGCGGCCAGGAAGCTGGCGCCCACAAAGCCGGCGCCGAACAGCTGGCGGGCGTAAGGGCCAACAATCGGCTCCAGGGCATTGGCCGCGCTCTCGGCGTCGGTGACCTCGATACCCTGGGAGAACAGCACCGTGCCGGTGGTGATGATGATGAACCAGACCACCAGGCAGGCCACCACTGCGCCGCTGAAGACATCCACCCGTTGATTGGTCAGCTCGCGGATGGTGGTGCCCTTCTCCACCACGTTGCTCTGGCCGAAGAAGATCATCCAGGGTGCGATGGTGGTGCCGATCAGCGAGATTATCAGGGCGAAGAAGCCCTTGTCGAAGATGAAGTGGGGGATAACGGTGTGCGCAGCCACCTCGCCCCAGTTGGGTTTGCAGATGAAGGCGGCCACCACGTAGGTCAGGAAGACCAGGCTGATGACCATGAAGATCTTCTCGGTGCGCTTATACGAACCGGCCATGATCAGTGACCAGACGGCGATGGCGGCAATCGGCACGCTGATGTATTTGCTGACGCCGAACAGCTCCATGCCGGCGGCGATGCCGGCGAATTCGGAGAAGGTGGTGCCGGTGTTGGCCACCAACAGCGCCAGCATGGCGAAGGCCGTGAGTTTGAGGCCGAAGTTCTCGCGGATAAGGGCGGCGAAGCCCTTGCCGGTCTGGGCACCCATGCGGGCGGCGCTTTCCTGCACCACCATCAAGAACAGCATGGCCACGGGGATGGTCCACAGGGCGTTGTAGCCGTAGGAGGCGCCGGCCACCGAGAAGGTGGAGATGCCGCCGGCGTCGTTGCCGGCCAGCTCGGCGATGATGCCCGGCCCCATGGCGGCCAGAACCAGCCAGAGCTTGGAGCGCTTCCTGGGCTCGGGTGGGGCGATGGCGGCGGTCGCCAGGCTGGCAGCGCTGCTGTCCGCTGACTTGCCAGACTTGCCAGATTTGGCGGCCTTGGTCACCTCGATGGCCGTACGGGCGCGCTTCTCCGCCGCATCCGCCGCATCCGCCGCACACGTCGCACCCGCCGCACCCGTCACGTCTTTCACATCCGTCACAGAACCCCGCCTTTGGCCAGCACCACCTGGGTGAGCAGCTGAACGGCCAGGCCGAAGAGCATCATGAACAAGGTCAGCGGGATGATGGATAACGGCCGGTCGCGATCCAGGTTGCGGCGGGCGATGACCGTGGTCAGCACGCTGGCCGCGATGACCAGCACGCAGGCTACCAACGCCGGGATGAAGCCGGTGCGCAACAACTCAGCGGCGGCAGCCCACAGCGAGTTGGCAGCGGTAGCTTCGGCCGTATGCGCCTCTCCGCCGCTGGCCAGGGCGTTGAAGACCATGAAGGCCAAAAGCCCGGCCACTCCGGCAATCAGCAGCGAGCCCAGCAGGTTACGGCCGAACAGCCGCAGGGCGCCGGTGGTGTCGTCGCTGTTGCCGTACTCAATCAGGTCGTTGACCGCAAAGGCCACCACGTCGGTGGCAATCAGCAGCACAAAGGGCACAAACACCAGCGCCGGCGCCAGCAACTCCAGGTTGCCGCTCATGGTGACCAGGAAGGCCAGCAGCGCCCAGAGGATAAACCACAGCTGGCGGCGCAGCATCCACAGCAACAGCGAGCCCAGCCCCTGGCGGCCGTCGTCGCGCCCCAGCGTGGAGGCGCCGACGATTTGCAGGTCCTCGCTGTGCTCCTCCTCCAGGACGTCCAGGGCGTCGTCGACGGTGACGATACCCAGCAGCGTACCGCTCTCGTCGACCACCGGCATGGCCAGAAGGTCGTATTTGGAGATGGCATCGGCCACGGCCTCCTGGTCGTCTTCGGGCGAGACGGTCAGCAGGTCATGGGTGGCCAGGTCGTAGATGGTAGCATCATTGTTTGCTAGTACCAGCGAGCGCAGCGACAGCGAGCCGGTCAGCTTGTCGGCATGATCGAGGGTGTAGACGTAATGCACGCTCTCGAAGTCGGCGCCCAGCGAGCGGATCCTCTCGATGGTCGCCCCCACGGTGGCATCCTCGCGCATCGCCACAAAGTCCGGCGTCATGATACCGCCAGCCGTCTTCTCCTTGTAGCCCAGCAGCTTGCGGATGCGGCGTTGGTCCTGCACGCCCATCAGCCAGAGCAGCTTCTCGGCTTTCTCGTAGGGCAGATCGCCGATGATGTCGGCCGCGTCGTCCGGGTCCATGGTGGCCAGCAGGTCGGCGGCCTCGTGTTCGCTGAGGTCGTCGATCATGTCGCTTTGGAACTCCTCCTCCAATTCGGAGAAGGTCTCGGCGGCCTGCTGCTTGTCCAGATGTTCGAAGACCAGGTTGCGCTGCTGGGGGTCGAGCTGCTCCAGGATGTCGGCGACATCGGCCGGGTGCAGCTCGCTGAGGCGTTTGTGGCTCACGGCCAGCTTGACGTTGGAGAGGTCGCGGTCGACCAGCTCCATGTAGCTCCAGGCAATCAGGTTCTCCTCCAGCGGATGCCGGAAGGCGCCGCTCAGCGCCAGGGCGGCCTTCTCCAACACCGGATGCAGGCCGCGCAGGATGCCACGCAGGCCCACTTCGGCACCCAGCAGGCGCAGCTGCTTGCCCGAGACCGAGATCTTCAGGTCATTGACGCGGACAACCTTCAGTCCCTGGGTGTCGACGATCTGCTTGTTCAGCAGGTCGCGGGCCAGCAGCAGCTCATCGGGCTGCAGATAGCTGAAGCGGATGTCGTGGCTGGGGCGGTTGAGCAGGATCTTGTCGTCCTCATAGCCCTCCACGTACTTGCGCCAGCTGACCATGAACGGCGTTTTGGACGGCCCGAGGAAGGCCAGCGAGGTTATCCGCGGGAAGACCTCGCCGGTCTGGATGGCCAGATCCGAGATGCGCCCGATCTCCTCGCCATTGGAGTCCAGCACCTTCTTGCCGAGCATTTGGGAGAGGTAGAGCAAGCTGTTCGCCTCCTTTTACTTCACACCTGCGAGCGCACGCCTGGGCAACACCAGCAGCGCGCCATGATGGACGATATGTCTATTCGCAAGTTCTTCGGCAGCCCTTACGGCCGCCACAAAGGAGACCGAGAGGGCTAGGGTTTGTGAATGTGATCGCTACTATGAGGGTGATCGTTCACAATAGCCCTTTCTCTTCGGTAACAGAATCAGCGTTGGGCAGATATTTGAAGGGGGGAAGAATCCAAACCCGCCCAACACACTCGCCATATTGTAAGTTAGCCCAGCTAAAATGGCAAATGGATTTATGGGGAGGCGGGATGGTAAGTGCTAAGGAGGCTACCAGGAGGTTACATTTCACATTCCCGTCATTACCGGGCTTGTCCCGGTAATCCAGAGGTGGACTCGCAGCTTTACCACTGGATTGCCGGAACAAGTCCGGCAATGACGGGCTTGGACTCGAAACCTCCAGTCATTACCGGGGCAAACCCGGCAATGACTGGAGGTGTGAACAGTATCCTGAGGTGCAACAGGGAAGTGCCAAGTCGCTGTTTTCCTCAGGCTTTAAGGGGCAGGCGGCGCATCACGACTACCAGGGCGGTGGAGACCAGCACTACCAGTACGGCAGTGATGGCGGTGGACTGGACTAACACGGCGTTGTCGTAAGCCGCAGCGAAGTTGTCGGCCTGCAGCAGCGATGGGTCGAACAAAGTGGCCAGGATGACCGGCGACATGGCAACGGCGGCCAGTGCGGTAGCGGACACGAAGCCGAGGATGCCGGTGATCACCCGCTTGAACAGGATGCCCAGTGAGGCCACCCAACCCAACAGGTAGATGCCATAGGCGTAAATCAGTGCCCATGCCACCGACATCCAGTTGCTGATGCTGCCTTCAATCAAGCCCGCCACCAGGCCTATCGTCCAGTTGCAGAGCGCCAGGATGGCGCCGACGATCAATAGCGTCACCGCATACTGGGTACGGGTGGCCCCCATCGAGACTATCGGCTCGGTCCAGATTGGCATGATGATACCGATGACCAGCAGGAAGTAACCATTGATGCCCCATATCAACTGGGACCAGGGTGCCGAGCTGATCTCGACATGCGCGCCGGTCAGCTTGAAGATGACCCAGAACAGCAGGGTGGCAAAAACCAAGGCCCCGATGTAGCTACTCTGGGACAGCCCCATCCAACGCAGATACCAACGTACCAGTTTGCCTACGTTACTCATGTTAATCCCCTTCCTTCGATGTCAGATGGATGAACAGGTCCTCCAACGTGGGCTGCCCGATGCTCAGGCCGGCCTGTTCGGCCGCCTGGCGCTCGCGCTCGTCGAGCAGGCCAAGCAGCACAGCTTCCTTGGTGCCGCCCAGTGAGCGCGCCGCCAGCACCTGACGGCCGCCCACCAGGCGGTCGACTGCCTCGGCCGAGCCGGTCACGCTGACCCCCTGTGCGCGGAGTGTATCGGCATCGTCGTGAACCAGAACCCGACCGTCGTCGATGATGATGACCTCGGAGAACAGCCGCTCCATCTCGCTGATGTAATGGGTGGAGAACAGGATGGTGCGCGGATGCTCCAGGTAGTCGGCTAATAGCTCGTCGACGAAGGCTCGGCGATAGACGGCGTCCATGCCCAGATAGGCCTCGTCGAAGATGGTCAGCGGGGCGCGCGAGGCCAGGCCGAGGATGCAGCTGGTAGCCGCCTTCTGACCCTGGCTGAGCTTGCTCAGGCGCCGCTTGAGCGGCAACTCGAAGCGCTCCACCAACCGGTTGCAGAAGGCCTGGTCCCAATGGGGACGCATCATGGAAGCCAGCTGGAACAGCTCGCGCGGCTTGCTGGTCTCGTAGTAGCTGGCTTTGTCGGTGCGCAGGCAAGACAGCACCACATTCACGCTGATGCGTGGGTTCTCGTAAGGGTTCTCGCCAAACACCTTGACCTGTCCGGCGCTCGGCTTGCGGTAGGCGGCCAGCAGCGACATCAGCGAGGTCTTGCCGGCGGCGTTGCGTCCCAGCAGGCCGCAGATGCTGTTATGCTCGATAGACAGTGTAATGTTGTCCAAAGCCGGGTTGGGCTTACCCGGGTAACGCAGGGTGACGCCCTCCAGTGTAAAAGCTGGATTCTCAGTTCTCATCGTTGCTCCCCCAATTCTCGTCGATCATGCCGTGCAACTCCTGGCGTTTGATGCCCAGCACCTTGGCCTGGCGGATCGCTGGCTGCACGTATTCCTGCTGGTACCCGCCCTGCCGTTGCTGGCGCAGGCGAGCCGGGGCATCGGGGGAGACAAACATCCCCAAGCCCCGCTTCTTGTACACGGTTCCCTCGTCGACCAGCTGGCTGATGCCCTTATGCACCGTCACCGGGTTGATCTGGTAGAAGTTCACCAGCTGGCTGTTGGAGGGAATCTGCTCATCCGGCTGCAAGGCGCCGGAGAGGATGTCTTCCTCCACAGCCTCCTTGATTTGCTGGAAGAGCGGGCGGTCATTGTCCAATGTAGGTCTCATAAACTTCTCCCTTACTGACCATTCCACTGCGCGCACAGTAAGTCTTTAGGTCTTATAGTAGAGTATAAGACTATAGGAGGAGTTGTCAAGAGGTGATTTGGAAGAATTTTGAAACAATGCCAGAGCCAATACTGGCTTGGCCAAAACGACATTGGCGAGTTCATTGCACAGCAATTACTCAAGATTTGTGTATAATAATAGGCATATTATGATATTTGTTAGGAGATGACAATGGCTGCAATTCGCCCCAGCTCGGATTTGCGTAACAGATACAATGAGATTTCGGATTTTTGCCATACCCACCGAGAGCCAGTATACATCACAAAAAACGGGCGGGATGACCTGGTGGTGATGTCCAACGACGAATACGAGCTGCTGGTTGGCCGCTATGAGTTGTCCGCACTGCTCGACGCCGGATTGAGGGACATCGCGGCTGGCCGTTGCCGCCCTGCCAGCGAAGTCTTTGCAAACATAGAGCAGCGCTATGGCCTGCGCTGATTATGAGGTTCTGATTGAGGACAGCGCCGAAGCCGACCTGAGCGGGATTGTGAGCTACATTACTGCCAACTTGAGCTCACCAGGCGCTGCGCAAGGTATATACGATCTCATCAAGCAGCGCATCACTTCTCTGGATCAGTCACCTGCCCGTTGTGCCCTGGTGCGTTTTGAGCCGCATCGCTCAAGAGGCGTGCGATGGATTTCGGCAGGCAACTACCAGGTTTTCCTCATCATCAATGAGGCTACCTGCCAGGTACACATCCTCAGAATCCTCTATGCCCGCCGCCTATGGGAAAGGCTGCTGTAGGAGTTTTTCTTCTCCATCTTGGTTTAGAATAATTGCATATGTGCAAAATTTCTATATACTGAATGGCATGCATTACAGTTACGATTACATCAATCTGCATGGGTCGCAGGGGGCGGCGGCGGATGTCATGCGGCAGTTGGCGGCGGCTACCAATCTCAATGCCAGTGGGTTGGCCGAGGCTATGGGTGTGGCGCCATCCACTGTGACGCGCATCCTGCATGGTCAGGTTTGCCCCAGCTATGATGCCATGCAAAGCTATGCTCACAGTCTGGCTTTTCAAATCGAGGATAACTACGTCGTGCGTCCGGAGCATCTGCGCGGTTATCTCTCTCCCAAGGAGATTGGTGACTTTCTCAATCGGGAACTGAGCCTGGGTTTGGATAGCGAGCGGTTGCGTTTCATTCTGCGCTCCATCCCCAAGATGGTCATCGACTGGCAGTATCTGGAGTCGCAGGAGCGCGATGCACTGATGTTGCAGCCGGCACGGGTAAT
>JAISUQ010000135.1 GCA_031272005.1 Coriobacteriales bacterium | reverse complement strand
AGCCTGGACTTCTCCGCCACTTCATCCAGAACCGCCGCTGGCGAGCATCGGACTTTACCTGCGCTGGAGTCCAGCGCCGAAGCCTTTGCTGACTCCCTCAACGCCACTTCCGGCGAGCTCACCTATGGCGGCAGCGACAATGGCGACGCCGTGAATGTGCCGCAGTCCCGGGTCAAATCGTTTTTCGGCAACGCCCGCGACAAGTTCACCGGCAAGAAGAAGGAGAACCTCAGCAGCTCGCCGTCGGACTGGCTGGGCGTGGACGAGGATTACGACGCCCGCAAGGAAGGTCGGGCCATCGGCTCCTGGGACAACTTCAGCGAAGACGAACCCAACGAGGACGAATGGAAGGGCGGCGCCTACGGCGGTCACAGCCGTGAGGAGAACGAGGACGCCATGTTTGCGCTGAGCAACGGCCTGCTGGACAAGGAAGTCTGGCTGGTGGCCGTCGGCGCCAATGGCGCCAAGGAAGACGGCATCAAGACGCTGCTGGATGCCTACGACAACGAACTGCGCAACGCCATGTTCATCAATGTGCTGGGCGTGGGCCGCGGCGACCTCTGCGTCACGGCAGCCGAGGGCAGCGTTCGCTCCATGGGCACCGACCAGCGGCTGCAAAACACGCTGTCCAGCTCGGCGCAGACCAGAGGCATCCCGCTCGGGCGCATCGCCTTCAAGGCCTTCGACACCGACGCCGTGCCCCTGCTGCGTGCCGGTGCCCGGGCGGTGTCGCTGATAGGCATGGCCAAGGGGTTGCCAGCCGGCTGGCGCTGGTTTGACGACAAGCTGGAGCTGATTCGCGAAGATAACCTCCAAACCGCCGCAGAAGTGCTGGTAGAGACCATAAAGAGCTGCTGATGAACATCATCATCGTAGGATGTGGGCGCGTTGGGTCGCAGCTGGCGATGCTCTTTTCCGAGAGCCGCGATGAAGTCTGCGTCATCGACAGCAACCAGACCTCCTTCAAGCGCCTGGGCCGCAACTTCGAAGGCCGCACCATCATCGGCATGGGCTTTGATGAGGAAGTGCTGAAGGAAGCCGGCGTGGAGGACTGCGACGTTTTAGCCGCCGTCACCGACCAGGACACAGCCAACCTGATGATCTCGGAGGTCGGACGCAGGCTGTTCGAAGTCCCACACGTCATCGCCCGTCTCTACAACCCCAGCCGTGAGAGCGCCTACATGCAGCTGGGGCTGGACTACGTCTGCGGCACGACGTTGGTGGCCGAGGAGATGTTCTCCAAGATTATCTCCGGTCACGGCAGCCATATCGACACCATCGGTGATTTCGAGATTCTCCGCTTCTCACTCAACTTGCGGAGCTATGGCGAAGACTCGCTGCGCGTCCGCGACATCGAGCGGCCGCACCAGCTGCGGATCATCGCCTTTGAGCGTAACGAGAACGGCCAGAGCTCAATACCGGATAAGGACAGCGTGCTGATGCCCGGCGACGTGGTCGTGGCCTGCGTGAAGAAGGAACTGATTGGCGAACTGACCCCATTCATGTACAGCTGAGAGGGCATTATGTACGTTGTGATCAATGGCGGCGGCAAGATTGGCGAGTACCTGGCCAACACCCTGCTGACGCATGGCCACGAAGTGGCAATCATCGAGAAGCAGGAGCGCAAGATCGACCATCTGATGCTGACGCTGCCCAGCAAGGTGCTGATGATTCACGGCGACGGCTGCGACTCGGTCTACCAGGCCGACGCCGGAGCCGGCGAGGCCGACATCTTCGTGGCCACCACCGGCTCCGATGATGTCAACCTGGTCTCCTGCGAACTGGCCGACGTAGTCTTCAGCGTGCCGCGGTGCATCGCCCGGGTCAATAATCCCAAGAATGAACGCATCGTCCGACGCATCGGCGTGGAAGCGGTCTCCTCCACCCAAGTCATCTCACGGCTGATAGAAAGCGAGGCCACGATGGGCGCGGTGCACGCCGTGATGTCGCTGTCCCAGGGGGATCTGGTCATCACCGAGATCACCATTCCCAGCGACGGCCGGGAGGCCGAAGGCGCCCATGCCCTCAGCCGCGGCCGCAAGGTCTCCGAAATCGAGCTGCCCAAAGGCGCCCTGCTGGTGGCCGTGGGCACTGGTCGAGAGTTGGAGATAGTCACCGGTTCCACAGTCCTCTACCCCGGCGACGCTGTCATCTGCGTCAGCAAAGCCGGCATCGAAGACAGCATCCGCGCCGCCCTGCGCCCTTGACTCCCAACCGCCGCCAAACTCCATACCAACCTGTTTAACTTGGAGAGAGAATCGCGGGCTTGTTGCCAGGCGCTTGGTTGGTGGAGGCTTGTTGGGGTGTGGCCGGGCGCATGTGGGTTTAAGTGCTGCCTTGAAAAAGGGATGTGTGTATGCCGGGCGGGCGCTCTTGGGGCAGGCGCGGGCACCCGCGCCTGGCGTGTGGGGTATGGCCGGGCGCACGCTTGCGCGGGCAAAAGGCTGCCGTGCAGTTTGGGCCGCATGGCCCCGCCCAGGCTCTGAGTACTGGGACGGGTGGGTGCTGGCCGGTGCTTTGGGGCCGCTGCCTGCTTATGTGCAACAATCACCCCGCAGCGGCGCTGTGCGCAACGCCTGTCGCGCGGTTATCCGGGGTATGGCGGGTGTATTGGCGCATTATTGGCCAAAAGTAAACGTTGGTGGGCGCATTTGTGGCTTTGGTGTTTACTTTGGGCCAATAATGATGCGGTTTGCTGCGCATAGCGCTCACGAGGCCGCTTTTTTGGGTAGCTGGCGCCCTTTCGGGCACCTGTTACACGAAATGCGCCATTCTTGGCAGAGAATCACGAAAGGGCGAGGTTTTTCCGGGGCCAAACATTATGCTGGTATCTGGCATATCCAATCTACCTGCGGTTTTGCGATGGGCGTTTGCCAAAGGCGGCGCATGAGGAGCCCAAAAAGCTCGCCCTTTCGTGATTTTGTGCCAAAATAGCCCGTATTGCCGTC
>JAISUQ010000099.1 GCA_031272005.1 Coriobacteriales bacterium | reverse complement strand
AGCCGATGCGCGCCAAGATTGCCGAGGCTCAGGCCAAACAGGTGCCCTATATGCTGGTGGTGGGGGACAAGGAGGCCGAGTCCCACAGCGTCAGCGTGCGCGAGCGCCGCGCAGGGGATCTGGGCACACAGACAGTGGCCGAGTTTGCCGAGGTACTGGCCGCCGCCAGCGTGTGATGCTGCCGGCTGATTGTAACCTCTGTCCGCGCCGCTGCGGCGTCAATCGTGCGAACGGGGAGAGAGGCGTCTGCGGTGCTGATGACCGCCTGCTGGTGGCGCGGGCTGCCCTGCATCATTGGGAGGAGCCGCCCATCTCCGGTAGCCGGGGTAGCGGCACGGTGTTCTTCTCCAACTGTCCCTTGCATTGCGTTTATTGCCAGAATGCTGTGATTGCCGCCGGGCAGGTGGGCCAGGTCAGCAGCGTTGAGCGCCTGGCAGAGATCTTCGCCGAGCTGGCAGAGCAGGGTGCCCACAATATCAATCTGGTCACGCCGACTCAATATGTGCTGCAGATAATCGCGGCTCTGGAGGCCTGGCGGCTGGCAGCTCGTACAGACGGCAATCCCATCCCGGTGGTCTACAATACTTCGGGTTACGAGACCACAGATACTATCAAGCTATTGAGCGGCTATGTGGATGTCTATCTCACGGATTTCCGCTATGCTTCGCCCGGGCTGGCCAGCCGCTACTCCAGCGCTCCCGATTACGCGATGTTCGCCATGGCTGCCCTGGTGGCGATGGTGCGGCAGGTGGGGGAGTACAGCCTGGACGAGGAGGGCATGCTTCGATATGGCGTAATTGTCCGCTTCCTGTTGCTGCCTGGCCAGGTAGCGGAAGCCAAACAGGCGGTTGAGCAGGTCTTTGCCGCCGTGAGCAACAAAGTCTGCTACAGCCTGATGAACCAATACACGCCGATGCCCGCCGCCCCACCCGAGCTGCAGCGCCCGGTCAGCGAGCGCGAATATGCCGCACTGGTCAACCACGCCCTGGACCTCGGCATCACCAACAGCTTCATGCAGGAAGGCGGGGCTGCCAGCGAGAGCTTCATCCCGCCATTCGACCTGACCGGTGTATAAGGAAGCGCTGCGCAAATCATTGCACAGCGCTTCCTCAGCCAATCCAACTGGTGTTCTTCTCAGGCAAACATGCCGCATTCAGCTCGCATAGCTGCAATTTCACTATGCCGCATGTACGTGTGCGGTTCTTGTTATCAGGCTTCGGCGGCGGCGTTCTTGCCGGCCAGGCGGCCGAAGGTCAGGGCGCAGCCCAGGCTGATACCGGCGACGGTCACGGGGTACTCCACCACGAAGCGGCCGCCCATGTTGTTGCCGGTGGCAAACAGGCCCGGTATCGGCTTATTCTCCGGATCCAGCACATGCAGGTCGAGGTCGACGCGCAGGCCGCCCATCTGCACCAGCATGCCGGCGCTGCCGAAGCGATAGGCGTAGAAGGGCGCTTCAGCCAGCGGATAGAGCCGGCGCGGGTCCTTACCGAAGTCCTCATCGTAGCCCTTGGCGCAGAGCTCGTTGTAGCGCTCCACCTCGGCGGTGACCACGGCCGGATCCAGCTCCATCAGCTTGGCCAGCTCTTCGATGCTATCGGCCTTGAGCAGCCCTTCGGCATCCTCCACCATCGCCCGGGTGGTGTAGCCCAGGCCAAAGCCGGCCAGCACCGTCTCGTAGTCGGCAACCTGGTCATCGGGCACGAAGTAGTTGACGTAGCCGTGCCCGGTGGGCTGGGTCAGCAGTTGCTCCGACCATTTGGCGTCGAACAGCTGCCAGCTTTCCTTGCCGGGCTGACGGGAGAGCTGATCGGCGATGTTCTGTCCGGGAATATCTTCGTTCATAAAGCGTTTGCCCTCCAGATTCAGCTGCAGGAAGGCATCCACGCCCAGAGGCCCGCCCATGTGATGGGTCATCGGTGCCAGGGGCCCCAGCTCCATCTCGCCGCCGGCCCAGATGCCCATCAGCTGGCCGTCGCCGGTGTTGCAGGCCACGCCTTCGGGGTCGAACTCCGGATACCAGGAGTCAAACTCCATGGTCCAGGGCACGTAGTACTCGCGCATCTCCAGATTGTTGCCAAAATCGCCGGTGGCCAGGACTACGGCCTTGGCGTTGACCTGCTTGTATGTGCCATCCGAGCTGGCCAGATAGGCGCCGGTCACCGCTCCGCTGGCATCTTTGATCAGCTGCTGGCCCTTAGCATCAAACAGCACGGTGGCACCCTTGGTGACGGCGATGTTGCGGCTGTTGTCGCAGGCCCACTGCATGTTGGGATTAGTGGTGATGGTGCCATGGAAGTAGGGATAATACTCGGTCTTGTAATCGTAGCCGGCCAGCGGCGGGAAGCACTTCGGACGGATGTAGAACTCCTTGTCGGTGGCCTTGTTGGCGGCAGTAGAGGGGAGAACCTCGAAATCGGCGCCCTCGACGAACCAGTCGAAGTCGGCACCGGAGTGCTCATACCAGTAGTTCAGCAGCTGCGGGTTGGTGCGGTAGGTCATGTCCTTTTGCAGCTGGTTGACGATGACCGTCTTGGGCGCCCATTCGATGCCCAGGTCCTTTTGGATCTGCGAGCCCACGACACCGAAGTCGCCGGCCATGATGACCACCGAGTAGGTGTCCTCGGCCTGCTTCTCAGCCACAATGACCTTCTTGCCGGCCTCCACGGCCTCACGGGCAGCGGCCACGCCGGAGAGCCCCAGGCCGATTACCAGCACATCGCAGTCCAGGGTCTCGGCAATCTCAGTTGGTACTGCCGGCGGGGTGAGGAAGGCCGGCGTGCCTGTCGCCGAGCTGCCGCCTCCTGCTGAGCCGCTGCCGCTGCCCGAGCCACTACCCGAGCCACTGCCACCCTCGCTGCCGCTCTTCGGCTGGCAACCCGCCAACCCTGCCGCGCCGATGCCCGCAGCACCCAGAGCGGCCGCCACGCCCACGCCGCCGATGAACGCCCTGCGCGACAGCCCTGCTTCCATGCGAATTTCCTGTTCCTTGCTCATGTTTCCTCCTGTCTATCCTGTCTATCCTGTCTTCCACCACGGGCCGGGACAGCCCATATGGTGCCAGTGTCCACACTAGCAGCTTCAGTTGTCGCAAACATCACCCAAAAAGCGGAATAATTATGCAACATGGGTGAAATATTACAGTTCACCCCTGCCCCTGCCCGTCATTGGAACAAGTCCGGCAATGACGAACCTGGGAAAGCAACCCCTCCCCGTCATTACTTGTCCCGGTAATCCAGTGGTGGACTCGCTGCATGGCCTCTGGATTGCCGGAACAAATCCGGGTTTCGGTTAAAACACGCAGGGTGCGCTGTGGGGATTCGGTTATGGGAGCGGTTTTATCGGCTCAGCAGGGTTTGTCGTGCAGAAGCGAGATCATGTGGGTGGCGCTGATGTCGGGGTTGTGGTAGCGGCCGCGGGTTTGCGTCTTGTTGTCGAAGTCGATAGCCCGCTTGGGGCACCATTGCAGGCAGGACAGGCATTGCTCGCAGTGGTGCAACCAGCTGGGCTGGCCGCCAGCCATTTGGATGTTGGCCACCGGGCAGATACGCTGGCATTGGCCACAGGAGATGCAGTTGTTGTTGACCACGAACTCCCGATCCCACTCGGCCAGCGACTGCCCGGAGCGGTCCATGACCTTGAGCAGTCCAAAGCCGCGACCCACCCGTCGGGTGCAGCCTTCGGCGACATCATCCAGGACAACCGCCAGTTGCTCCTCCAACAGCAGATTCTTCTCCTCCACCTTGGGGCTCATGTCGTAGTAGACCACGTAGCTGGAGAAGGCCTGCAGCAGGGCGTAGTAACTGAGCTGCGCATCGTGCGCGGCCAGCAGGTCGTTGACGGCTGCCGGCAGATAGCCATACAGCCAGCCGGGTCCGCCGGACGTGATGACGGTGTAGATATAGGCGTCCTTGAGGATACTGGCATCCAGTGTGGCGATGAACTCCCGCACCCGATGCGGCAGGCCGCCCATATAGCAGGGGAAAACGAATCCCACTCTGTCATAGCACTCATCCGGGTGGCAGGTATACTGCGGGCCCATGTTGACCAGCTTGCTGTCTGCGAGACGCTCGCTGATGGCCAGGGCGCACTTCAGGGAGTTGCCAGTGCCACTGAAATAGAAGATGATGTTTCGTGCCAAACCAACCTCCAACATTAGCCCCCTGACCATCATTGGCCCCTCAAAGATAGATATCACCATCATACACCGCCTGTCCGTTCAGACAAGCACCGTCTATCCGCATCAATGGCCAGTCAACGCCAGCCAAGGCCAGTCAAGGCCAGTCAAGGCCAGTCAATGAACAGTCAATGAACAATTAAACCAGCCAATGGCCAGCCAGTGGAGCGCCAACACCAGTCAATGCCGGGCCAACCGGCTGCTGGTGCTGCCGAATCACCACAAAATTGGACTAAATTAAACAAATTTGATAGACTTAGCGCCGTATGAGTTTATTTTAGTACAATAATGCGGAGAAATCTGCTCTCGATTGCCCAAAGTGGGCTTTGGTTATGAAGCTTTTGCTGGTGGCCACCGGATTGGTGACCAAAGTCAGGGAAACGCTTATTTATTCCGACAACGGCAATCTCCGTAGGGATTCGCAGTCCAGCGGACTGCGAATGGCTTCGACCGTTAAGCAAACGTGCCAGTGGCACGTTTGTAGGGAGAAGGGGTGAAGCGCTTGCGCGAAACCTATGCAACGTTGCTGCGAATGCAGCGTTTGAGCCCCTGGGCAAGGCGATTCATCGCGCCCTCCCGACCTGCAATAATGCTCTGCTCGAAAGGGCGCGATGAATCGCGCCCCTACAGCGTTTGCCATTGCTGGGACTTGCTCAGCGGTTCCTTAGCACTCACAGCCGGCAGGCACTGCTGGCGCTCAGAGGTCGATCTCCAGCCCTACGGGGCAGTGGTCGGAGCCGATGATCTCGGGGTAGATGCTGGCGGAGCGAATCAGGTTGGCAACCGAGTCGCTGACCACAAAGTAGTCGATGCGCCATCCGGTGTTGTTGGCCCGGGCATTGCCTCTGAAGCTCCACCAGGAATAGGCGCCAACTGCATCGGGGTGCAGATGGCGAAAGCTGTCGGTGAAGCCGGCGGCCAGCAGTTGGCTGAAGTCCTCGCGCTCCTCATCCGAGAAGCCGGCGTTGAAATGGTTGGTCTTGGGGTTCTTCAGGTCGATCTCCTGGTGGGCGACATTCAGGTCACCGCACATCACTACCGGCTTCTCAGCAGCCAGCCCCAAAAGGAATTCGCGAAATGCCGCTCCCCAGGTCAGGCGCATCGGCAATCGGCGCAGTTCATCCTGGGAGTTGGGCGTGTAGCAGCAGACAAACCAGTAGCGCTCAAACTCCACGGCGCACAGCCGCCCCTCGCGGTCCAGAAGCGACGGGTCGCCCAGGGCGTTGCCCAACGTCTTGGCGTCACCAGGTGCCAACCCCAGGGTGTGCAGGGTACGCAATGGCTTTTCCTTGGAGAACACCGCAGTGCCGGAATAGCCTTTTTTCTCCGCATAACTCCAGGTCTGAAAATAGTTATCGGAAATAGCAAAATCTACCTGGCCGGCCTGCAGCTTGGTCTCCTGGATGGCGAAGACATCAGCGTCAAAGGCCGCAAAGACATCGTAGAACCCCTTATTGATGCTGGCCCGCAGACCGTTGACGTTCCAAGAGATAAAGCGCACAGATGCCACCTTTCGTTGCCAACAATCCAAGCCCGGCAATACCGGGGTTGCCTGGGTAATCCAGAGTCAAGGCTGCGATGCTTCTTGTTTATAATAACATCTTACTGGACCAACAATAGCTCCATAAAGCAGCTGTGCTACTAACAAAGGATGGGGGAGACTGCTTGGAAATCCTGCAGATACTGTTGATTGCCCTGGCGTTGTCGATGGATGCCTTTGCCGTCACTGTCTCCAATGCTGTCTGCCATCCGGATGCGCCGCGTCGCCGGCTGCTGTTGATGCCGCTGGTGTTTGGCGTCTTTCAGGGGCTGATGCCGCTGCTGGGCTATCTGGCCGGCTCGCTGTTATCCAGCATCATCGACCGCTTTGCCGGGCCGATAGCCTTTGTCATCCTGGCTATCATCGGCGGCCGGATGGTCTGGGGCGGCGCCCAGGCGCTGCGCCGGGGTGAGGCCAACGCCGTGGCCGAGGCGCCTCGCCAGCTCTCCATCCCTGCCATCCTGGCCCAGGGTGTGGCCACCTCCATCGACGCCCTGATTGTCGGCGTCAGCTTCCTGGCGCTGGATACCAACATCGCTCTGGCCGCCCCGCTGATCACCGTGACCACTGCCGCCTGTTGTTTGCTGGCCCTGGCCATAGGCAAGCGCTTCGGCTTGCTGCTCGGCGACAAGGCCGAGGTCATCGGCGGCATCGTATTGGTGCTGATTGGCGTCAAGGCTCTGTTCTGACGGCAGTTCTGACGCATCTGACGCGTCGCCTGACGCGGCGCCAGCAGCGGCAGGTGGCTTTCTGCTACAATTACGCTTTATCCCATCGGGAGCCGCATTGCGGCTGAGAGGCGATTCGTTCGCGACCGATAAACGAGCGTTCCGGTAATGCGGGGCGACAAAGAGGAGGTAGTTATGCGCAGTTCCCGAATCATCATGTTGGTCGAAATGGCCCTGGCAGTGGCCCTGGCAGTGGTCTTCAACTTCCTGGTGTTCTTCAAGATGCCGATGGGCGGCTCAGTGACGTTGGTGATGCTGCCGATTGCCGTGGTCGCCTTGCGCCGTGGTGCACTGGCCGGAGCAGTGGTTGGGGCTTTGTACGGGCTGATCGATTTGCTCATCGACCCCTACATCCTCTTCCCCATGCAGGTGTTGCTGGATTACCCGCTGCCCTACCTGTTGTTTGGCCTGGTGGCAGGGCTGTTCTCCGGGTTCTACCGGCAAGCAGCCTATTTGGGAGAAGGAGCGGCTGCAGCCCGGATGACTGCCACTGGCAGTGCCGGGAGCAACGCCGCCGACACTGCCGCAGGTGCCCAACCGATAGCGACGCCCGATGTGGCGAATGCCACCAGTGCTGCTGCTGGCAACGTCGCCGGCAACACCGCCGACAGCATGCTCAGCGGTAGTGCCAGACTGTTCAGCGGCAAGATCCTGGCAGTCGTCATCGTCGCCTTCATTCTGGGCATCGCCGCCCGGCTGGTGCCCCATGTCCTCTCTGGTGTGCTCTTTTTCGGAGAGTATGCTGCTGAGGCTGGATTCAGCAACGCCTGGCTTTACTCGCTGCTCTACAACGCCGGCTATCTGCTGCCCAGTGGCCTGGTCTGCCTGATAGCCGCCCTGATCCTGCTACCCTACCTGGCCCGCGCCGTTCCCGTGCGCCAATAGCGGCAGGTTCATTCAGGCGGGCGAATGGCGCTTGGCAGGCAGGGCGGCAGTGCTATGATGGGGCTTGCAAGTTGTGTGGTTGTCTCCCGCAAAGATAACCGAAGGTTTCAAGCAAGGGACGTCGTGCCGCCGTGGCGCGGCAGAAAGAGGTGCAAGATGGCAAGTTTTCCCGATCCGTTCGCTGGTTCCAACCCGCCAAAAATCTCCCATGCCGATTTGATTCAGGCCGTGCGCCTGGACATCGTAGGCGAGCTGGAGGCGATGTATCTCTATGATGCCCACTCCCAGGCCACCGACGACCCGGTAGCCAAAAAGGTCCTGGCCGACATCCGTGACGAGGAGCGCGAGCACTTCGGCGAGCTGGTGACGCTGTTGCGCTATCTGGCTCCGGATGAGTTCGGGCTGTTTTTGGAGGGTCAGGGCGAAGTGGCGGAGATGATCGAGTCGCTGGGCCTGGAGTTCAAGCTGCCTGAGCACGACTGAGCACGCCTGAGCACGACTGAGCACGCCTGGGCACGCTTGAGTTTGGGCTATCCGAGCCGAATAATCTGTTCGCAGGCAGGCGGCAGGCACACTGATGCCTGTCGCCTGCGGCGGTTTCTGCTATAGTACAAACCAGATAATTCCCGGGTGGCGGCAGGCGCTTCGCTGCCACCAACGTCCGCAGCCAGCATCAATGGGAGGCCCTGATGACCGCTAAGTCCAGCCCCGAAATCAGCCCGGAAAAGGACTACGTCCTCAAATCCATCCAGTCCAACGACATCCACTTCATCCGCTTCTGGTTTACGGATGTGCTCGGCTCATTGAAGTCCTTTGCCGTCACGCCATCCGAGATCCAGGGCGCCTTTGAGGAAGGCATGGGCTTTGACGGCTCCTCCATCGAGGGCTTCTCGCGCATCCAGGAAAGCGACATGCTGGCCTACCCCGATGCCTCGACCTTCCAGGCCCTGCCCTGGCGGCCTAAGGAGAACGGCGTGGCCCGGATGTTCTGTGACATCCATACCCCCGACGGCCAACCTTTCGACGGCGACCCGCGCTACGCTCTGAAGCGGGTGCTGAAGAAGGCCGAGGACCGCGGGTATACCATGAATGTCGGCCCGGAGCTGGAGTTCTTCTACTTCTCCAATCCGGAGTCCACCCAGCCGCTGGATAACGGCGGCTACTTCGACCTCACCCCGCTGGATCTGGCTTCCGACATCCGCCGCGATACCGTGTTGTCGCTGGAGAAGATGGGCATCCCGGTGGAATACTCGCATCACGAGGTGGCTCCCTCCCAGCACGAGATCGACCTGCGCTACGATGACGCGCTGTCCATGGCCGATGCCGTGATGACTTACCGCTTGGTGGTCAAGGAAGTGGCGATGAAGCATGGCGTCTATGCCACCTTCATGCCCAAGCCGATCAGCACCGAGAACGGCAACGGCATGCACACCCATCAGTCGCTGTTCTCCGCTGATGGCGAGAACATCTTCTTCGATGCCGACGACCCGCAGGGCTACAACCTTTCAGCCGTCGCAAAAAGCTATATTGCTGGCATACTTAAATACGCGCCTGAGTTCACGGCTGTCACCAACCAGACCGTCAATTCCTACAAGCGTCTGGTGCCCGGCTATGAGGCGCCGGTCTATGTGACCTGGGCCCGCCGCAACCGCTCGGCGCTGGTACGCGTGCCGCTATACAAACCGGGCAAGGAGCTGGCCACCCGCATCGAGGTCCGCAGCCCCGATCCGTCCTGCAACCCCTACCTGGCCTTTGCCGTGATGCTCGGTGCCGGCCTGGCCGGCATCGATGAGGGGTTGGAGCTGCCGGAGGAGTTCACCGCCAACGTCTACTCCCTTTCTCCCGAGGAGCTGGCCGCCGCCGGCATCACCACCCTGCCCGCCAGCCTGGGCGAGGCCATCGACAGGTTTGAGGCCTCCACGCTGATGCGCAGCATCCTGGGTGAGCATATCCACAGCTACTTTGTGGCCAACAAGCGCGAGGAGTGGGCGGCCTACCGGGCCCACGTCACCGACTGGGAACTGAACCGCTATCTCAGCGTGCTCTGAACTGGCTTGGCCTGGCCCCGCAGATGCCTGCAATTCCAATCGCTTTACCGCCATATCTGAACGTGCTCATCGGGCATTATGGCTCGGGCAAGACGACCCTGGCTCTCAATCTGGCCCGCGACCTGAAGGACGCGGCGGAGAAGGTCACGCTGGTTGACTTGGACATCGTCAACCCCTACTTCCGTTCCAGCGACTCTGAGGCACTGCTGATAAGCTGGGGCGTGACGCTGCTTGGCCCGGTTTACGGCCGCAACGCCCCCAGCCTGGATACGCCCTCGCTGACACCGGGCATCGATGAGGCCATCCTGGCAGCGGGGGAGGGAGCCGGTCAAGGAGCTGGTCAGGGGCACGCTGTGGTCGTTGATGTCGGCGGCGACCCGGATGGTGCCCGGGCTCTGGGGCGCTACAGCGCCAATATCCGCTCCCGCCCGCATCGGCTGCTCTACGTGGCCAACTTCCGGCGACCGGAAGCGGCTGCGGTGGCCGACAACCTCCAGCTGGTGCGGGAGATTGAGGCGACCTCCGGGTTGCAAGTCACGGCTGTTGTTGGCAATACCCATCTCAAACAGCTGACCACAGCGCAGACAGTGTTGGAGGCCGTATCGGCCAGCCGCGAGCTGGCTGATGCGCTGGGAGTGCCGCTTCTGGCCGTCACCGCGCCACGGGCCGAGGCCGCTGCCATCGCCGCCATTGCCCAGGACTCCGACACTGCTTCCAGCCCCGCCATCTATCCGCTGGACGCCCTGGTCACAACCCCTTGGGAGTAGACCCCTCAACAACACCCCCTAAAAGTGGGACAATATGCAGTTATTCTGCAAACGTGATGAGAGGAACATTGCGCATGGCCAGAGTCATCGTCGATAAAGTCTTCTGCAAGGGCTGCGGCCTTTGTGTGGACGCCTGTCCCAAGCAAATCATGGAGTTGGATTTTGAAGAGATCAGCCAGAAGGGCTACCACCCGGCGCGCTGCATCGATCAGGAGGCCTGCATTGCCTGCCTCAGTTGCGCGTTGATGTGTCCGGACGTGGCGATTACGATAGAGAAGTAAGGAGGTGCCCTGATGGCAGAGAAAGTCCTGATGAAGGGCCAAACGCGCCAGTGGCGCGTTTGTGGAGCAGCGAGCTTGCGAGCGCGACGATAGACAGGCGAAAGGATAACGCTAATGAGTGAGAAAGTCCTCATGAAGGGAAACGAGGCGCTTGCCGAGGCCGCGATACGGGCCGGTTGCAAGCATTTCTTCGGCTACCCGATAACCCCCCAAACCGAGTTGGCCGCCTACATGGCCAAACGGATGCCCAAGATCGGTGGCACCTACCTGCAGGCCGAAAGCGAAGTAGCGGCCATCAACATGGTTTACGGCGCCTCAGCGGCCGGCGTGCGGGTGATGACCTCGTCCTCCTCGCCTGGTGTGTCGCTGAAGCAGGAGGGTATCTCCTACATGATCGGCGCCGATCTGCCGGCCTTGATCATCAACGTCCAGCGTGGCGGCCCGGGGTTGGGTGGCATCCAACCTTCCCAGGCCGATTACTGGCAGGCCACCCGGGCCACCGGCCACGGCGACGGCCATGCCATCGTCTTTGCCCCCTCCACCGTCCAGGAGATGGCCGATTTGGTCGCCCTGGCCTTCGATCTGGGCGATAAGTACCGCACTCCGGTGTTGGTGCTGGCCGATGGTCTGCTTGGGCAGATGATGGAGCCGGTGGAGTTGCCAGAGCCCATCGATGCGGCCTCCCTGCCGGCCAAGCCCTGGGCGCTGAGCGGCCATGGCGATGCGCGTCCGCATAACATCGCCAACTCCCTGCAGCTGGTGGCGCAAAACCTGGAGGATTCCATCCTGCGGCGCCTGGAGCGCTACAACACCATCCGCGCCGAGGAACAGCGCTCCGAGAGCTATCTCACTGAGGACGCCGATGTGGTGCTGGTGGCCTACGGCGCCGTGGCCCGCATCGCCAAGAGCGCCATCAACAAGGCCCGCGCCGAGGGCATCAAGGCCGGGCTTATCCGCCCCATTACTTTATGGCCGTATCCAACGCAGGCCATCGAGGCGGTCATTCCCAGGGCCAAGGCCTTCCTGGTCAGCGAGTTTTCCACCGGGCAGATGGTCGAAGATGTGCGCCTTACGGTCAATGGGCGTCGGCCGGTGAGCTTCTTTGCCCACACCGGCGGCGTGGTGCAGACCCCGGCCGAGGTGCTGGAGGCCCTGCGCCGGGTCAATGCCGGCGAGGAAATCAACCTGATACCCTTCCAAAGCAAGCTGACGGGAGGTCAACAATGAGCGAACCAACAGTGCTGTTTAAGCGCCCCAAGGCGCTGACGGATGCTATCACCAACTACTGTCCGGGTTGTACGCATGGCATCGTCCAGCGCCTGGTGGCCGAGGTCATCGACGAGCTGGGTATCGAGGGCCGTACCGTGGGCGTCTGCCCGGTGGGCTGCAGCGTCACCGCTTACGACTTCTATGCCTGTGACATGGCCCAGGCCGCCCACGGTCGCGCCCCGGCGGTGGCCACCGGCATCAAGCGGGCCCGTCCCGAGAATGTTGTCTTCACCTACCAGGGTGACGGCGATCTGGCCTCCATCGGTATCGCCGAGACCGTGCATGCCGCCACCCGGGGCGAGAAGATCAGCGTCATCTTCATCAACAACGCCATCTACGGCATGACCGGTGGCCAGATGGCCCCTACCTCGCTGCCTGGTCAGGTCACCCAGACCTCGCCCTATGGCCGCGATGTCGCCACTGCCGGCTATCCCATCCGGGTCTGTGAGCTGCTCAGCTCGCTGGACGGCGTGGCTTTGGCCGAGCGGGTCACGGTGGACAAGCCAGCCAACGTGCGCAAGGCCAAAAAAGCTATCAAGAAGGCCTTTGAGTATCAGATTGAGGGCTTGGGCTACAGCATCATCGAGGTCGTCTGCACCTGCCCCACCAACTGGGGAATGACCCCAACGGCCGCCTTCGATTGGCTGCGCGAGAACATGCTGCCCTATTACCCGCTGGGAGTGTTCAAGGATGTGAAGGCAAATGGCTAAAGACCTCAACATCATGCTGGCCGGCTTTGGCGGTCAGGGCATCCTGTTCGCCGGCAAGATCATCGCCTACGCCGGTCTGCTGGACGGCCGCGAAATCAGCTGGCTGCCCTCCTACGGGCCAGAGATGCGTGGCGGCACCGCCAACTGCAGTGTTTGCCTCTCCGATGAGCCCATCGGCTCGCCGTTGGTCACCGAGCCGGACGCCCTCATCGCCATGAACCTGCCTTCCTACGAGCGTTTTGTGGGCGATGTGGTACCGGGTGGCGTTGTAGTGGTGGACTCCTCGATGGTCGGCGCCTGCACCATGCGCCGCGACATCGAATACTACACCGTCCCGGCTACCTCTTTGGCAGAGGAGAACGGCTTGAAAGGCCTGGCCAACGTGATTCTGGTTGGAAAGCTATTGGCAGCTACCGGCTTCTCCACCGAGGATGTTTGCAAACAGGCCATCGACAAGTCCGTATCCGCCAAGCATGCCGATTTGGCCGAGGCCAACAAACGCGCTTTGGAGATAGGCGAAGCCTGGACCGCTTCAGCCTGCTGAAAAAACTGCTGACTGGCGGGTTGTTGGGTGCGCGGGGGGATTGCACGCCCGACAATCCGCCAACCCATCAGCAGTCGAACAGGTCGCTGATGTCGATGCCGAAGGCGATGGCCAGATTGAACAGGGTCTGCAGACTGGGGGTACGCCGACCCTGTTCGATATAGCCGATGGAGACGCGGTCCAGCCCAATCAGTTCTCCCAGTTGCTCCTGCGAATAGCCACATTCATGTCGCAGTGCCCGGATACGCCAGCGCAGCCTTTCACGAAAAATCTGGAAACTGTCTGTTTGCGACATGGATTCTCAAGCGCCCTCTCTGGATTTTGCAACCTTCATGTTTGCGAGACGGGTTAAACATACGGGTATCCTGCGCAAATAGCCACAAACTGATGTTTGCGCCTGATTTCCGCAACCCGGCGTCCTGCTCGGCGTCCAGCCCAGCGTTTCCACGCCCAGTGCCTCCGGTATCTTTGACCCAGGCAGGTATTCTCACTTGACAGTTTGGCGCAAAGGGGTATTCTGGCTGTTAAGCGAATATCGAAAGTAAATGCGTTGACGAGGAAGAGTAGGGAGCAATCCATCTTAAGAGAGTTGGCGGCTGCTGCGAGCCAACGGTGGACGGCCCGAAAGCCACCTCCGAGCAATTCGACATGAACGTTGCCTGTACCACCGGAAGACCTTCGGTGCGGCACAGGCGGTCAGTAAGTTGAATCGGTGACACCGTTATCTGTCGTTTGGATGGCGCAGGCTGGGAATGCCTGCGGTCCTCCGGCCACCAGAGGTCCTGATGCAACTTGCTGCACAGGGCTTTTTTAGTGGTCTGGCGAGAGAGAATGGGGAGTGTTCCCCTGGCGAGAGTGGGAGAAGATGGAGTGGCCGCTGGCGCTGAGCGAGGGGCGCCAACCAGATTGGTCACCTGAGAAAGGATACGGTAGCGATGGGCAAGGCAGGAAAGACAGTTCAGAGCGATGAGGCGGCCGGCGGCCAGCTGATGAGCGGGGCCCAGGCCATTGTGGCGGCGCTGGAGGCCGAGGGGGTCGAGCTGATCTTCGGCTACCCCGGCGGCCAGGCGCTGCAGATTTACGATGCGCTTTACGACTCCCAGCAGATTCGCCATATCCTGGCCCGCCACGAGCAGGGCGCTGTGCATGAGGCCGACGGCTACGCCAGGGCCAGCGGGCGTACCGGTGTGGTGGTGGTGACCTCCGGGCCGGGTGCCACCAACACCGTCACTGGCATCGCCACCGCCTATATGGACAGCGTGCCGCTGGTGGTGATTTGCGGCCAGGTGTCCAGTTCGGTCATCGGCACGGATGCCTTCCAGGAGTCCGACATCACCGGCATCACCATGCCCATCGTCAAGCACAGCTACCTGCTCCAGGACGTGGCGGATCTGCCGCGCACCCTGCGCGAGGCCTTCTATCTGGCCAACTCCGGCCGCCCTGGTCCGGTGCTGATTGACGTGCCCTCCGACATCGCCGCTGCCGAGCTGCACTTCACCTACCCAGACGAGGTCAACATGCCCTCCTATAAACCCACGTTGAAGGGCAATCCCCGCCAGATCCGCCAGGCGGCCAGCATGATAACCGATGCCACCAGGCCGCTGATTTACGCCGGTGGCGGCATCATCGCCTCCGGTGCCTCGCCAGAGCTGGCCGAATTGGCCGAGCTGATCCAGGCGCCGGTGGTCACCACGCTGCTGGGCAAAGGCGCTTATCCGGCATCCAGCCCGTTGAACCTGGGGATGTTTGGCATGCACGGCTCGAAGTATGCCAACTATGCCGTCAGCGCTGCCGATCTGGTCATCGCCGTGGGCGCGCGCTTCTCCGACCGCGACACCGGGCGGCTGGCCAGCTTTGCTCGCGAGGCCAATGTGGTGCATATCGACATCGATCCGGCGGAGATCGGCAAGAACCGAGCCAGCGAGGTGCCCATCGTCGGCGACGCCAAGGGCATCCTGGCCGCCCTGAGCGAGCAGCTGCGCAAGTTGGCCCACACCCCGCGCACGGCGGACTGGCTGGCGCAGATCGCCATCTGGCAGGCCGATCACCCCTTCTACCATCCCGGCCTGGCCACTCCGACCGGCAGCATCGCCCCGGAGGGTGTACTGGATCGTCTCTCCGAATTGCTCGACCCAGCCGCATCCATCGTCACCACCGAGGTCGGCCAGCATCAGATGTGGGCGGCGCAGCATATCCAACGCGAGCTGCCGCGCAGCTTCCTCACCAGCGGCGGTTTGGGCACCATGGGCTATGGATTGCCGGCAGCCATCGGCGCCAAGCTGGCCTGCCCGGACAAGCTGGTGCTCTGCGTGGCCGGCGACGGCTCGCTGCAGATGAACAGCCAGGAGATGGCCACGGCCGCCGTAAGCGGCGCTGACGTCAAGGTGCTGCTGCTGAACAACTCGGCGCTGGGGATGGTGCATCAGTGGCAGCAGCTGTTCTACGACAAACGCTACTCGGCTTCGCTTTTGGAGGACAATCCCAACTTCGTCAAACTGGCTGAAGCCTACAGCTGGACCGCTCAGCGGGTGACGCAGCCGGAGGATGTGGAAGCGGCGCTGCAATGGCTGCTGGCCAGCGAGGGGCCGGCGCTGCTGGAGGTGCGCATCGACTGCGACGAGGATGTCTTCCCGATGTTGGCGCCCGGCTCGCCGCTGGATGCGGTGATTGGCGCGGTGAACATCGGCGCACTGGACGATATGATCGACGGCAAGGACTGGTGTGAGCAGGACGACCGTCAGGCTTCGGCCTGGATGCTTGCCCATCGGGCTGCTGCTAAGGAGGAGGCCAAATGAGCGCAGACACAAACAGCCAACGCCGCATCCTCTCCATCCTGGTCGCTAACCGCTCCGGTGTGCTCAGCCGGGTCTCCGGCCTCATCTCCAGGCGCGGCTTCAACATCGAATCATTGTCGGTGGGTCCCACGGAGGATGCCACGCTCTCACGCATCACGGTGATCATGGTCACCTCGGATACCGCCTTCGAGCAGTTGACCAAGCAGCTGCACAAACTCATCGACGTGCACAAGATCGTCGATCTGACCGATGAGAACGCCATCGAGCGCGAGCTGGTGCTGATCAAGGTCAACGCCCCGGCCGAGCAACGCTCCGAGATCATCGAGATCGCCAACATCTTCAGGGCCAAGGTGGTCGATGTGGGCAAAGCCGCCCTGACCATCGAAGTCACCGGCGACGAGGCCAAGATCAAAGGCATCGAGGATCTGCTGCGCGGCTTCGGCATCAAGGAGACCATCCGCACCGGCGTTATCGCCATATCAAGGGGTTGAGCAGGTGAGGGACGCAGGTGGGATAAACAAATCAGCAATCAATGCAACCAGGCAGAAAGGATCATCATGAGCGACAACAGCACACCCTTTGCGGAGTTAGGCCAACGCATCGCCGGCTTGCGCGATGCCTGCGGCTACAGCCAGGAGGAGTTCGCCGCCAAGTTGGGGATAGACCTTCAGACCTACAAGGGCTTTGAGGAGACCGGCTACGACGTACCAGCCTCAGCACTGATGCACATCGCCAGCGTCTGTCACGTAGACATGGCCGTATTGTTGACCGGCGGCACCGGGCATTTGGATACCTTCCAGGTGGTGCGGGCCGGCCATGGCCAGGTCGTCGACCGCTTCCCGGGCTATCACTTCCAGGATCTGGCCTACAACTATGCCCACAAGGTGATGCAGCCGCTGTTGGTGACCTTGGATCCAACCGATGAGCCGGCCGAGCTGGTCACCCATGGCGGCCAGGAGTTCAACTACGTCACCCAGGGCACCATGATACTGGTCTTCGCCGACCGCGAGATCGAGCTCAATGTGGGCGACAGCGTCTACTTCAACCCCCAGATTCCGCATGGCCAGCGCTGCGGCGGCAGCGAACCGGCGGTCTTCGTGACGATGATAACGGAGTGAGCAATGAACCATATCCTCAACAAATACTGCCCACGCATCGAATTTGACAGCTACCAGGACTTCTTCGAGAACTTCCAAATCAACGTGCCCGAGGACTTCAACTTCGCCTATGACGTGGTAGACGAATGGGCACAGGTGGAGCCAGACAAGCGCGCCCTGCTCTGGTGTGATGATAACGGTGCGGAGAAGACCCTGACCTTCTCCGACATCTCCGCACTTTCCAACCGGCTGGCCAACGCTTTGAGTGGGCTGGGCATCGCCAAGGGTGACATCGTGCTGTGCCTGTTGCGCCAGCGCTGGGAGTACTGGGTGACGGCCACGGCGCTGTGCAAGCTGGGTGCCACCATCATCCCGGCCACCACCCAACTGACGACCAAGGACATCGTCTATCGGTTGAATGCCTCCGGTGCCAAGGCGGTGGTGGCCATTGATGACGACTACGTCCAGGCCCAGCTGGCCGGCGCCGTGCCGGATTGTCCCGCCCTGCAGCTGCAGATTGTGGTGGAGCAATCCGAGATACCGGGCGCGGAAGCGGCAGCGGAGAAGCTGTCCTGGCATTCCCTGGTGGCGCAGGCTTCCGAGGCCTGGCAGCGTCCCACGGGCGCGGCGGCGACCAGCAATGATGATATCATGCTCATTTACTTTACCTCTGGAACCACCGGACTGGCCAAGATGTGCATGCACAACTTCGCCCACCCGCTGGGCCATATCATCACGGCCAAATATTGGCAACAGGTGCAGGAAAACAAGCTGCATTGCTCAGTCACCGACAGCGGCTGGGCCAAGTTCGGCTGGGGCAAGATTTACGGCCAGTGGATTGCCGGAGCCTGCATCTTCGCCTACGATTCGATTGGCCGTTTCAACCCGCACAACCTGTTGGAGCGCATCAGCCGCTACCAGGTCACCACCTTCTGTGTGCCACCCACCATGTACCGTTTCATGCTCCAGGAGGACCTCTCACAGTTCGACCTGTCCAGCGTGGCCAACTTCACCACCGCTGGCGAACCGCTCAACGCCGACGTCACCGAGCGCTGGCAGGCGGCCACCGGCAAACTTATCCGCGAGGGTTTTGGCCAGAGCGAGGGGCCGGTGCTGCTGGCCACCTTCCCCTGGGTCGAACCGCGCCCCGGCTCGATGGGCAAACCCTCACCGCTGCTCAATATCCAACTGTTGAACAGCGCAGGCCAACTGACGGAGGACGGCGAGGAGGGCAGCATCTGCGTCACCGGCCTCAAGCAGTGTTGGCCGCCGGGGTTGTTTGTGGGTTACTACAAGAATCCCGAGCAGACCGCCGAAGCCGTGGGCGGTGAGTACTACGACTTGCATGATGTGGCCTGGCGCGACCCGGACGGCTACTACACTTTCGTGGGCCGCAACGACGACGTCATCAAGTGCAGCGGTTACCGTATCGGGCCGTTTGAGGTGGAAAGCGCGCTGGTAGCGCACCCAGCCGTGTTGGAGTGCGCCATCACCGCCGCTCCGGATGAGGTGCGCGGCAACGTGGTCAAGGCGACCATCGTGCTGGCACGCGGTTTTGAGCCCTCCGACGAGCTGACCCGCGAGCTGCAGGAGCACGTGAAAGCGGTCACCGCGCCTTTCAAGTACCCGCGCATCGTGGAATACGTGGCCGAGCTGCCCAAGACCATCGGCGGCAAGATCAAACGCGCCCAAATCCGCACCGAAGACGAAGGCGGCCAGTGGCAGGAGTGAACTGCCCCTGGCGGCCGCCAACGGCGCGCGCCAGCAACACGGTGGATGGGGGCTGGGATGGTGTGGCGGCGCGCGTCTCTCCGTATAGCTGTATAATCCTTACTGGGCGACGCAATAGGGCGTCCTGGTTGCCAATCGAGCAAGGGAGTGTGTCATGGGCGACAGCAAGATCACCATTCTGGAAGACGGACCGTACCTGGTCAGCGGGGGTGTGCCGCTGGATGAGAAGGTGATGGTCAGCGCTGGGCAGCATCGTGAGTACCAGCAGGGGCGCGAGTTCGCGCCAAAGGACCCTCAGCAGTACGCGCTGTGCCGCTGCGGGCAGTCCAAGAACGCGCCGTTTTGTGATGGTTCGCACGTCGCCGCCGGCTTCAATGGCAGCGAAGTTGCCTCGACCCTGCCTTTTGCCGAACGTGTGGAGGTCTGGGACGGCCCCACCTTGCAGCTGCTCGACGACAACCGCTGCGCCTTTGCCCGCTTCTGCCACCGTTCCGGCAAGGAGGTCTGGACGCTGACCGAGGAAAGCGACGACCCCGCCGAACGCGCAGACGCCATCCTGGCTGCCGTGGAATGTCCGGCCGGTCGCCTGGAACAGCACGACAAGACCGACAACGGCAAGCTCATCGAGCCGGAACTGGAGCCCCGGATTTCCATCCTTCAGGACCCGGAGCGCGGCGTCAGCGCGCCGCTGTATGTACAGGGTGGCATCCCGCTGATCTCCGCACAAGGCGAGCAGTACGAGTTGCGCAACCGTTATACACTGTGCCGCTGCGGCGCGTCCAACAACAAGCCATTCTGCGACGCCCGGCACATCAACGCCGAGTATCTGGACGGCCTGGACAGCCCGAGCTGAGCAACGGCCCGAACTGAGCCTGAGCTGAGCCCGAGCCGAGCCCGAGCTGAGCCCGAGCTGAGCAGCAGGGCTGGCGGAATATGTAGTACAATAGCCAGCAACCCCAAACAGCCCACCGAGCGTCCCGGAGAGCTAAGGAGCGACGCAATGGCGTTTTACTACGATGAAGCCGCGCATACTTTCAACGAATACCTGCTGGTACCAGGCTACTCCTCGGCCGAGTGCATCCCGGCTGCCGTCGAGCTGACCACGCCGCTGGTCAAGCATCAGCTGGGCGGGCAATCCGACCTGAGCCTGAAAATCCCGATGGTCTCGGCCATCATGCAAAGCGTCTCCAACGACACACTGGCCATCGCCCTGGCACGGGAAGGTGGCCTGTCGTTTATCTACAGCTCGCAACCCATCGAGCGCCAGGCCCAGATGATCGCCAACGTCAAGGACTACAAGGCCGGTTTCGTGGTCTCCGACGCCAATGTCTCACCGGGCGATACCCTGGCCCGGGTCATGGAACTCAAAGAGGAGACCGGCCACTCCACCATGCCGGTGACCCACGATGGCTCACCCACTGGCAAACTGTTGGGCATCGTCACCAGCCGCGACTACCGACCCAGTCGCACGCCCACCGACGCCAAGGTCGCCGAATTCATGACTCCGCGGGAGAAGTTGGTCGTGGCCCCCAGCGGCACCACCTTAAGCGAGGCCAACGACATCATCTGGGACAACAAACTCAACGCCCTGCCTTTGGTAGACGACTTCGACCACCTGGTCTACATGGTCTTTCGCAAGGATTACGCCTCGCATAAGGAGAATCCTTTGGAGAACCTCGATGCGGATAAGCGCTATCGGGTAGGTGCCGGCATCAATACCCACGACTATCAGTCGCGAGTCGGGCCGCTGCTTGAGGCCGGGGCCGATGTGCTGTGCATCGACTCCTCGGAGGGCTTTACCGAATGGCAGAGCCGCACCCTGGCCTGGATTAAGCAGGAGTATGGCCCGGATGTGCGCGTCGGCGCCGGTAATGTGGTGGATAAGGAGGGCTTCCGATTCTTGGCCGAGGCTGGTGCGGATTTCATCAAGGTCGGCATCGGTGGTGGCTCGATCTGCATCACCCGCGAGCAGAAAGGCATCGGCCGTGGGCAGGCCACCAGCGTCATCGAAGTCGCGGAGGCGCGTAATCAATATGCTAAAGAAACTGGCATTTATATCCCCATCTGCTCGGATGGCGGTATCGTCTACGACCACCATATGACCCTGGCGCTGGCCATGGGCGCCGATTTCATGATGCTTGGCCGCTACTTCGCCCGTTTTGACGAAAGCCCCACGGCCAAAGTCGCCGTGAACGGCAACTACATGAAAGAGTACTGGGGAGAAGGTTCGGCTCGGGCCCGGAACTGGCAACGCTACCACTCCGGCGGCGACAAGAAGCTCAGTTTTGAGGAGGGCGTGGACTCCTATGTGCCCTATGCCGGCCCACTGAAGGATAATGTCGCCCTGACCCTGGCCAAGATGCGCTCGACGATGTGCAACTGCGGCGCTTTGAATATCCCGGAGTTCCAGCAGAAGGCCCGTCTGACATTGATTTCCTCGACCTCGATTGTGGAGGGTGGCGCCCACGACGTGATGCTCAAGGACCAGGTGGGTGCCCTGCCGCCGAGCTTCAGGTAGTATACTCAGCCAGATAATCCAGAATGTCCTGCCGGGAGTGCAGCCCGGTCTTGGCGTAGATGCGCTTGATGTGGGTATGCGCGGTGCCGGGTGAGATGTACAGCTTCTGGGCGATGCGTTTTTGGGTATACCCTTGGGCAAACAGCGTCAGGACCTCAATTTCGCGCTCTGAGAGCAAAAATGTCCGCCCCAGCTCACGGGTGCCCCTGAAGACCCGCAGCGACATCGGGGTCTCGCCGACGTTGCCGCAGGCGTGTTTGCCGCCAGTGCCCTGGGTGTCGCTGCCTTGGGCGCCGCTGCCATTGCCCTGGGCGCCGCTGCCATTACCACCACCGCCACAGACACCGCCGCCACCGCCGGGGCCGCCACCGCCAGAACCGGTATTCTCCGGCAAAGCTTTTACCATGCGGTCGGCGGCCTCAAAGGCGTCGCAGCGTTCGGCGAAGTCGGCCATTCTCTGGCTAAGGGAACCCCTGCCTTTGAGCCCGAAGCTGACAAACAGCCGGATGAACAGCACCTGCGTGGAGACTACCAGCAGCAATGCCACGCAGGTCACAATCAACAGCGTATTGCCGGCAGCGGGGAGAAACTCGAAGGCAAAGATGCGCGTCAGGCCGCGGGCGCCCAGCCAGGTGCTGCGCAGGGCATTGGCATAAAACCAGGGATCATAGCGGCTGAGGCAGGTCATCAAGACGATGTCCAAAAAGAAGGTGAAGGCCGTGACCAGGGCGTTGGCCGAGGTGGTGAAGACCGCGCCAATCTCCAGATTCGCCGGAAACAGCACCGAACCCATCAGCGCGGCGGCCACGAAACTTTGCAGCACGACCCAGATGGCGACCGTCAGCATCCAGAGCTTGCCGCGCATTGCGGTAAAGACGATGATCAGCTCGGCGAGGATGGTCAGCAGCATGTAACCGATACGGGTAGTGTCGGTGAAGGGGATGGCCTGGCCATCGGGATAACCGCGCAGCAGCCCCAGGGCCAGGGCGATGTAGGCGATGGCCATGAACAGAGTAATCAGCAGGCCACGATTGGTGATGAAGATCTTCTCCAGCGAAAAACCGCGCAGTGATTGCAGACGGGCCAGGGCGTTGGTGGCCCGCTTGCGCCGCAGCAGCAGCAGGCAGGGTATCTGCAACAGCGCACCGATGCCGGCGCCCAGAAAGGATGCGGCATCGGGAAGCATGGAGTAGAGATAGATGATCGGCTCACTGAGGGCCATGGCCGCAAAGGCCAGCAGTGCCGCCACGGCAGTGTTGCTGTTGATGGCCTGACGCAGCCAGAAGAAGAAGGCTCCGGCACAACCCAGCTGATGGAGCAGGCAAAGCAGCAGCTGGACGTGCCTGTCGATGCGGCCATCCAGAGCCATGCCGAACATCGCCAACAGGGTGGCGGCCTGAAACAGTGCGCCGATGGCCAGCACCACCCGGGTTGCATGCTGCGAGAGATGGGTGTGCCGCACGGCCAGCCAGGCGGCCAGCGTGCCCAGTATCAGCAGTGAGATCAGCACGCTGCCGTCGGTGAAGATGCCAAAATCGGTCTGGCGGTACGAATCATAGCAGGCTGCAATCTCGCTGGAACGCGCCAGGGCCAACCCGAGTATGCAGGGGACGAGAGCTGAAAAGCCAGGAATCCCCCGGGTGACCATGGCGCGCTCCATGGCTTGCACCCGCTCAGTGCGCGAGCAGTTGGAAGTCATGGCGGTCGTGTTCCCATTCCTGTTATTCAACGTTTCCTGTGACTGTAAACAATAGCGTTTTCGGCTGTTACCCTCAAACAGGGGAATCGCAAAATCGCTCTATCCAAGCCCGCAAAGGACTGGTACAATATTCCGTTGCGTCCAAAATTGACATTGCGCTGCTCAGATGCTGAGCAGCAAAAACTTCAGGAATCAGTATCTGGATCAGTGCCTGGGACAGTGCCTGGGACAGTGGCTGACGTAAGTGATGGAAGGATCAGTGTTGTAAGATGGCTGTACCCAAGCGAAAGACCGGCCGTGCGGTGACTCACTCCCGCCGCAGCGCCAACATGAAACTCAAGGAAGCACCGCGCTCCGTGTGCCCGCAATGCGGCGCTGCCAAACTGCCGCACTTCGTCTGCCCCAACTGCGGCTACTATAAGGGGCGCGAGGTCATCGTCACCGAGTAGTGCAAACTCCGGTTACCATAGTCGTTGACGCGCTGGGGGGCGATAACGCCCCTTCAGTTGTGTTGGCTGGCGCTGCCCAGGCGCTGCGCGACGACCCCCAGCTGAAACTGATTCTCACAGGCTTTGCCGATGTGGTGGAGCCTTTCGCTGCCGCTGCCGAGATGGATGCCGTCCAGTCCGGGCGGGTTGAGGCAGTGGCCACCACAGAGGCGATTGGGATGGACGAGCACCCGGCCAACGCCGTCAAGGCCAAGCGGGACTCCTCCATCGTGGTCGGCTGCAAGCTGGTCAAGGAGGGGCGGGCGCAGGGGTTTTTCTCCGCCGGTTCCACCGGGGCCTGCATGGCGGCGGCGACGCTGTTCATCGGGAGGGCTCGCGGCGTGGCGCGGCCAGCCATCGCCACTGTGCTGCCGGCGCCGGCGCATCCGGTGGTGCTGCTGGATGTGGGTGCCAATGCCGACGTCAAGGCGGATTACCTGCTGCAATTTGGCCAGATGGGGCGGATCTATGCTCAGCGGCTGTTGGGTGTCAAGGCGCCGCGGGTGGGCCTGCTGAACATCGGCGCTGAGGACACCAAGGGCTCACAGCTGGCCCAGGAGGCCTTTGCGCTGATGCAGGAGAGGCTGACCGGTTTTGTGGGCAACGCCGAAGGTGGCGATCTGCTCGGTGGCGACTTTGATGTCGTGGTCACCGACGGCTTCACCGGCAACGTGGCCCTGAAGGCTATCGAAGGCACGGCTGGCATGCTCTTTGACCAGCTCAGGGAAGTATTAAGTGCTAGTGTAACTCGCAAATTAGGATCGGTCCTGATCATGCCCGGGCTGCGCCAGCTGAAAAAGATGCTCAGCGCCGATGAGGTGGGCGGCGCCCCGTTGTTGGGGCTGAAGTCCGCAGTGATCATCGGCCATGGCTCGTCGGGCCCGGTGGCCATTGCCAATGGCATTGCTGCCACTGTGCAAAGTGTACGTGCCAACATGGCACAGGTCGTAGAGGAGGCGTTATCCTGAGATATGGAACTGACATCAACTGAGTGTGCCGAGCGGGTACGTCGGGTTGAGGAGATCCTCGGTTACAGCTTCACCGACAAGAATCTTCTGATCCAGGCGATAACCCATCCATCCGCTGCCGAAGATAATCCGATAGCCCAGTCCTATGAGCGCCTGGAGTTTTTGGGCGACTCCCTGCTGGGTGCCATCATCGCCATCGAGATCTACGAGCGCTTTCCTCAGATTGACGAGGGCGGTCTGACCCGCATCAAGGTGGCGCTGGTCTCCGGAGGCATGCTCGCTGAGCGGGCTGACGAGCTGGGTTTATCCGAGTTGATTATCTTCGGTTCCTCAGAGCGCGGCACCGGCAAACGCGGATTGACCTCAGCACTGGAGAATGTCTTTGAAGCGCTGGTCGCCGCCATCACTCTGGACGGTGGACTGACAGCCGCCAGCAAATGGGTGGTTTCGGTGATGGACGGCTATATCGACCTGCAGTTGGCTGCCGAGCCGGAAAACCCCAAATCCATCCTCCAGGAGATGCTCCAGGAGCGCCGCATCACCCCCACCTACGAGCTGGTGGAGACTGTCGGGCCGCCGCATGACCGCTGCTTCACCGCCAATGTGCTCTCCGAGGGCCGGGTTATCGGCACGGGCAGCGGACATTCCAAAAAGGACGCCGAGACGCAGGCCGCCGCTGCCGCCTTGCAGCAGCTGCGCCGCTTTCGTCCTAAAAGCCGGAAAAAGTCGGCAAAACAGTCGGTTGTTGCCGCCGAAATTGCAGAGATACCGTAGAATAGACGCATGTATCTCAAATCTCTGGTCATACGCGGTTTCAAATCCTTTGCAGACCGTTCGGCGATGAATTTCGAGCCGGGCATCTCGGTGATTGTCGGGCCCAACGGCTCGGGAAAATCCAATGTCTCCGAGGCCGTGCTCTGGGTGTTGGGCGAGGCTTCGCCGCGCAACCTGCGCGTACAGGCCATGGAGGAGCTGATCTTCTCCGGCTCATCGGCGCGGGCTGCGGTCAGCGTGGCCGAGGTCGAACTGATTTTGGATAACGCTGACGGCACCCTGCCCATCGAGTTCGACCAGGTGGCGGTGATGCGCCGGATGTTCCGCAACGGCGAGAGCGAGTACTTCATCAACGGCTCGCCCTGCCGGCGGATGGATGTCATCGACATCCTGTTTGACTCCGGCATCGGCCAGGGGGCGCACTCCATCATCGGCCAGGGCAACCTGACCGCCGTTTTGGAGAGCAGCCCGGAGTACCGCCGCACGCTTATCGAGGAGGCCGCCGGCATCCTCAAGCACAAGAAGCGCAAGGACAAGGCCTCGCGCAAACTGGCGGCGATGGATGCCTCGCTGGAGCGGGTCAACGACATCGTGCACATCATCGAGTCGCAGCTGCGCCCGCTGGAGCGCCAGGCTGCCCGCGCCCAACAATATCATGCTATCGTTGCCGAGCTGAAGACCCTGGATCTGGCGCTGGCCGTGGACGATCTGCGCAGCCTGCAGCTGGAATGGAACGACTTCGACCATCGCGAGCGGGAGATCGACGCCGAGGCCGAACTGGCCCACTACCGCCTCAACGAGCGCGAAAACGAGCTGGCCAAACGCCAGCTGGCTCTGGAGGAGAAAGGCCTGTTTGCCGGGGACCTCAATGAGCAGCGCTACAAGTGCCAGTCGATCATCCAACGCCTGGAGGCCGGCATGCTGGTGCTGGAGACCAAGGGCGCCAACCTGGTGGCCCGCCTCTCCGATCTGCGCGGCACCATCCATAACTCGCAATCCCGTCTGAAGGTGGCCAACGAGGAGTTTGCCGGCATCTCACGTGAGCTGTCGGAGAGCGACGCCCGTCTGAAGGCGCTGTATGCCGAGCTCAGCGAGCTGTCCCGCGAGAGCGAGAAGGCGCTCAAGGAGCGCAACGCCGCCGAGGAGGAGCACAAGCGCCTGACCTCGGCGCTGCGTGGCAGCCAGGCCGCGCTGGATGCCGCCAATGTGGCGCTGGCCAAGGCGCGGGACTCGTTGAGTTCATTGGACCTGGAAGAGTCCCTGCTCAAGGAGAGTTTTGAGCAGCTGGAGCAGGAGTTTGCCGGCACCCAGGGTATCCTGGCCGAACGTCGCGGCAAGCTGGACGGGCTGGAGAACCAGCTGGTCAAGGACAAGGCCGAGTCGCAACAGGCCAAAGCCGAGATCGACAAGCATGTCCGCCTGCTGGATGACCACAAGGCCAAAACCCAAACCGCCCGGGAGCTGCAAAGCGCCATCCAGGCCGAGATTCGGGCTTTGGAGGAGGTCGACCGGGCCTTTGAGGCAGCCTCACCGGCGCTGAACTGGATCATGTCGCATCGTGATACCTATACCGGTGTTATCGGGCCGATTGCCCAGGCCCTGAAGCTGAAGACCGATGTCGAGCTGCCGTTTGCCATCACCACCGAGGAAGCCGAGGTGCTGATTGAACGATTGCTGGGTGCGGATCTCTTCGGCCTGTTCGTCAAGGATGCCGCCGCTGCCAACCTCATCGCCGAGCATCTGTTGGCCGAGAAGGAGCCGCATGGCGAGATCTCGCTGGTGCCGTTGGACGGGGTACGCAGCCTGCGCAACCAGGCGCTGCGGGGCGAGCGGCTGATCGATTATCTGGATTGCCCGGCCAACCACAAACCGGCGCTGGAAGCCCTGTTGGGCGACATCTATCTGGCGGAGTCGGTGGCTGAGGCCTTGAAGTTCCATCTCCGCGACAGCACCGGCGCCCGCTTCGTCACCCGCGACGGTGCCGTCATCTGGCCTAACGGCAAGCTGACTTTAGGGATGCAGTTACATGATGTCGATAGTGTGCTATCACGCCGGCGCAAGCTGGATTTGCTGGCCGACGAGCTGACGGCAGCCACCAACCGTCT
>JAISUQ010000080.1 GCA_031272005.1 Coriobacteriales bacterium | reverse complement strand
TGGTGACACTGTGCCCGGAGAAGCTGATCAGCCTGGCCGGCTCCTTCTCCAAGACCCAGGCCAGCTATATCGGCCCAGACCTGGCCGGCCTGCCGGTGCTGGGGCGCTTCTACGGCAAGAACGCCGACATGAACTACGAGGAGATCATCCGCATGGACCCGGATGTCATCGTGGACATCGGCGAGCCGAAGACCGGCATCGGTTCGGATATGACCGGCCTGCAGGAGCAGACCGGCCTGCCCTGCATCTTCGTGGAGGCCACGGTGCCCAACATCGCCAAGGCTTACGGGATGCTGGGCGAGGCGTTGGGTGTGGCCGAGGCCGCCGCCGAGCTGGCCGACTACGCCCAGGGCGTGCTGGACTTTGCCAACCTGCACCAACCCGAGATCGCTGCCGACGGCCTGAAGGTGCTGTATTCCGGCGGCATCTACGGCCTGGATGTAGTGGAGAAGGGCACTGTGCACTCCGGCTCCATCGACATCCTGGGACTGGACAATGTGGCGGTGCTGGGGGCCACCAACTCCACCGAGGTCTCCATCGAGCAGGTGCTGCTCTGGCAGCCGGACGTGCTGCTGCTCTCGCCCGGCGACGCCTTCTTCGATGAGGTCTATAAGGACGCCTCCTGGGCCGAGGTGCCGGCGGTGGCCAATCGGCGCGTCTATGAGGTGCCCGGCAAGCCCTACGAATGGCTGAACAAGCCGCCCTCGGTGCAACAGCTGCTGGGCATCCTCTGGCTGGGCAACCTGCTTTATCCGGAGATATACGACTTCGACATCGTGGAGCGCACCCAGGAGTTCTACCACCTGTTCTGGCATTACGACCTGAGCGCTGATGCTGCCCGGGAGCTGATGGCCAACTCCACGTTTTTGCCCAAGGAAGGCTGATGCTTTAGTGAGACTCTTGACATCTAAAAACAGCGAATCCGTTGCTGCGACCAGTGCTCTTATTTGTTGCTGCCTGGCCTTGGTCCTGGCGTTGAGCATGCTGTTGACGGCCTGCGGTGAGAAGGCCTCGTTGGTGCCTTCGACGCCGGCGGCACCTTCTCCCAATGGGATCTTTACTGTGGCTACTTCTGAACAGGAGATCTACGAGCGGGTGTTGGACGGTATGGAGACCAGCTACACCACGTTGCGCGAGCGCTTCATGGCCAGCCAGAATGGGCAGTCCGACTACGCCGAGGCGCTGGCGGCCTATGAGGCGGCGCTGGCCGAGGCGGAGGCGGCCACGGGCAGCTTCGACGGCTACGGCTATTATGACGCGGACGGCGTTTACCAGGTAGGCGAGCCGCCGGCGGCCGAGACCAGCGTGCCGAAGCCCGACAACCTGCTCAGCTTTGACCCGGCCACGCGGGCCTCCGTGCTGGCTGAAGAGCAGCGCGACTCCGGCATTGCGGCGATAAACCCGCAGGTCGCCAGCGTTGAGGCGGGCATCAACTCCTCCACCGCACCGACTTTGGCCAGCGGCGGCTATATCTATACGGTAAGCAACGGCTTTCTGCACATCCTCCAGCTCGATGGCACCGAGACCAGCGAGGTGGGGCTGCTGCAGTTCTACGCCATCAAGGACCGCCGGGAGAGCTACACCAAACTCTGGCTGGAGGGCGACACGCTGGTGGTATTAAGCCACGTCGAGCAGCGCAGCACCGATTACGGCAGCGACGACTTTGCTCTGGCCGCCTACGCCTCCAACCTGACGATGGCCACCCTGCTGGACGTCAGCGACCCGGCGGCGCCAGCCTTCATCACGGCCATGGGTGTGACCGGCTCTGACGGTGCGGCCGAGTTACGCGACGGCAAGCTCTATCTGGTCGCCAACCACGCCACCGTGGCCGACACCGCTGATGGCGCCTGGCAGTTCGACAGCGCCGATGGCGACATGCTGGCGGCCAAGGAACGTATACTCAGCGGTTTGGCACTGCGCCAAGGCGATGCCATTGCCTACGCCCCGGGGCTGTATATCGACGACAACCTCTACCCGCTGGCCGCCGACCAGATCTATCTGCCGGCGGCAGGCAGCTTCGCCCGGGCGACCGTCTTCGCCTGCTTTGACATCGAGCAGCGGAGTTGCCTTGCGGCCTTTGCCGCCTACGACCCGGCGGACAGCGCCCTGCCCGGCTATATCTGGGGTACCAACAACCTCTATATCAGCTGGCAGCAGACCGGCTACGATGCTGAGGCGGATAAGGCCACCTTTGCCACCACGCTGGCCCGGGTGCCGCTGGACGGCGGTGCCAGCAACGGTCTGGCCGCTGTGACCGAGCTGCCGGGTGGGCTGGTCCATCCGGCCTTTGTCCAGGAACGCGACGGGCAGCTGATCGGCGCCGTGGAGCAGGTGGCGGAGGATTACTCACGCTCTTGGAAGTTCGTCGCCTGGGATGGCGCTCTGGCATCTCTGGGGGAGCTGGATGACATTAACGGCAGCGGGACGCTGAGCTCGTTTTCCATCGTCGGTTCGCAGGCCTATGTGGCCACTGCCGACGCTACCCAGTCGCTGGTGGTGCTGGACATCTCCGACGTCAGCGCGCCGAAGCAGCTCAAGGCCAGCGGCTTTGCGGGCTGGCCGCTGAAGTTCGCGCCGGCGGCGGAAGCTGGCGATGATGGGGCGAGCAGTGGCGGGGGCGTGGGCGGCGGCGGTAGCGCGTCCGGCAGTGGGTCCGGCGTCCTGCTGGTCAGCTATGGCAGCGAGATCATGCGCCAGCAGGCCACCCGCTCGCTGATAGACCCCGAGGCCACTGCGCCGTCTCTGGAGGGCTCGGCCTATCTACACATCGTCCAGGTGGATGGCAGCGGCGCGGCTTCCGACAGCATCCCCGTGCAGGTGCCCGAGGCCTTCCTGCTCACCGGCAACTCGGCGACCTTCGCCTACGACCTGCATGTCTACCAGCAGCTGAGTGTAGCCGGCACGCCATTGGTGGGAAATGCCGAAGACGGCAGCCTGGGTATCAACGGTTATGCCTTGTACGCCTATAACAGCACGGGAGTGGAGCTGAAGGGCACCATCGCCTTCGAGACGCCGGACGGCTCACTGAGCAAATGCGCCCTGCCCAGCTACGACAACCAGTACATCTACCTGGTGGCCTACCTGGTGCAACCCAACGCCGATGCCTCCGGCTACGTCTACGTAATCGACCGCCAAACCCTGGAACTGACCGGCACCGTGCCGTTCATGTAAATTAGTGTTTGCTGGCCACGCAGCGGCTGTCGGCTTTGTAGACTCGCACGTTGGGCTCGGTTGGTTCGGTGCTCCAGGAGATGAAGGCCCAGCGCATGTCGCGGATGTAATCCTTGGCCACGCCGGTGTGCGTCTGGCCGTCCTGCTCGTACTCCCAGGCGATCAGGTGTTCATCCAGAAAACGATGCAGGCGTTTGGCTTCCTTGGCGGTCAGGCCATCGCAACGATGGGAGATGGATTCCCAGGCGCTTTCCCGACTGACGTAGACATCGCGGCGCGGCTGACCAATCAGGCGCAGCTCGGCCTTGATGCCCAGTTGATAGAGGCAGTTCAAAGCGCAGAGGTAATCGCCGGTGACGTGATGCTCGCGGCCGATGGCCTGCACCACCCTGACGTCGATGAACGGAAAGCTCTCCGTGCCCAAGGTGACGCAGACGCGGCGGCGCGCCGTGGCATTGAGCTTCTCAATGGCGCCAACCAAATCCAAGGTCAGCAGCGAACGGGAAGCAATAGCCACATCAACGCTTTTCGGTAAGATGCCCAGGCCAGGCCAATCATCGTCCCAACCGCCCTGGACGATCCTGATGTTGCTCAGAGCGTCACGGTCTATCAGGGTGCGCAGTTTATCCAGCATGCCGCTGGAGACATCCATAGCCACGACTTCGTGTCCGGCACTGGCCAAAGGGATGCTGAAGGTACCCGAGCCACAGCCAACATCCAAAACCTGCTCGCCCGGCTGCAAGTCGGCCATCTGGAGAAACTCCTGCTCATAGGGCGTAGGCTGCTTGAGCAGGAAGTCGGATGCCCGCCCATCCCAGTATTCCGGGTCAAAAGGCTTCAGCCGCCCACTCTGCACCCGCCGCCACTCCAACCCCCAGTCCACATCGCCAAACCGCAAAACAACCTCCTGAATCTAGCAGAATAATTATTCACATAATTATACAGTAATTAGAGATTTATAAGCAGACCTTTGTTTCGGAGTGGCGATAGCTCCTTCAGCCAACCAGGGTGCGGCGTTGCTTGGCCAAGTCGGCAAGGGGGGAGAGGTAGGCGGCGTCGCGGTCATGGAGGCCTCCTGCGGCCCAGGTGAACAGTTCTTCCAGCCAGGCGGTGGCTGGGCGGTCGTAGATGGTGGCAGCATAGCCGTCGCGGGCCAGCGTCGCCTTGGCTGTTGCGATTGCCGGCGCGTCAACCTGCGCCAGCGCCTGTTCGTAGTACGCAAGCGCCTCGGCCTGGTAGAAGACCCCCTTGATCAGTGCCGCAAAGCTCAGGGCATACTCAACTGGCAGCGAATCGGCCATGCGGATCTCCAGGTAGGTCTTGAAGCGGGTGTCGAAGAAGAACAGCGAAAGGATATGCTCAACTTCCTGCTGACTCAGCTGTTGCCCGGCAAAAGCCTCCGTAAAGCTCCGAGACCCCTGGTAAACGCTGTGCTTGCCGCCCTGCTCGTCCTGCTCGACAGTGAACACCGCCGCCGAGCTTAAAAGTGTAGCGGCGTAATCATCAAAGCCGAACTGCGGGTCAAAGGTATGCGGCGCGGTCATGGAGCGCGCCGGGTCGACATCATCCCAGATGGCAGTGCGGGCCATCCGCTTGGGTACTGGTAGTCCACTGCGCGCCTGGCCGCCGCTACCCACCGGCGAGCCCTCAAACACCGGCGAGTTGTCGGTGATGAAGGCCAACAGCGGCCCTAAGGCATTGGCGATGCGGAATTTGCGCACGGCGTCAGCTTCGCTGGCGAAATCGATGCTGACCTGCGTAGAAGCGCTGGCTCGCATCATGCACAGGCCATGCCGGCCGGTTGATTTGAAGTGCTCGTCCATATAGCGATAGCGGGTCTTGGGAATCAGGGGAATCTCGTTGGCGCAGGCACTCGGGTGATAGCCGCAGGTCATCAGCTCCAGGCCCAGTTCGGCCAGCACCGGCTCGATTTCCTCCCGAAAAGCCTGGTACAGGCCCTCCAGAGAAGCGAGGGACAACACCGGGCCGATACTGATTTCCAGCTGGGCGCCCGGCTCCAGAGTCACGTTGGCATGGGGCCGCGACAGGCCGATCAGCGCCTGGCGGCCATCCGCCTGCGGCTCGTAGATGCACTCATCGTAGTTATCCGCCAGCCGCTGAAGCACTGTGGCGACTCCCGGGCGACCGCTGCTGGCATCAGCCAGGTAGGGCACGAGCTGGTGATCGCCGGCCGTAACGATGAAGTGCTCCAGTTCCAACCCCAGGCAATCACCACAGCCATGTTCGATGCCGTGGGCGATATAGCTGGATATCGCTGCTACCTGCTCGCTATCTGGCGGCAAAGGGGAGTCTGGGCTGTGTGTGGGCATCGTCATGCTATCATTGTAAACGCCCAGTGGCATAAATATTTTGGAATTATCCGAAATGTATAAGTTTCGTAGTATTGAAAGGTCGGGTAGCATCAGATGACCAGAGCATTGTTTCTGGCTGCTGGCGTTGGCAGTCGCCTGGGGGTGGAGGCCAATCGCGCCAAATGCACTTATGAGGTGGGCGACGGGCCGCTGATTGCCAATACCATGCGCAAGATGGCGGCAGCAGGCATTTCCACTGCCGTGGTTGTCGGCTTCTGCAAGGACAGCGTAGCTGCTGCACTGGCAGATTTTCCGGAGGTGCGCTTCTTTGAGAACCCCTTCTATCGCATCACCAATTCCATAGGCTCGCTTTGGATAGCCCGCGAATACCTGCAGGAAAGCGCCGAGCAGGGAGAAGACATCATCCTGGCCAATGCTGACGTCTTTTGGGGTGATGATATCCTGAAGCGGCTCTCTGGCTATCAATCCCAGGCTGTGATGCTGGGCGACCACAGTCGGGCCCAGGTGGGGGATTACTTCTTCCAGCTTCAGGACGGCCAGATTGTGGCTTACGGCAAGCAGCTGGCACCCGAACAGCGCAGCTGCGAATACGTTGGCGCTGCCAAGCTGGCCGCCGGGTTCCTGCCGACCTTCATTGCCAATCTGGAGCGCCTGATTTGGAATGAGGACTACGATATGTGGTGGGAGGATGTGCTGTATCGCTCCTGCGCGGAGTTCCCTGTGGAGGTAATCGATGTCGAAGGGGCTTTCTGGGCTGAAGTCGACTACATTGATGATTACCGCCGCATCCTCCAGCACGAAGGCCTGAACGAAGACGAATTTTTGCAGAGGATGAAGCTGGCGTGAAGCTGTTCACCGTCGGTCCTGTGCAGATGAGCCCGCAGACTCTGGCTGTAGCGGGCCAACAGGTCCCGTATTTTCGCAATGCGGAGTTCTCTGCGGTCGTTTTGGAGTGTGAGCGCCTGTTGCTGCAGCTGGCGGGGGCGGGGGCGGGCTCGCGCGCCTTGCTGTTGGCTGCGTCCGGCACCGGCGCGATGGAGGCCACGGTGCTGAACTGCCTGAACTCCGCCGACAAAGCCCTGATTATCGACGGCGGCACCTTTGGCCGGCGTTTTGTCCAGATTTGCCAGCGCTTGAGTATCCCACACGAGGTCCTGACCCTGGCGTTTGGCGAAACCCTGACCGCCGAGCACCTGGCCGCATACGCCGGCCGCGGTTGCAGCGCCCTGTTGGCCAACCTCGATGAGACATCCACCGGGCAGCTCTACGACCTGGAGCTGCTGGCTGGTTTCTGCCGGCAGAACGCGATGCTGTTGATTGTTGACGCCATCTCGGCCTTCCTGGCTGATCCGATAGACATGGCTTCAGCGGGCATCGGGGCGATGATTATCAGTTCGCAAAAAGGCCTGGCCCTCTCGCCGGGGCTTTCGGCGGTGTTGCTCAGCGAGCAGATGCTCAGCGAGCGGGTTCTGGCCGCCAGCGTTCCCAGCCTGTATTTTGATTTCAAACCCGCACTGAGCGATGGTCTGCGCGGCCAGACGCCATTTACACCGCCAGTGGGCATCATCTATGAGCTGGCCGATCAGCTGACGACGGTTTGCGACATCGGCCTGGAGGCCTGGCTGGCGCAGATCCGCGAGCTGGCCGAGGATTTTCGCGTCGGGGTGGCGCCAGTGCCGGGCCTGGAGTTGCCCGGCTGGCCGCTGTCCAACGCCCTGACGCCCATCATCTTCAGTGCCGGTGGCGCCCAGGAGGCCAACCGTCGGCTGCAACAGGAGTTTGGCCTGGTGCTCAACCCCTGCGGCGGCCAGCAGGCCGATACCATGCTGCGGGTGGGGCATATCGGCTATCACAACAAAGCCGACAACGCCGAGTTACTCAGCGCTTTATCGAGTATACTTATAAGTAATGTAAGCTTATAGGAGGACAGTTTTGAGCAGCTATCTATTCACATCCGAAAGCGTCACCGAGGGCCATCCGGACAAGATCTGCGACCAGATCTCCGACACCATCCTGGATGCCATCCTGACCAAGGAGGCCGAGCTGGAAGCCGAAGGCTACGTTTCGCCTTCTGGCGACCCGGCCGCCCTGGCCAATGCCCGCACGGCTGTCGAGGCCCTGGTGACCACCGGCCTGGTGGTCCTGGCCGGCGAGGTGCGCACTCAGGCTTATATCGACTTCGAGGCTGTGGTCCGCGAGGTTATCGCCAGTATCGGCTACAACGACCCCGCCCTCGGATTCGATGCTTCATCCTGCGGAATCATCAATTCCATCCACGAACAGAGTGCTGACATCGCCCAGGGCGTGGATGAATCCTTTGAGGTGCAGCATGCCGGCAGCAACGATGACCCCTATGAGTTGATCGGCGCCGGCGACCAGGGGATGATGTTCGGCTATGCCTGCGACGAGACCCCAACGTTGATGCCACTGCCGGTATTTCTGGCCCACCGCCTGGCTGAGCGTCTGGCTGCCGTTCGCAAAGACGGCACCCTGCCGTACCTCAAGCCCGACGGCAAGACCCAGGTCAGCGTGCGCTACGACAACGGCCGCCCGCTTGCGGTGGAGAAGGTGCTGATCTCCACCCAGCATGCGGCCGAAGTCGACGTCGCAGGCCAACTCAAGGCCGACCTTGTGGAGCAGGTCCTGACTCCGGTATTCTCCCAATGGCAGATTGATTGGCAGGGAGCTGAAATTTATGTGAATCCCACGGGCCGTTTTGTCATTGGCGGGCCGGCAGGGGATACCGGTGTCACCGGGCGCAAGATCATCGTTGACACTTATGGTGGCAGCGGTCGCCATGGCGGCGGCTGCTTCTCCGGCAAAGATCCGACCAAGGTCGACCGCGGCGCCGCCTATGCCGCTCGCTGGGTGGCCAAGAATATCGTGGCCGCCGGGCTGGCCCGCCGCTGCGAGGTCCAGGTGGCCTATGGTATCGGCATGGCCCGCCCGCTGTCGCTGCTGGTGGAGACCTTTGGCACCGGCAACGTGCCGGATGAAGCCATCGCCGCCGCTGTCCAGCGGGTCTTCGACCTGCGCCCTGGCGCCATCATCGACGCACTCGAGCTGCGCCGGCCCATCTATCGAGCGACAGCAGCCTATGGCCACTTCGGACGCGAGTTGCCCCAGTTCACCTGGGAGGCCACCAATCGCGTCGAAGCCCTGAAAGCGGCGCTGTAGATGCGTATAGCGTAGATAATGCTCAAATGGACATACCCGCTGGCATAAGACAGACCCTGGACTCCCTGGAGGCTGCCGGATACGAAGCCTGCGTAGTCGGTGGTTGCGTGCGCGACCATCTGTTGGGAGTTGTGCCGCACGACTGGGACATCGCCACGTCGGCGACCCCGCCACAGGTGGCTGAGGCGCTGGCCGGTGCCCGGCTGATCCCGACAGGCATTGCACATGGTACCTGGACCCTGTTGCTGCCCGACCTGCCAGTAGAGATTACCAGCTATCGTGCGGACGGTCCTTATCTCGACAATCGTCATCCCCAGGAAGTACGTTACGCACCGAGCCTGCAGGAGGACCTGGCGCGTCGGGATTTCACGCTCAATGCCATCGCCTACCATCCCCAGCGAGGCTTCAGCGATCCCTTTGGCGGCCGCGATGACATCTCCGCCCAGCTGCTGCGGGCTGTCGGCCAGCCCCAGCTGCGCCTGAGCGAGGATGCCCTGCGCATCATGCGGGCACTGCGTTTTGCCGCCACCATCGGCTTTGCCATTGAGGACCAGCTGGCCCAGGCCTTGCATGAGCAGCGCCAGCTGCTGGCCAATATCGCCGTTGAACGCCTGAGCGCCGAGTTGATACGCATGCTGCCCGGTGCCAACATCCTGCCCGTGCTGTTGGAATACCCCGACGTCCTGGCGGTCTTTATCCCCGAAATCGCCCCGACGATCGGTTTTGACCAGCAGACCAAATACCACCAGTACGATGTCTGGGAGCACAGTGCCCATGCCGTGGCTCTGGCGGCGCCCGACCCGCTGGTGCGCCTGACCCTGCTGCTGCACGATTTGGGCAAACCGGAGTGCTTTTTCACCGATGCGGACGGGGTAGGGCATTTCTACGGGCACGACCTGGCCGGCGAGCGGATTGCCCGCAAACGCCTGAAAGCCCTGCATTTCGACAGCAAGACCATCCAGACCGTCTCCACACTGATTGCCGAGCATCAGGCCCGCTTTAAGTTG
>JAISUQ010000065.1 GCA_031272005.1 Coriobacteriales bacterium | reverse complement strand
CCAGTTTGACGCGGGCGCGGTCATAGAGTTCCTGGTAGTTTTCGATCACTAAGCGCTCTCCTGATACAAGCCGGTGTCGCGGATATAGTTCTCTACGGCTTCTGGTACAAGATAGCGCAAAGTGCGCCCTGTTTGTATACGTTTGCGCAAATCCATTGCCGAAATGTCGATTAAGGGCATGGAAATCTCGGCAATCTCGCAATCCAACAGCTGCGCGGCCTGGGCCAGTTCGCCTTGCTCGGTGCCGGGGCGGCGGGCAAACAGCACGGCCTGAAGCCCGGCGGCAATCTCGGCGGCGCCCTTCCAGGTGGGCAGATCGGCCGCAGCATCCGCACCGGTGATGAGATACAGCAGGACTCTGTCGCCCCAGGCGGCCTTGAGCGCCCGGATGGTGTCGATGGTATAGGTGGTGCCGGGCCTGTCTATCTCCAGTCGGCTGACGGCAAAGCGCTCATCGCCTGTGACAGCAGCCTCAGTCATCGCCAGGCGCTGCTCGGCATCGCTGAAGCCGCTGCTCAGCTTGCGGGTTGGTCGGCCGGTGGGTATCAACAGCACGTTGTCCAGCGCAAACTGCTCATAGGCACTCTGGGCGAGAATCAGATGCCCCAGATGGATGGGGTCGAAGGTGCCACCGAAGACGCCCAGGCGAAACTGCCCGTCGCAGGCATTGATGCGTTGCTCGAGGATGTCGCTGATCATGCGCGGATCTGGCCGTCACCTTCAATGATGAACTTGGTGGAGGTCAGGGCATCCAGGCCCATCGGGCCACGGGCATGCAGCTTCTGGGTGGAAATGCCGATCTCAGCGCCCAGGCCAAACTCGCCACCATCGGTAAAGCGGGTCGAAGCATTGGCGTAGACAGCTGCCGAGTCCACCTCCTCCAGAAAACGGCTGACAGCCGCATAATCCTGGCTGAGGATGGCTTCGGAGTGATGCGTGCTGTAGCGGTTGATATGCTCAATGGCCTCCTCCACCCCGCTGACGCACTTGATGGAGAGCTCCAGGCAGAGGTACTCCCGGCCCCAGTCTGCGGCTTCAGCCTGCACTGTCTGGCGGCTGACCTTATCGCCCAGGCCCTGAGCCAGGGCAAAGATCGTCTCATCGGCATGGATCAGGACGTCGGCCTCGGCCAGCGCTTCCAGCAGGGGCGGCGCCAGGTGCTCGGCAACCACGGCGTCGATCAGCACCGACTCGATGGCGTTGCAGACTCCGGGGCGCTGGGTCTTGGCATTGAGCGCAATCGGTACGATGATTTCGGGGTCGGCAGCTTCGTGGATATACAGATGGCAGTTGCCCTCGCCAGTCTCAATCACCGGTACCCGAGCGTTTTCTACGGTTGTGCGGATCAGGGAGGCCGAACCGCGGGGAATCAGGACGTCGATAAGCCCGGTCAGGGTCATCAACTCGGTGGTGGCTGCCCGATCGGTGGTCTCGATGGATTGCAGCCAGAACTCCGGCAACCCGGCAGCCAGGCCGGCCTCGTAGAGCACGCGAGTCATGGAGATGTTGGAGTGGTTGGCGATCGAGCCGCCGCGCAACAGGCAGGCATTCGCGGTCTTCAGACACAAGCCCGCGGCATCGGCCGTGACATTGGGACGGGCTTCGTAGATCATCGCCACCACGCCCAACGGCACCCGAATCCGCCGCAGGCGCAGGCCGTTGTAGAGCGTCCGGCCCTCTGTGAGGGCGCCGATGGGGTCATTTTGCCCGGCCAGGGTGCGTAAGGCGTCGGCAATTGCGCTGATGCGGCCCTCATTGAGCAGCAGTCGGTCGATCAGCGACTCCTCAATCCCCTTTTCCTGAGCCGCCGCAACGTCGAGTGCATTCTCGGCCAGCAGATAGTCCTGCTCCCGCTCCAGAGCGTCGGCCATGGCCAACAGCGCCTGGTTACGGCTTATCGAGTCCAGCTTGGCCAGGCTGGTGGCTGCTTTCTGGGCCAGCTCGGCCTTATCTCTTGCTTCTCCCATTGTCAACACACTCCCTTGTCGAGCGCTCACCGGCGCCGTTGCTGCTGATTGCTGTGGTCTTTGGCGATTGCCAATGCTTGCTCCAGTATACGCTAGAAGACCAGCAGCTGGTCGCGGTGGACGACCTCGGTGTCGGCCAGATGGGCCAACTGGTCGTTGCTGGCCACTTCGCCACTCTTCAGCCCGGCTGCCAGATGCAGCTCAGCAGCCGAATAGCCGCTGATGCCCCGGGCGATCAAAAAGCCGTGCGAGTTGCGGATATCGATGGCCTGCCCGGCGCTGAAGTCGCCGTGCACACCCGAGACCCCTACAGGCAGCAGCGAGCTGCCGCGCTCCTGCAAAGCCCGGGCGGCGCCGTCGTCCACGGTGACATAGCCTTTGACCGAATCGCTGAGGGCCAGCCAGAGCTTCTTGGCCGAAGCCTGGCGGTGCTGGCCTTCGCGGGAGAACAGCGTGCCGACTGGCTTTCCGGCTATCGCCTGCGCGATGGCGCCCTCGTCACGGCCCTGGCAGATGACCATCGGGATGTTGGCGGCCATACAGATCCGGGCGGCCTCCAGCTTGGTGACCATGCCACCGCTGCCACGCACGCTGCCGGCAGCGCCGGCGCCGGCTTCCAGCTCCTCAGTCAGTGCGCCAATCGATTCCAGCAGGCGGGCGTCCTGCTCCAGACGGGGATCGGCGGTATACAGGCCGTCGATGTCGCTTAACAGTATCACCAGGTCGGCTTTGACCAGGATAGCCACCAGGGCTGCCAGGGTGTCGTTGTCGCCGAAGCGAATCTCCTCCACGGCCACGGTGTCATTCTCGTTGATCAACGGCACGCTGCCCAGCTCCAGCAACCGCTCCAGGGTGTCGCGGACATGCAGGTAGGAATTGCGGTTGGTGGTGTCAAAACGGGTCAGCAGCACCTGGCCGATTGTCAGGTCTTCGGCAGCGAAGGCCGATGAGTAGACTTTGGCCAGAGCCAGTTGACCTACAGCGGCAGCAGCCTGCAATGTCGGGATGCTGTCTGGCCGCTCAGCCGGCAGCCCCAGGGCCTCCAGACCGGCAGAAATCGCCCCGGATGAGACGATCAGCACCTGAGCGGCCTGCCTGCGGATCTCGGCAACCTGGCTGGCCAGCCTGGTGATATAGGCTTCATCAACCTTGCCGTTGTCGTCGGTTAAGGTGGAGGTGCCAATCTTCAGGACGATGCGTTTGTTGCTATTGTTGTTGCTGCTGCAACTGTTGTCGCGCTCTGCAATATCACCCATGTTACTCCCCTGCCCTCAAGCCGGCTGCTGCCGTGCTCAAGTGTGTAAGCTGCTTTCGAATGCAAACGCTCTGGTCAGAATCCGGATCTCATCGCCATCCCGGGCGCCGGCCTGCACCAGGGCCTTTTCCACGCCCATCTGCTCCAGGCGGTGTTGGAGATAGGCGATGGCTTCCTCGTTGTCCCACTCGGTCTGGATGACCATTCGCTCCACGGCCTTGCCGCAGACCTCGAAGACATGGCCGCCGAGGTTGAGCACTTTGAACTCGCGGTCCTTCTCCTGGCGTTTGTGCTCCCAGATCTGGTCATAGAGCAGCTGCGGCTCAGCCTGGGCAGCAGCGGCAGCGCGCAGGGCGTGGACCTGCTCGGCACAGGCAGCAATCAGAGCGTCCATCCCAGCGCCGGTCAATGCGGAGACGGCAAACACCGGTGTGGGTCGAAAAGTCTCGGCGAATTCATTGCCGCCGCTACGCTGCAAGGCTTCATCCAGGACATATTGGCGGATGCGTTCCACGGCCTCCGCGGTGCCAGGCATGTCTGTCTTGTTAATCACGACAATCTGCGGTCGTTCACTGAGCTCGGCAGCATAGCTGGCCAGTTCAGCGTTGATCTTCTGATAATCCTCCAACGGGTCGCGTTGCTCATAGGAACCGCTGGCATCCAGGACATGCAGTATCAAAGCCGTGCGCTCGATATGGCGGAGAAACTCGTGGCCCAGGCCCCGCCCTTCGGCCGCGCCTTCAATCAGCCCCGGGACGTCTGCCACCACAAAGCTGTATTCCTCAGTGCGGACCATGCCGAGGTTGGGCACCAGAGTGGTGAACGGATAATCGGCAATCTTCGGTCGGGCGGCGCTCATCCGGGCTATCAGCGAGGATTTGCCCACGGATGGCATGCCGACCAGCGCCGCATCGGCCATCAGCTTCATCTCCAATTCCACCCAGCGCTCCTCAGCCGGCTCGCCCAGCTCGGCAAAGGCCGGAGCCCGCCGCGTAGGAGTGACGAAGTGGATGTTACCCCGGCCGCCGCAGCCGCCTTTGGCGATGATTACCTGTTCGCCTTCGTGGGTTAAATCGGCCAGCAACTCGCCGGCCTCACGGCTTTCCTCGTCGTACTCGCGCACCTGGGTGCCCAGCGGTACCCGCAACACCAGGTCTTCGCCGTTGGCGCCGTGCATCTTGGAGCCTTTACCATGGGTCCCGCGGGTGGCTTTGAAGTGATGTTTGAAGCGATAATCAACCAGGGAGCTGAGGCTGGGGTCAGCCTGCAGGAGCACATCGCCGCCCCGGCCACCATCGCCACCGTCCGGGCCGCCTTTGGGTACATGGGCTTCGCGGCGAAACGACATACAGCCAGCCCCGCCGTCGCCAGCCTTGACATGGATATGGACCTGATCGATGAACACCTGATGCCTGCTCCTGATTTACAGATGAGCCCCCTGTTGGCTGCTGCCAGACAGAGGGCTCATTCCTGGTAGATACAATGCTGGATGTGGCCCGTCAGACCTTTGCCGGTCGCACGTGGACCTTACGCTTGTCGCCCTTGGTGAATTCCAGGATGCCGTCCTTCAGCGCAAACAGCGTGTCGTCGCTGCCGCGACCGACATTATCGCCCGGATGGATATGGGTGCCGCGCTGGCGGACTATGATGTTGCCGGTGGTGACAAACTCGCCGGCGAAGCGCTTGACGCCCAGACGCTTGGCCTGTGAATCGCGGCCGTTGCGTGAGGAACCGAGTCCTTTTTTATGTGCCATTTTCTGCTCCCTACTTTACTTACTCAAAGCTACTCAGCAGCTTTGTCATCATCGCTGGCCTTCTTGGCAGCTGGCTTTTTGGTGGCCGGCTTCTTTGCAGGCTCGTCAGTTGACTTGGCCTTGGCCTTGGTCTCAGCT
>JAISUQ010000182.1 GCA_031272005.1 Coriobacteriales bacterium | reverse complement strand
GCTTCAGCTCGATGTTGGCCATGCCACCATAGCCACGCTCTATCCAGCGGTACAGCGTGGCGGCGGAGACACCGACCTTGTCCGTATAGGCAATCGATATCTCATAGGGCGACAGGCCGCGTGCCAGTGCCGGGCGGATTGATGCCAGTATGCGCTCGCACCGGAGGATACCAAGTTAAATCCTTAGCAGCTCGTCAGCACAAATTGACAAAGGCGAAGCCGCCCCTAGTCTGCTGAGCAGGCACGACCACCAGAACGGTGACGCTTCGGGAGCGGCTTCTTTGTAAATGGAATGTTATCATGTCGCAAGAGGGCGGGCAAGTCACAGCTCCGGTTATTCTTTGTAATGGGTTTTTCCGAATAGTCAGCACCGGGCGGATTATCTCCAGCACTCGCTCGAAGTCCTCCCTGTCCATGTCAACGCCTTGGCGCACCTCGCTTCTGCGCCTTCTGGATAAGTTGCCGGCGACGGCAGCCGAGCATTCGAAAGACAAGCCACACTGGCAGTTCACTGCTGAGGACGCCAGGGGTATCTGCATAGACTATCCTGATATAGATGACGCAGACTGCCAGTTGCCAGTGGATTGCAGCGGATTTTGGGAAAAAATTGAAAAATCCGCTGCGTAATCCAATCGTATTTGCTAAAACAGCTTAAAGATGCAGCGGAATATGCGAATTTATTGAAAAATCCGCTGTGATAATTTGAAGGCAATCGTTCAGGACTTCCTGACCATGGATGATTTGTTTACTTGAGCCTGCTTCAGGGAAGTAATGACTGCCCCGTGTTTCTCAGACAAACTCCGCCTCCAGGTGGCGGCATGTCAGCTGGAGTCATCGCCAAGGTGATGGGAGGAAAATAGCATAGAGAAAATGGAAACCTGACGCACCAGGTGGGGCATGCATCGGCACTGGGCACTTCTGAGAAAACAAGTTGTACACAAGAATTCATTACTGAGAAATAGCACGTAAACTTACAAAAAATGAGGTACCGTGTCAATTTTGCATATATGTTTACACAGGATTTCATAAGGTGTCCATGGCATTGTCAGACAGTATTGGCGAATATAATCAGCTTGTCATTGGAACCAGCTATTCTGATTTACTGTACTCCCTGGCCTCACCATACATCAGAGACTATCTTGAGTCATTGGAGTCCACATGACCCAAGCTTCCCGCAAGCTTTCAGACAAACTCCGCATCCAGGTGGCGGCAGACCAGTTGGGCGGCTTGGCGGCCGGTGGCTACGGCTCCGGGCATGCCGCCGGGGGGCATCAGGCGGTGGCCGGCGAAGAACAGGCCGCTGATTTCGCACTCGCCGGAGTAGGTGGCCATCTTGCCGCCCGGCTCCACCGGCGTCATCCAGGCGCCGTGCCAGGCGCCGGTATAGCGCTCGTAGGTGAGGGGAGTGGCGATGTCGAGTACGGCTATCTGGCTGGGAGATAAACCGAAGCGTTGGCAGAGTGCGCGGGAGAGTTGCTCGGCCAGGCGTTGCTTCTCCTGCTCGTAGCGCCCCTCTGCGCGAGCTTGCTGCCAGAACTCGTAGGTGTCGCCCATCAGCGCGGTGGTTAATGCGGTGCAGCCGGACGGGGCGTAGCCGGGATAGTCCAGGTAGCTGTTCAGCGCCAGCTCTTCGACTTTCTGCCCGGCATGGGTAAGCGGCTCGTCCAGCTGCCAGAGGGGTGTTGCAGGTATCTCGGCCTCCACGCCGATGCTGATGAAGGTGCAGGCGGAGTTCTTGGCCTGGCAGACTTCCTCAAGCCAGGCGTCCTGCGGCGGCGCGTCGAACAGCTGCTGCAGGGCGGCGTGGGTCTCCTGGGCAACCACCACGGCGGCGGCGAGCAGGGTTTCTCCGCCATCTAATTGTACGCCGGTGGCCGTCGCGTTTTGCACCAGCACCCGTTGCACTTTGCGCTTCAGGAGCAGCTGGCCGCCCAACTGTTCGAAGCAGGCCTGCATCCGCCCGGCCATGCCCAGCGAGCCGCCTTCGGGGAAGCCGCCGTCGCCGCCGTCCAGGGTGGCCAGCGTGAAAATCAGCGAGGTGGCATTGTATTCCGGCGGCACAATCGTCAATGCCTGGCGCAGGGCAGGGTGTTGGAAGGCGGCGAGGTAGTCGCGGGTGGAGGTCTTGCCCAGGCGGGCCATCAGCGGCAGGGCGGGCAGCATCCCCAGCAGCAGGCCGGCGCTGGGGCGGGCGGGGTTGGCGGCCTTGAGGCCCTTGATGTTTGTGATGGGCATCTGGATGCGCCGTGCCGTGTGCACCTCTTTGACCAGGCGTTTGAGGGCAGCGCTGTCGGCGGGGGAGAAAGCGCTCATCTCCCGGGCGGTGCGTTGGATGTCGCGATAGAGGTTGATGATGTGGCCGTCGTGCTCGACGCTGAAGAAGACCTCGTCGTAACGCACCGGGAAGTCGCTGGCCAGGGCGCCAGTCTCGCGCCAGAGGCGGTTGAGCTCCGTGTTGGGGTTGGAACCGGTGAGCCAGTGTACCGCGCCCTCGAAGTGATAGCCTTTGCGTTGCCAGCCGGTGCACATCCCGCCTACCTTGTCGTGTTGCTCAATGAGGGTGGTGGCCAACCCGCTGCGCTGGGCATAGATGGCCGCCGTCAGCCCGGCTATACCGGCGCCGACTACGATGACCTGCGGTTGGGTGTTTGCGGTGGGGGCGCTTGCAGTTGTGGCGCTCGCAGTTGTGGCGCTTGCAGTTGTGGCGCTTGCAGTTGGGTCGCTCGCGGCTGGGTCGCTCGCAGTTGGGGCGCTTGTGGCCGGACCGCTCGCTGACGAGCCGCTTGCGCCCTGCTTCTCCGCAGCTTGGGTTTTTGCAGTTTGAGCGCCCATGGCCTCGGTGTTGGTGGTATCGGTGTCCATATCCGCTCCCCTCACTTCGCTTTGATGATGTCGATGAACCACTCGTAGCTGGGGCAGGGCGTTTGGGGGTTGAGGGCCAGCATCTGGGCAGTGCCGTCCACTGCCCCCCAAAAGGCCACGGCCAGCGCCATCGGGTCGCCATCCCGGATGTTGCCCTGCTTTTGCCCACGCTTCAGCAGCCGCGCGGAGAGGGGATAGACGTCCATCCCTTTGAGCAGCTCCTTGACCCTGGGCGAAGCGTCCTCGTTGTACTGCGCTTGAAGCATCAGCACAAACATCTGGGCAGTGAAGTGGTCGGATTGCAGTATCTGCAACAGTTGTTGCGTGACGATGGTGAAGAACTCCAGCGGCTCGGCCTCAACACTGGCCAGCAGAGCCTGCGGAGCCGTGCAGCCCAGCTCGATCAGCTCCTCATAGAGCTTCTCCTTGGACTCAAAATAATGGAACAGCAGCCCCACGCTCATCCCCGCCGCACTGGCGATGTCCTGGATGCGGGTGCCGGCAAAACCCTTGCGGATAAACAGCTCCAATCCCACCGCCAGGATCTGCTTCCGCCGCTGCTCACGTTGTTCATCTCGCGAAGTCATTAAATCTCCGTTCATTGAATAATTATTCAGTATAACAGGCTGCGCAAGCCTGTCAAGTGGTGGCTGGGTGCGAGAGTGATAAAGGGGATGGTCTCTGCCATTGCCGAAATGAGTCGGGCAATGGCAGGAGAAGTTTGGCAGGAGAAGTTTACAACTGCGGAGAAGGCCGGGCTTCTCCGCATGGATTCTCAAACCATTAGTGCTGAGCCCAGATGTCCTAACCTAGCCTATGCTCGCGTCGCTGACTACGCCCTTTTGATGGAAATTTCCCTATAGCCTATAGAGCGCGGCGTCCTATGGAGTGCGGTATCCCGATGGCGCAATCGTAGTACAATCCTGTTAGTTGGCGATGCCCCTGATCAGACAGGAGCCGGATAAGAAAGCGGTTGGTTTGTTGAGCGCATCAAGTATCGGACACCAGGAACTCAATACAATCAAAGGGTTCTACTTTGACACCGTCAATGTGATTTCGGCTGTGGCCGAGGTGCCGCTGTTGGAAGCGGCGATGGGGCTGTGTTCGCGTTATGAGCAGCTGCTGAGCCGCTTTGTGGCAGGCAGCGACGTCTGGCGGATCAACCATGCTCAAGGACAACCGGTTGTTGTAGGTGCAGACACGGCTGCGATATTGGCCTGCGCCGAAGAGGTGCGGCGGGCTTCGCAGGGGGCATTCAATATCTGCATCGGTGCGGCGTCGGCGCTTTGGGACTTCAAGGCCAGCGAGCCGCGGTTGCCGGAGAATGCCGAGTTGGAGGCTGCCCGGGAGAGGATTGCCCAATCGCAGCTGACTTTGGAGCCGGGCGGCGAAGTTGGCGAGGACGGCAGCGCCAGCATCGTTGTCGGCAGCAGCGCCAACAGCGGAGCTCGCGACAGCATGAAGGATACCGACGGCTGCACCGTGGTCAGGGCAACCCCGGGCACGGTAATCGACCTCGGCGGAATCGCCAAAGGCTACATCTGCGACCAGGTAGCCAACTTCCTGCGCAGCCACGGCGTTGAGCGCGCGCTGCTGAACTTCGGCGGCAACGTGGTGGCCATCGGTCAGCACCCACAGGGACGCCCCTGGAATGTAGGCCTGCAAACCCCTGGTGCCGAGCGGGATAAGAGTGTGTTTGCCAGCCTGCCAGCCGCAGACTGCGCCGTAGTCACCAGCGGCGCCTACGAGCGCGGCTTTGAACTCGACGGCAAGCGCTACCACCACATCCTCGACCCGCGCACCTGCCTGCCGGCGGAGCAGGGGCTGCTCTCGGTAACTGTTGTCGCCAACAACGCGATGCTGGCCGACGCCCTGGCCACCGCCATACTGGTATCAGGCGCCGAGGCAGGCCCGGCACTGGCCGCGCAGTATGAAGCCGGGTTGGTGACGCTGGATGCCCAAGGGCAGCTGAGCCACAGCGAGGGTTTGGAACTGCAAGCCATCAACCAGCAGAGCATAATCCAAGTAGCGTCACCGCTGACGTAGCAGGAGTGACAGTGCGGGGTGACAGTGGGGACAGGCTGTCCGCTGCCGCTACAGCAGGCCCTCTCAGCGGCACCAAGGCCTCCCCGGGCATGACACTATAGCCGGCCTAACGATTCAAAAGGCACCACAATCACCCCGTCTTTGCGCTGGTGCGCAAAACCGTTGCCGGTGATGACCAGCAGTCGGCTGGGTTTTGGCGTATGCCTCTCATCAATGGTTCCGGCGAATGCCAACAGGCCGGCGGCCGCCTCGTCTGCCTGGCCAAAGCCCAGCTTGATCTCGATGGCGCACCATTCACCGCCCGGGAATTCGACAATCAGATCGACCTCCCTGCCGGCAGAGTCCCGATAATGCGAGAATATCGCTCCGGAGTTGATTAAGGCAGCTTTGATGTTCTGGACCACGCAGGACTCAAAGAGCAGACCCAGATAAAACGGGTCACTAGCAAGCTTGTCAACGTCCAGATACAAGGCGGCCGCTGCCAGCGATGCGTCTACGAAGTGCTTGACCGGGGTCGAACGCAGCGCATATCTGGATGTGATGTGCGGTTTGAAAGCTGGAAGATAATCGACAATCATCAGCCGTTGGAGGGCATCCAGATACTCGGCGACAGTCTCCGGGCCAATATTCTGGTCGCCAGATACATCCTTTGCCAACGTGCTGTTGCTGGCTTCTGTGGAGATATTGCGGGCAAAGGATTCAAACAGGCGCCTGACCTTCACAGGATCCCTGCGTCTGCTGTTGTCGCTGATACGGTTGATGTCCGTCTCACAGATTAACGAGATATAGTCTTGGAGAAACTGCATTGCCTCGTTTTGCGATGCAGAAAGAAGATCTGGCCAGCCGCCAATGACTATCTTCTCGGCAATCTCCGCTGGCGTGGGGTTCACGTCCTCGAACTCCAACTGCCCGGTAGTCAGGACTTCCGTAAACGAGTTCTTGCCCTGGGCAAAGCCTCTTTCCGCCCAAGTCATCGGGTACATCTGCAGGATGGAGAAACGCCCGACGCCGGAGTGCATCCTGGCATCATCCCTTGGTGTGGCCGATCCGGTGAGTATGTATAGGCCCTTTTCCTTGAGATTGTCTACTGAGACCTTCACCGAGTCCCAAACCTTGGGAAACTCCTGCCATTCATCTATCAGTCTTGGTTTCTCGCCCTGCAAGGCTTGTTCCAAGGAGAACTGGGCTATCCTGGCGTCAGCTTCCAGCAGAAAGTTGATAGAACTTTTAGCCACCTGCTTTGCTGTCTCAGTCTTGCCGCAGGCCTTAACGCCGCGTATCAACACCGCCCCGGCAGACTTCAGGCGTGATACAAGCTGGGCATCAGAGAATCTGTTTACGTATCTCATGGTTGCTATAATAGCACAACCCGAGATTTGTAGGCGTTTCAACCCGAGGTTTGTAGAATAGTGTTTAGCAGCACTACGAATACTTTAGCAGCATTAGCAGCACAGCATCTCCTGGCCACGGGTTCCACTAGCTTCTGCAATAATTAACGGTTGAATGACAGCCGAAGTGCAACGTGTCATCCGAAGTGCAAATGACAGAGTTACTGCAACTCACGGTGCCAGTGTTCGTTTAGTGGTTATTGCCAGTGTCATCCGAAGTGCAACATTTATCGTAATTCTTGGATAA
>JAISUQ010000097.1 GCA_031272005.1 Coriobacteriales bacterium | reverse complement strand
TTCCACTCCGAACATCGCCAGATAGACCGGCTGCGCCAGCAGGTCAAGTGGCCGCTTCTGGAGATCCACCCCGACACCGCCAAGTCCCTGGGCGTGGAGGACGGCGACTGGGTCTGGATCGACAGCCCCTTCGGGCGTGTCAAGCAGAAGGCTTCTCTGACCTATTCGCTGGACCCGCGTGTGGTCCATGCCCATCACGGCTGGTGGTATCCCGAAGACGACCCGGAAGAGCCCTCGCTTTACGGCTTCCGCAAGTCCAACATCAACGTGATAATGCCGCACAAGGCCATCGGCAAGCTGGGCTTCGGTGACACCTTCAAGTGCGAGATCTGCAAGGTCTACAAGGTCACCGACGACAACGACCTGGACAACCACCTGCCCGCCGCGCCGGTGTTGGCCCAGGGTTAGGAAGGAGGCAGAAGATGGCAAACGGATTGTTGATTCACTACGACTGGTGCTCAGGCTGCAAGTCCTGCGAGATGGCCTGCCAGATGCTCAAAGACCTGCCGCTGGGCCAGTGGGGCATCCGGGTTTTGGAGGACGGCCCCTGGCCGCTGGATGCCAAAGACCTCAGGGCGGAGAAGTTCTATGCGGCCACCGAGGAGAACAAGGCCGCCGCGATTGAGATTGAAGGCCAGATCAGCCACGGGCCGATGCACTGGACCTACATCCCCGAGCCCACCGAGCTCTGCGACCTCTGCGCCGACCTGGTTGCCCGAGGCGACCAGCCCCGCTGCGTGGAGACCTGCCAGGCCCGGGTCATGGAGTACGGCCCGATAGAGGAACTGGCCAAGCGCGCCGAGGCCATCGGCAAGAAGGTATTGGTTTACCTGCCGTAGAGGCGCGGTTCATCACCCTTGCAGGGGCAGGTTGCAAACCCGCCCCTGCACCCCGGATGTGACAGGGAGAACCGTCCCCCCTGTCAACCCGCCCCTGCACCCCGGATGTGACAGGGAGAAAGAGGAAGGTGTGTGGAATGTCAGAAAACAAAAAGTCTGTGAGCAGCGACTTGTAATCTATCCATATTCAAGGAGAAGGAGTGCAGAATGAGTGTTGAGAAGGATAAATCCGGATTGGACGTACTCAGCCCAAGGCGTTGGGTAGCCGTGCTCTGCATCGGCCTGATGCATGCCGTCTGCATGGGTTCAGCGATGATGCCAGCAGGCTATTCAGCTATCATTGTTGGCCAATGGGGCGTAGATCAGGGCAGCTACGTGCAGCTGCTGATGGTGACATTCTTAGCCGGCTCGCTTTTCAGTATCCCGGCTGGTATCCTGGCTGACAAGTTTGGCGTTACCAAAATCCTGGGAATCAGTATGGTGCTGTCGGTCATTTTCTCAGCAGCCCGCGTCTTTGCCGTGCAGGCGGCCAACTTCGACCTGGTCTTCTGGACGACATTTTTCATGGGCACTGGCCTGGCCGGCATGAACGCCAACAGTGTGAAGTTTCTCCAGCCCTGGTTCAAACATAAGATGTCCACCGGTATGACACTGTATATCAGTGGCGCCGGCATCGGCGTCTCGTCGGCGACCTTCCTGGCTGCGGTACTCCCTGACTCCATAGTGCTGGCCTTTCAGATTGCTGTTGGTGTCTTTGCCGTCTGCTGCGTGATTTGGTTCGCGCTGGCTCGGATGCCCAAGGATTTTGTGGCCGTAAAGGACGATTATTCACTCAAAGCCATCAAGACCGTCTGCACCAACAAGCTGCTGATTCTGGTGAGCATTGCCATGGTGTTGTCCATGGCTTCCTCTGCCTCTTACGCCGGTGCCGTACCGGTGGCCTTCATTGGCAAGGGGCTTGAGCCTTCCCAGGCCGCGCTGTGGGCGACCTTCATCTCGTTGGCAGGCCTGGTCTCCAACTGGTTCACCGGGCCGATAGCCGATGCGGTCAAACGCATCAAGCCGGTGATGGCTGCGGGTTGCATCTTTGCGTCGGCGCTGCTGATTTTCGGCTGGGCTGCACCGCTGGGGGGCTACACCTTGCCAATCATCCTGATTGGATGCTTCATTGGCTGGGGCAACATCGGGCTGATTAAGGGGTCTGTGGGCCTTATCCCAACCCTGCCCAAGCAGTATCTGGGTACCGCCGGTGGCATCCAAACCTTCTTCCAGAACCTCTCGGCCTATTTCGTGCCGTCGTTTATCCTGACTCCACTGTCTGGCGGCGGCGCGAATCCGACCTTCTTCGTCCTCTGCGCAGTCTGCGTGATTCTCTCCGGTGTAGTCTTCATGTTCGTGCCGGAGCTGGGCATCAAGAGCAGACTGCGCGCACAAGTAGCTGAGTCCGACCCGCAGGAGTAACGGGGCAACCTGTTTCTCCAACGGGTCGTTGCTCATGCCTTCAACCTGGTCTGAAGCCTCGGGTCAGCACTCGGGGCTTCAGGCTTTATTGCGAGCTGGCATATAGGCGGTGAGTGTCATTGCGCCAGCTCGAAGCCGAAGGTCAGGGAGGCTTTGGGGTTGTAGGGGTTGGTGGGTGAGTAGGTACCGTAGTAGGTGCCGCCGATGGACAGGTAGCCTTTGTGGGGGTTCTGGCCGGCACCCCAGACGCCGGCCAGGGTACCCAGGTCGGCTTGGAGCAAAACCCCGGGAGGGAGGGCGCCTACGCCATTGGTAAAGCCGTTGACCTCCTGGCGGCCCTCCGGCAGGGCCAGGCTTAAGGCTACCTGTTGGCGGGCGTCGATATTCTCCACGAATTGCAGGCCGTCGCCATCCTGGACGTCCAGGCGCAGCAGGCGCACGGCGACCGGTTTGTCGCTGTTGTTGGCGAACAGGTAGACCGGCGAGTGGATTTGCGAATCCGAGCCCAGGGTGGAGAGGAACTCCATCCCAGCCGGGTAGCTGATGGCCAGGATGTCGCTGAGCTGATGGTAGACGCAGTAGATGTCGGTGTCCTGGAAGAGGTTCAGCTGGATATGCGTACTGGTCACGTAATCCGTGGGGTAGGAGGGTGGCGCCCCCGGGTTGTAGCCCAGTGGCACATGGCCGTCGATGTCTGGCAGGTCGTGCTCAAAGCGGGCGCCGTCGTCCCAGCTGACGCTGTAGGCCTCATCGCCTTTGCCGGGGATGGCGTCGCCGTGCTCATCCACAAAGTGCAGCGTGGCCTTGAGCGCTACGCTGCCGATGGCCAGGATCAGGGTGTTGCGATGGTCCAGGTCGGTATTGGCGGCGCGTATCGCGTAGCTGGTGGTGTTGGCGCCCCATTCGCCATAGGCGGTGAAGTCGACCGTGTCGTCGTAGAACCAGGGGTACCAGATAAAGGCGTTGCCGTCCTGGTTGGTGTAGGCGATATAGGATTGCCAGTAGTACATATAGTGCACCCGCACCCGGCAGCCGGGGCTGATATTGCCGGAGGCGCGCACCTTGACCAACACGCAGAAGACCTGCCGCTCGCCGTTGCTGGTGTTCTCGGCCGGGTAGGTGGTGACGCGGTTGTAAGGGTCGTAGGATTGGACATTGCCGCCGGTGATGATGATGTCGGGATAACCGCCGCCATTGCTGCCGTCGCCGCCGCCGATGCCGGCCACCTGGGCCTGGCTGTCGACGATGCCGGCGCTGATGGAGATGGTGCCGCCGCCGGAGTAGCTGGCACCGCTGCCGCTGCCGATGGCGAAGCGGCTGCTGTCGCTGCCCTGGGCGTTGACGATGCCGCCGCTGACCTGGATGGCGTTGACCTCACCGGCCGGGCCGCTTTGCGAACCGCCGCCGCCGATGGCCGCTGCCCGCTGGCCGCTGCTGACGTTGGTGATGCCGCCGGAGAAGCTGAGCTGGCCGCTGGCGCCGGCGCTGCCCTGATTGGCGCCGCCGCCACCGATGGCTGCACCTCTGCCGCTGCCGCTGCCGCTGCCACTGCCTGCTGCCGGGATGCTGGCGGAGATGCTGGCGGAGCCGGAGATGGCGATACTGCCGCCATTGCCGCCGTTGCCGGTGGGGTTGTTGTCGCTGGCGGCGCTGCCACCGCCAATGGCCGCAGCGTCACCGCTTTGCACCTCGGCTGTGACCTTGGCGACGCCGCTGATGGAGATGTTGCCGCCGTCGCCCGCCGCCAGGCCGCCGCCGCCGCCGATGGCCGCGCCGCCCAGTTGGCCTATGGCCCGGATTTCGCCGCCGCGCAGGTTGAGCGTACCGCCGCTGCAGCCGCCGCCATTGCCGCTGCCCGAGCTGCCCCCGCTACCGCCGCCGCCGTTGCCGCTGCCGCTGCTGCCGCTGCCTCCGCCCCCGCCGCCGCTGCCGTTGCCGCTGCCCCCGCTATCGCCGCCGCCGTTGCCCACGCCGCCGCTGCTGCTGCTGCCGGCAGACGCTCCGCCGCCGATGGCCGCGCCGCCCTGGCCGGTGGCAGTGACCTTGCCGCCGGTGATGGTCACTGTGCAGCCGTCCTGCTCAAAGGCGCCGCCGATGGCTGCTCCGGCGCCGCGCTCGGGAGTGTGGGCCTCGGAGTCGTCGGCCGTGGCTGTGACAACACCGTAGCTGATATTGATATCACCCCCGGCCGCACCGCCCATTCCGCCGCCGATGGCTGCCGCCCGACTGCCGGCCGCAGCTGTCGTGTTACCGCCGGTGAAGCTCACGCTGCCCAGCATCATGCCCGCACCGGCGCCGATGGCTGCCGAGCCAGTGCCGCCCTGGGCGGCTAGGCTGCCCTCGCCGGCGATGGTCAGCGCTGAGCCGCCGGGTACCGAGATGGCAGCGTTGTTGGCCACCACGCCGTTCTCCGTCACTGTCAGCGAATTGGCGCCGGTAAGGCGCAGGTTGATATGGCTGTCTATCAGGCGCAACAAAGCGCCCTGATACGGGCTTTGCCCCGGGGTTGGGCTGGGCGCCGTGCCCGGGCCGACCAGAGAGATGCCCTCAATCTCCAGAGTCAGGTCGCTTACCTGTACAAACTCGATATGACTGTAGACACTGGGCCCGCTCTGCACCAACTTGAGGTCGCCGCCGCTGGATTTGGCCACGAAGCAGAGCACCAGATTGGGCGCAGTGCCGCTGACCTCGTAGCCATAGGTGGCATTGGAAGCGCGGGGCTGGGCCAGATCAATGACATCGGGCAGAGGACCGCTGGCTTCGGGAGCGATTGGTTCGGGAGCAGGGACGGGCGCCGGCTGCGTGCCGAGCTCGGGCGCCGGCTGCGTGCCGGGTGCCAGCGCGGCCCCTGCGGCCTGAGCGGGTTCGGGAGCAGAATCGGGAGAGGTGTCGGGGATTGCTCCGGTAGCGGGCTCAGCTCCAGGCGCAGAGCAGTTCGCAGAAGGCTCAGGCGGGGCGGTCGCGATGGCTGCCGCCTCGCCTGTCTCCGCCAGAGCGTTTTCGTCGACATTCCACACAATCCCGGAGCAACACAACAGCACGGCCAGCAGTACGGCAAGAGAATTGACTCCTGTCCGTTTTCGGGTAGCTCGTGGCGTCAGTCGCAATCGCACTGTCAAACCTCCGTCTCAGAGCATATCCGCGCTCTGTCAACAACCACACTCACCTCACCATACCCAGCGGCACCCCAATTGTGAAACCAACCCCGCAATTCTCCGCAATTCCGAAATCCAAATCTATCTACAGCATATCCGTGCCAACGATGGCAAGGAGCAGAACTATTGGCAAAACCAGGCTCGTCAAGGCGGCCAGCTGGCCTGGAGTGGGCTGATGTTTGAGAAGGTCTGCATCAGCCATGTCGAACAGATTAAAGCCAAACTTGGTATCTCTGGAGTTTCGACGCAAGTTTCGGCATGGCGAAGCAAGCACTCCAAGCCTGCCGCGCAAATTGATTTGATTATCAGTCGGGCGGATAACATCATCGACCTCTGTGAGGCGAAGTATACCCGTAGACCCTTTGCAATCGATGCTGCCTGCAATCAGTTATTGACAGACAGAATGGAGACCTTCAGGGAGGAAACCGGCACCGATAAGGCTTTGCATATCGTGATGATATCTGCCAGCGGCCTGACCAGCGGGTCGTATCGGGGGTCAGTTCAATTCATAATTGAATTGGATGATTTATTCCGCTAGGGAAACATTGATTGATTCCGACTATGGTAATCCCCGCAGGGGAGCGATTCGTCGCGGCCTCCCGACCTACGAAAATGCTCTGCTTGACCTTAGATCAGCGGAAGTCCAGGGCGGCTTTGAAGGCGGGGGAGAAGAATGCGGCGGAGAAGTCCCCGGGGGCGTGCAGCTCCAACGGGGGGAAGTCCACCTGGCCGCTTTGCAGCAGGCGCAGGGCGGGGGCGAAGTCGCCGCAGCGGCTGCCGATGATGGTCAGCTCGCGGACGACGATCTCGCTCATATCCACCTCGGTAGTGCCGGCGTAGGTGCTCTTCAGGACCAGCGTGCCCAGGCTGCGGGTCCAGGCGATGGCCTGGCGCAGCGAAGTTGGGCTGCCGGTGGCGTCGATGACGACTTCGAAGGATTGCGGGGCGGGCAGCGCGTCGCTGCCGGCTGGTGCGCTGCCGGCGGCGGCATTGCAGGAGGCAGCGTTGGCACGAGCGGCGTTGCCGGCTGGCGCGTTGCCGGCGGCAGCGTTGGCAAGAGCGGCGTTGCCGGCGGCAGCGTTGCCTGATGCAGCAGCGCCGCTGGTGACAGTCTTCGCATAGGGAGAAAATAATGCGAGCTTGCTGGCGTGGCGGCCGATGACGGTCAGCTCGGCCTGGGTGTTGGCGGCCAGGGACTGGCAGATCATCAGCGCCAGGCGCCCGTCCCCGAGGATTGCCACCGGTAGCTGCGGGGTAAAGTCAACCTGCCCGGTGATGTGCAGGGCGGCGGCCAACGGCTCGGTATACACAGCCACTTCGGGCGGGATGCTGGCCGGCACCGGGTGCAACAACCCCATCGGCAGGGTCAGATACTCGGCGAAGCAGCCGTCCTTGGCGTTGATTCCCAGGCAGCGCCGTTGGGCGCAATGCGTCGGGCGGCCGCTTGTGCAGTAGATACACTCGCCGCAGCTGAGGTTGATTTCGCCCACCACCCGCTGGCCATCCAGCTGCCCATCCGGGCTACTGACCACGACCCCCACGAACTCATGGCCCATTACGCCTGAGAAGCCCGGTCGGTAGCCCCGCAGTATCTCGCGATCGGTGCTACAGACCGCGGCCAGCTCCACGCGAACCAGACACTCATCGGCTGCCGCTACTGGCAGCGGATAATCCGTCACAAAGCTTGCCTCACGCCCATCAAAGACCACAGCACGCATCTCAATCCTCGCTCACAATGCTCAGCAGCTCATCCTGTGAGCCAAAGCCCTGAACAAATCCGACCAACGAAAGTGTAACGTTAGCAGCGGTTTTAAGCCAGCACTGTTACAATGGCTGGCATGGATGCTTTGAGCAACGTTGTCTCGATTGTCTTTTTCGGCGTGCTGATGCTGTCGCTGATTGTCTTCGTGCATGAGTTGGGGCACTTCTCGCTGGCGCGTCTGTTTGGCGTGCGGGTCACGGAGTTCATGATCGGCCTGCCGGGGCCCAACCTGGGCTTTACCGCCAAGGGTACCCGCTTTGGCATCACGCCGTTTCTGCTCGGCGGTTATGCCAAGATTGCCGGCATGGAAGGTGGCCGGGAGAATCCCAATCTGGCGCGGGCATTGGCCTGGATGAGTGAGCAGGGCACGGCCAGCCTGGAGCAGGTCCAGGACGCCGAACATGAATTGGGCTTCAATCTGGAGGAGGCCCTGGACATCCTGGACATCTGGGGCAGCATCAAGCGGGTGCGCAAGGGTTGGAGCCATTATCACTACGAGACGATTGCCGCTGGTGACAGTGCTGCCGGGCAGCCTCGCCCGCTGGCGGACCCAGCTGCCGTTCTGGACGCCGAACGTCAGCTGACCTACCGGGCGCTGCCCTGGTGGAAGCGGGTCGTCATCCTGGCTGGTGGCGTGCTTTACAACCTGGTCTTTGCCGTCATCGTGATTACGGCCATCCTGATGTTCATCGGTACCGAGATACCTACCACCACCTTTGCATCAATCGTTGACGACTCACCAGCCGCCGAAGCCGGCATCGTTGCCGGCGACAGCGTGGTGGAGTTGGATGGCGTGGCCATCACCAGCTGGGAGCAATTCTCCACCGCTTTATCCGCGATGCAGCCGGGCGATGAGGTGCGGCTGGTCGTGGACCACGATGGCACCCGGCGCAGTGTAGACGTGCAGCTGGCCGACAACGAGGGTCGGCCGATGCTGGGTGTGGTGGTGCAAACCGAGCACCAGGGGACCTCGTTTGTCTCCGCCTTCACCACCTCGGTGGGCTATATCGGGCTGGTAGCCCAGTTCATCGTCCAGCTGTTCAACCCCAATACCTTCAGCGAGGTGGTCAGCCAGTCCACCTCGGTGATTGGTATCTCAGTGGAGGCCAAGAATGCCGCCAGCGCCGGCTTTCTGCCGTTTATCTTCCTGGCGGCGGCACTGTCCATCTCCGTGGGCCTGATGAACCTGCTGCCCCTGCCGCCACTGGACGGCGGCAAGATCGTGGTGGAGACAATCGAGCGCCTCACCGGCCGCATCGTACCGGTCAAGGTGGTCAACGGTATCACCGTCGCCGCCATGGCCGCGTTGCTGCTGCTGTTCGTCTACGTCACCAATCAGGACATCCACCGCTACTTCCTGGGCGGTTGATTGAGTTATTGTTGTTGTGCAGACAGTCAGGCTCATCAGCGCGTTGACATTTCAGGATGTCGCCCCCCGAATGGGAGGCCTGCCGGTAAACTGATGGAGTTGTAACGGAGCTCGTCGTATGAACGAAAAAACAGGTAGCCTCTTGCCAGCAAGCCGCCCCGCCGCGCCGCCCCGCAACGCCACCCGCCGCCTGTCTGTTGGCGGTCTGCCTTTGGGTGGCGGCGCTGAAGTGCTGGTGCAGTCGATGCTGAACACCTCCACCGAGGACGTCGCAGCCTCGCTGGCCCAGATTGACGAGCTGGTCGCCGTCGGCTGCGAGTTGATACGCGTGGCCATTCCGCACGCCCGGGCGCTGGACGGCTTCGAGCGCATCTGTGAGGCCTCGCCGCTGCCGGTGGTTGCCGATGTCCACTTCGACTTCCGCCTGGCAGTGGAAGCCGCCCGCCGCGGCGCTGCCAAACTGCGCATCAATCCCGGCAACATCGGCGATATGGACATGGTCGACGCCATCATCGACGCCGCCGGCCAAGCCGCCATCCCGGTGCGCATCGGCGTCAACGCCGGCTCGCTGTCCGAGACCTTCCGCCAGCGCGACGACCTCAGCCTGCCTCAGAAGCTGGCCGCCTCAGCCGTGGAATACGTGGAGCACTTCGAGTCACAGGGCTTCGATGCTATTGTGCTATCAGCAAAGGCCCATG
>JAISUQ010000064.1 GCA_031272005.1 Coriobacteriales bacterium | reverse complement strand
TCGACCGAAACCTCTCCCCCTCCTTGAATTTTGAGGGGGCGATGGGGTTGGGAATCCCCAGCCGATAGAGGAAGTGGTACTGCCAGTAGAACAGCGAGTCGTCGAAGTTCAGGCGGCGGCACTGGATGACGCGCTGGTTGTTGGCCTCGGCCTGCTGCATCCAGGGGCGCAGGCTGGCCAGGGCGTGCGCGAGCAGCTTGACGTCGTCGTCCATGACCCAGATCCACTCGGCGCCGGCCTGATAGGCCAGCTCCACGCCTTTGGAGAAGCCGCCGGAGCCGCCGGTGTTGGTGGGCATCGGCACCCAGGTGACGATTGGGATAACAGGCGCTGCCAAATCAGCGGCAGCTGGCGCGCCGCGCTGCGCACGCTCTGCCCCGGTTGCCCCGGCTGCTTCGGCTTGGCCGGTTGCCCCGGCTTGGCTGGCTGCTTCGGTTGCCTCGGTTGCTTCGGTTGCCTCGGCTTGGCTGGCTGCCTCGGCTACCCCAACCCGCAGCTGCGCCTGCAGCTCGGTGCACATTGCTTCGACGGCGGGGTCCTTGTCATTATCCACCACAAAGACCTGCCCGGGGTACGCGCTGTTGGCCACAATGCTCTCGAACAGCACCTGCAACAGCTCCATGCGGCGGTAAGTCACCACCACGATAGCCGTGTCTGCATAAACCTCTCTCATAACCATTTACTATAACATGGAACCGCAAATATCGGCAGCCACAGCCCGACAATGTCACGCTCCAGAGGCAATCAACTCATTCTCGCGTTAATATTGTACTATATTAAACTTTTATGTAGCATTTTTCGACATATTAGTTTAATTTCGTACAATTTTATGCTGTTTGGAGAGAATTCTGCTTGAAAACCCTCGCAGCGAGCTCATCGCCAGGGCAAAGCGCGGGGCACGTCGCGGGGGCGGAACGCGAGGCATGTCGCGGGGCGGAACGCGAGGCATGTCGCGGGGGCGGAACGCGGGGCGGAAGGCGCTATCCGGGATGGATGCTGCGCTGGTGGGAGCGCAGTGGTACAATGGGGAACTGCTCAGTACGGTACTTGAACGGTGCTATAAACGGTGTTTTGAACAACTCCCCTACTTCTGCGAGGGTTTCTTGAACTGGTTTTGGTGCGTCTTCATTATGGCGGTCGCAGCCCTGGGCTGTGCGCTGGCGATGCCGTTGGCGATGGACATCGCCCGGCGCTTTGACGTCATCGACTACCCCGACGGCCACCGCGTCAACGACAAGCCCACGCCCCGGCTGGGCGGCATCATGCTGTTTGCCGGCATCATCATCTCCATCGGGCTGTTCTACCTGATCAGCGAGCACTTCTACCACCGGCTGGTGATTCTCTCCGTCACTCCGGGAATCAACTACTACGGCGTGATGCTGGCCATCGCCGTGATGTTTGGCGTGGGCCTGCTTGATGACTTCATCAATTTACGGCCGCTGGTCAAGCTGCTGGGGCAGATTGTCGCCGCCGGCATCGCCACGGCCTCGGGCGTGCTGCTGGACCAGCTGCTCAATCCGCTGGGTGGCGGTTTTATCCAGTTTGGGCTGTTGGCCTACCCGGTGACCATCTTCTACCTGGTGGCCTTTGCCAACATCATCAACCTGATCGACGGACTCGACGGCCTGGCTGCCGGCATCACTGCCATCTCGGCCGTGGCCCTGCTGGTACTGGCCTGGAGCAAGACCGGCCTGGACGCCGTGGTCTTCGCCTCGGCGCTGATTGGCGTCTGCGTGGCCTTTCTGTTCTTCAACTCGCATCCGGCGCGCATCTTCATGGGCGACAGCGGCGCGCTGATGATCGGCTTCATGCTCGGCATCATCTCGCTGTTTGGCGTGGTGCGCACGCCGGCGCTGATTTCGCTGCTGGTGCCGGTGGCGGTGGCCGGTCTGCCGGTGCTGGATACCCTGACGGCAATTATCCGCCGCCTGCGCTCCGGCAAGTCCATCGGCGAGCGCGATGTGGGCCACATCCACCACCGCTTCATCCACTACGGCTACGACCAGCGCACCACCGTGCTGATTCTCTACGCGTTGAGTGCGCTGCTGGCCGTCTGCTCGGTACTGATTGCCCAGTACGGCGGCGGTGTGCGCCTGGTGCTGGTGCTGGGGCTGCTGAGCCTTGCCGCCCTGTTGGTCTGGCGTCTGGGCCTGATGGGCTCGGTACTGCAACACCACTACAACAAGCGCGAACCGCATCTGGGAGAAGCTGGGGGCGCCGGCCGAGCCAGCAGCGAAGATGTGCGGGAGAACGGCAACTCGCCGCAAACCGACAACAAAGATGTGCGGGAGAACGACGGAGCAGCCCACCCACCTGAAGACTCCTGACCTGCAACCAGCGACTTGAGTCTTGATAACTCTGCTCGGATGGGCGCGATAAATCGCGCTACTACAGCAGAACCGCTATTGGAAGGGGTTGGTGTTTCCCCGACTCAGGCGCTCACGGTATCGATGAAGGCGTCCAAGGTGATGCCGTCGCTCATGCGCAGGCGGGGGATTTCCATCGGGTCCATCATCGGGTAGGCCCGGGCATGGACGATGACCAAAGCCACGCCCACACCGCTGTCGGACAGAGCCTGCTTGGCGTTATAGTTGGTCTTGCCAAAGGGATAGCAATAGACTATGCGATTACCCAATAACTCATCCCCCAGCCGCACGTCCTCGCAGATCTCGTCATAGGAGGCGGTGAGAATCGCGGCGTCGCCGTCCGAGCCGCCCCGATGGAAGGCATAGGAGTGCGAACCAAAGAAGACATGCTCGTTGGCGTACTTATCCAGCTTGGCCGGATCAAACCAGGTGCCCTCCACAAAGCCGGTGATCTTGGCATCGTATTGCTCCACCAGCGGGATAGCCAGGTCGTAGAAGCTGTCGAAGCCGTCGTCGCTGGTGAGCATGATACTCCTGGCCGGTAGGGTAGTCTCGCCGCGCAGATAGGCATTGGCCTCGTACCAGGTGGGATAGTAGTAACCCTCGGATTGCAGCCAGGCCAGCTGCTCCTCGAAGAGGTGGATGTTCATCCAGTTGCCGTCCTCGCCGCTCTGGCCCAGATCGGGGTCGTAGAAGTAGTGGTACATCAGGATCGGCAGGCCGGCGGAATCGTAGTCCACATCGCTGGGACGCGGCTCAAAGCTGGCGTACAGGGTGACGTCGGTGTCGGGGGTCAGCAGGCTGAGGTTGGTGTTGTCAATCAGCTGGGCGGCGGCATCCCCGGGCGGGGCGGTGTACCAGCCGGTGAAGCGCATGCCCTCCAGCGTGGGAAAGGGCAGCGGCGGGGCTGGCTGGCCTGTCTCCACCGCGATATACTGGCCGCTGGCCAGGGTCTCGGGATAGGAGCCAGCGCCCAGGGCAATGGCATTGGGAGAGCTGCGGTCGGCCGGCTGCCAGAAGGTGGCCCCGGGATAAGCGTCGAGGTTGAAGTTGATGGTCCAGGTGTTGGCCGCGCCACCGCCTGTGCTGCTGCCTGCGCCGCTGCCGCCGTCGGAGAGCTGTCCTTTTCCGGAGAACTCGGTGCCGCTGCCGAGCAGGCCCCGTTGCGCCGAGCCCTGGCCATTGATCAGCACCAGCGCCACCGCAATGGCGATGAAGGCGACCAGCAACGCTGCGGCGGCGGCGACCACCGCGCCGATGGACGACCGGCTTTGGGCAACGCGCCTGGTGTCGCCGGATGTGCCGGATGCTCCGGATGCGCTGGATGCGCTGGTTGAGATGATGGCTCTTTTCCTCATACCAGAAATTCTAGCATAGCGCGCCGGAGGCATACGGCTATACTGGTTTCTTGATGCAGAAGCTGCTTGCACAGATTGCCAAATTTGGAGTGGTGGGCGTTATCGCCTTCCTGATCGACTACGGCCTGCTGCTGCTGCTGACCGAGGTCTGCGGCCTGAATTACCTGCTCAGCGCCACAATCGCCTTCTCGGTGGCGGTGGTCTTCAACTATCTGGCCTCGATGCGCTACGTCTTCAAACACAAGGAGGGCTTCGACCGACGGCGCGAATTCGTGCTCTTCGTGGTACTGTCGCTGATTGGCCTGGGGCTCAATGACCTCTGCATGTGGCTGGGCGTGGAACTGCTGTCTCTGGATTATCGCCTGACCAAGATAGTTGCCACCGGCATCGTCATGGTCTACAACTTCGTCAGCCGCAAAAAGCTGTTGGACGCCGGCTGATGTGCGGAGAAGTGCCGGCTGCCGTGCGCGAGGCTGCCATCTGCGGCGCTCCGACACCCGCGCCTGAGGCTGCCGGGGCCGCAGGCGTGCCCACACCTGCCAGCGCCAGCGTCAAGCCCCGCGACCCCACCTTCGACGTCATCCGCATCGTCGCCATTCTCCTGGTCATCGCCAACCACGTGGGCGACCAGCTCCTGGCCCAAACCGAGCAGCTCGATGCCGGCACCCCCGCCCTGGTCTGCTACGCCCTGGGCCGCCTCGGCGTGCCGCTGTTTTTAATGCTCACCGGTATCCTGAACATCCGCAAACAATACCCCCAGACTGCTGACGTGCTGCACTTCTGGCGGGATAAGACCCTGCGCCTCTACCTGCAGACGCTGGCCTGGATACTGGTGATGTACATTGTCGACACCTTCATCTTCGGCTACGAGATCCCACCGCTGACGCTGGTCAATGAGCTGTTCTTCCTGCACGGGGTGCCCAACAACAACCAGATGTGGTACATGCCCTTCATCATCGGCTATTTTCTGGCCATCCCCTTTGTCTCACGCCTGTTGCACGCCTACGACCTGCGCATCTTCCTGCTGCCGGCGGCGCTGGTGTTCTTCGGCGCCTCGCTGCTGCCGACCATCAACGTCTTCATCGTCAATCTCAATCCCGAGGTTATCCCCTCCAGCTTCGGTCTGAATATGGGCTTCTTTGGCAGCTACTTCGCGCTCTACCTGCTGATTGGCTATGGCATTCTGGAGCGATGCTGGCTGCGGCGGATACCTGCGCTGGCCTTGCTGGTGCTGGTGGTTGCCGCCCTGGTGGGCGCCATCGCCTTCATGCGTTGGAGCGCCCAGATGGACGACCCCCGCGGCCTGTGGTACGACTCGCCCTTCATGCTGCTCGGCGGCATCAGCCTGTTTTTGCTGCTACTCAAACTCTGCCAGGGCCGCCACCTGCCGCCGCTGACCTCCCGCCTGCTGCAACGGCTCTCCCAGGCCACCCTGACGGTCTTTTTCGTCCACTACATGGTCCTGCACCTGATAGAGCTCTGGCTCCCCATCACCCCCTACGACTACCCCGCCGCCCTGCTGCTGCTACTGGGTACTGCTGTACTGTCGTTTGCTATTGCTATTATCATTAGCTTGATTGCGAGAAAGACACGGTCAATGCTTCCGAATCATGGGCAATGACTATTACTCCTGGCTTACTGGCTTATTAAAAGACGTTACAGACAAATTATTTCCATAGCCAGGAAACAGGCTGATACCTGAGCGAAAATTATCTGTAAATTTGTTAAAAGTGCTATTGCATATTGTAAATTGTGCTATCATGTAGGCACCATCCAGTTTATTGGTTGTAGCTGGAGATATTGAGAAAGGATGCTCAACATGGCAACAAAGAAAGCCGCACCAGCCAAGAAGTCGGCCCTGACCAAAGCCCTCGAGAACGAGAAAGGCGTGGACCGCCCCACGGTATACAAGGGCTTCTACATCTACGCCGACCAGTATGTCAAACTGCTGGAGAAGAGTGCCTACAACAAGGTTCATGGCATTCAGCCCTCAAATTCGTCTGACATGATCCGCGACGCTTTGGACGCCTACCTGAAGATCAAGTAACTCAGGTATGAAAATTCAAAGAGGGCTCCCCCACCGGGAGCCCTCGCATTGTTGGCAGGCCTTTGCCTAAAACGCCACTTATACACAGACCTGCCAACAATGCGAGACTCTGCGAGACTCCAGTTTGAACGGTACGTATTGTGCACCATGTGTAGTTTTTGGTATGATATTTGATTGCTCAATTCTTAGTTAAAATGAGAGCGGGAATGAACATGGGTCTGAAAAAGAACTCATATCTACCACAAAAAATCATAGAGGCAGCAACCGGGCAGTCCGGGCCGACGTCTGATTACGTTGATATCTGCAAAATGATTGCTGCCCTTGAAGACAATGACAGAGAAGGCCGCGGTTGGAGGCGTCCCAGCAAACGTCTTATCCAGAGATATACTGTAAGGTAACTGAAAAAAACTAATACGGTGCTACGGGGGCCAAGCTGTGCGGAGGGATGCATGCTTCCTTATAACTTATACTGTCACAGGGGATGGATTAACAGACAGGTTGAGTGCGTCAGATATGTGGGGGATTTGCTTTGGGAATTCAGAATATCCGTCGACATCAATCAAAAGACGCTGAAAGACTGGTATTCCCTCAATAGCGAGGACAAGAACGACAAATATTTCATAGTACCTCTCAACGATATGGATGTATCGCTCTTACCATCGTTCGATGTCAGAGACAGTTTGGGTTCTGCGCTAAGTTTGCTGCCAGAAGAGGAAAGGCTTATGTGGCAGGTAGGAGTTATCGAAGGTTATGTAATTGACAAGATTAAGCCAAAAAACAAAATGAGCGATGCTTTAAAGGCTTTCTTGATGTCCTATATGAGTTCCCGGCTGAGCGGAAACAAGCCTGAAAGTGATCTTTGGCAAAAAGTTAAGGAAATCAGGGGCTTCAGCGACAAAGCAATTGAAGATGCGGTCAAAGAACTTGAGCATCTGCGAAAGAACTATGGCTTCAGAAGTCTGATAAAAAGACTCAGCAATAATTGGATTCCTTTGGTCTATGTGCCGGCTACAGACGATGGCGGACCGATTATAATAAAATACCGCTATCTTGTACCAACTCTGGAAGATACGAGCAAAGCAGACAGAAGCAACAGTTGCCTGACATACAACGTGGTGCTCGAAAATATTTATTCAGCAGAAAGAGATTATTATATTATCGAAGCCCCGAATGGTGCAGAGTTTTTACCAATGAGCAAGGAGAAGCCTGTTGAGATTACGGAAACCAGCGGCGACAACGGAACTCTGAAAGTAGATTGCCGCATGTCGCTTTCCAAGGTTATGTTAAGAGCTAAAAGAAAGCTGGAGCCAGAAAATGACGCTTCGGGAAAAATCTATGACAGTGTGGGTAACAGGTTGTTACGTTGGGTGCCCAAGAGAATTGCTGACAATGAAAAGGAGGAGCGTGACTTTGAACTTACCTATCAGATATTCCCAAAAACCAGAGGTCTTGGGCTACCTTTCTTTATTTTCTGGACGTTGAGCTTACTGGTTATCATTATCACGCTTGCAAACAGTTTGACCGGCTTTGGGTTAAATGATGACAGCGGTCCCAGTTTTACGACATCCATTTTTCAAATAGTACTGCTGTTACTCCCTCTCTTCCAATTTGTGCGAAACGACCGAAGCGAGAAAGACTTCTACCGGCGTGAGTTGATGAAACGACCTATCAAGCTTTGTTATGCAATAGCAATTATTGATTGTGCTATGTTATTTATATGGCTTATATGCTATTACTTATTTAGCTTCAGCAATTGTTTATTTTTCAAAGTGCTGGTTATTGCGGGAGTTTTGGGAGTTTTGGGAGTTTGCATATGCGTGGCACTCTGGTATAAGTGGTATTACTCAATCGAAACGCGCCGCCGTCAGTTCATTAAAGACGAACTTGAAGGGTACGAGTTGCAGGAATTTGCAATAGAGATTACTGTCAAAAAGATGTCCGATGAAGTCACGGAGGGCGCGGGTACGAGTTGCAGGAATTTGCAATAGAGATTACTGTCAACCAGCAATAGCTTGCTCGCGTCATTGCCAAGCTTCGCCTGGCGCCTTTATGCCGAGCCGGCGCTGGTTGCGCTGGGGAAGAGCGTAAGGCCCGCTTGCGCGGGCCTTACGCGACACTGTTGCAGGGTGCGATTGCAGGGTGCCTGTGGCTTTACAGAGCCCGGCCGGCGTCGTTGCCGGCTATTACGGCTTTGGCGATGTTGTAGGGCTCGTTGCAGTCGCCGATGGCGTAGCTCTCGCCGCTGAAGCCGTCCAGCAGGCTCTTGTTGGGTTTGAGCTCGGCGCCGACGATGATGGTGTCGCAGGGTATCTCGACATCTGCGCCTACCACATCGGAAGCCAGCACGGCTTTGCCATCGGCCACGCTCTTGATGGTGGAGCTGGGCCAGGCTTTGGTGCCCAGGGAGTAGAGGGTGGAGGTCATCATGCGCATCTCGTGCTGCGACTGCTGGGAGTCCAGGTCGTCGTTGGTGCGCTCGGTGACGATATGGACGTTCTTGCCACGCAGCGTCATCCACAGAGCGCAGTCCCAGGCCTGGGCGTTGCCGCCGACGATGACGACATTCTCCCCCACCTCGGCACTTTCGAAGCTGGCGAACTCCACGATGTTGGCACCGGAGATGGCGCCGGTCTCCACATCGTAGTCGCCACCTACGGCCAGCACCACGGCATCCGGGGCTTCGGAGCTGATGAAAGCTGCGTCGACCTCCTTGTTCAGCTCAACGGTGACACCATTGAGCTCCAGCTGCTTGATCAGATAGGCCTTGAAGTCGTCGATGTTCTGGTGCTTGCCCTTGACGCGGACGAAGAAGTCCAGCTTGCCGCCGAGGGCGCCGGTCTTCTCGTAGAGGGTGACGTTGTGGCCGCGGGCGGCGGCGATGCGGGCTGCCTCCATGCCGCCGGGGCCGCCGCCGATGACCATGACCTTCTTGGGGGCGGCGGCAGGCGTCAGCTCATAGCTGTCGGGGGTGCCCGGCAGGCCGGTCATCACGCGCTGGGTCAGGGCGTTGACGCGGCAGTAGCCCTGCTCACGGTTGGCCTCGTTGCTGCCGATGTGACAGTGCAGGCAGCGGGTGCAGGGGGCGATCTCATCCACGCGCCCTTCGCGCAGCTTGTTGACGTACTCGGTATCTACCGTCAGAGGCCGGGTCATGCAGTAGTAGTCGGCCTTGCCGTCGGCGATGGCCTGGTCGAAGAATCCCGGGGCCCGGGCCGGATCCATGTAGGTCACGGTGCCCACCGGGATGCTCAGGGCGGCCTTGTACATCGCGGCCACGTCCAGCAGCTGGCCGGCGCCGGAGGTGTTGCCGATCAGCTTGCCCTGGAAGTGGCGCTTGAAGTCCCACTGTACACCGAAGGCATTGGCGCCCTCCACGCCGTTGACGATGAAGTAGAGGTCGCTGGCAAACTGGGCCGGATGGTAGTAGGGCAGGCCAATGCGGCACTGGATGCAGTCCAGGCCGGCAGCCTCGAAGAGCTTGGCCAGCCCGATGCCTTCCTCGATGGTCTTGGCGTGGTTGTGAGCCTTGGTGATGTCCTGGTCCTTCCACATGAAGGCCTCGCCGACGTTGTGGGTGACGTTATCATCCTCGGTAACGCACTCAAACAACGCCTCGATGATGAAGTCCTGGCCACAGGCCTCCTTGATCTTCTGGATGGTCTCGCAGACGAAGCGCCCGCGATTCTCCAGGCTGCCGGCGCCGTACTCATCCGTGCGCGTGTTGTAGAGCCGGGAGTTCAGTGAGTTGGCCAGGCCGGACCCGGTCATGTGGATCTCGATGCCCTTGAAGCCCATCTCCTGATACCACTTGGCACAGGTGACGCCAGCCTCTTCCTGGGCGATGATCTCCTCCTTGGTCAGCTCGGCAATCGGGGTCATGGCAAAGGCGCCCCATTGGATGCCGAAGTGGCAACCGTACTTGGCGCACTCCTCAACCAGCTTCTTGCCCCAGGCCATGGCCTCATCGGTGCCACCTTCGACCATGCCGGTAAAGGCATTGGGCGAAGCCGGGCCCATCCAGCCCACGCTTTCCATCCAAATCCACTCGATGCCGCCCTTGGCGAAGTTCAGGTAGTACTCAAACATCTCGTCGGTGGGGCCAGCCAGATAGGTGGCCGAGCCGGCAGCCGATTTCACCAGTCGGTGGCTGAGTTCCAGAGAACCCAGCTTGAATGGCGAGAAGATGTTGGCACATTCGCTGGTGGCATCCTTGTAGCTGAAGTCCTGGGGATTGAGGTAGGCAGTGGCAATCAAATCACCACTGGCCGCCGCCGAGCCGCCGGCGCCACCGGCGGTTGAGCCACTCCCCGAGCCACCGCTGCCGGCAGTTGGCGTACAGCCAGCTGCTGCTGCTGCTGCGCCCACGGCTGCCGCGGCTCCCAGGCCAAGAAAACTCCTGCGGGTCAAATCGCTGGTCTTCTTCTCCATATTCTGTTCCTCCTAGATTTAAGGCACCCGGGTGCTTCCCAACACCGATGAGCGCCTGTCCCTTGCAGACAGCCGGCCCTTGCAAGCCGCCTGCTCTTCCTGAACGAAGTATAGTCTTAACTGGTAGTTTGCACAAGGACTATGGCGGAGAAAACCGGGCGCTTGCCGGGCGCTTGGTTGGTGGAG
>JAISUQ010000149.1 GCA_031272005.1 Coriobacteriales bacterium | reverse complement strand
TACCTGCGCCGCAATATCGGTTGCGTCTTCCAGGACTTCAAGCTGTTGCCCAACAAGACGGCCTTCCAGAACGTGGCCTTTGCCCTGCAGGTCATCGGCAAGTCCAAGCACATCGTCCGCACCCAGGTGCCGGAGGTGCTGCGACTGGTGGGGCTGGAGGATAAGCTCGACCAATACCCCGACCAGCTCTCCGGCGGCGAGCAGCAGCGGGTCTCCATCGCCCGGGCCATTGTCAACCGCCCGCCGCTGTTGATCTGCGACGAACCCACCGGCAACCTCGACCCGCAGACCTCTTTGGGTATCATGCGGCTGCTGGATAGAATCAACCGCACCGGCACCACCATCGTCGTGGCCACCCACGACCGCGAGATGGTGGACTCCCTGCGCAAGCGGGTGGTCGCTTTGGAGAATGGCTATCTGGTGCGCGATGAGCAGAAGGGGGTGTATGGTCTCGATGCGTAGTCTCTGGTATTTCGTCAAAGAAGCATTCAGCAACTCCCGCAAGAACTTCTCCACCACATTGGGCGCTATCGTCACCATCTTTTTATCGTTGCTGGTCATCGGGGTGTTCATGGTCTTCTCGCTGATAGTCAACGAGCTGATTAAACAGGTCGAGAGCGAGATTGCCATCACCATCTGGATCAGTGACGCCGCCGCCACCGAAGGCGACCCGGCCGCTGCCGACCGCGACGCCCTGATGGTCTTTGTCGAAGACATCCCGGCGGTGGCCGAAGGTGGCGTGTCCTACGTCTCCAAGGAACAGGCCATGGAGCGCTATCTGGAGATGCCCGGCATGACCTCAGAGATCGCCAGCGCCATCGACGGCAATCCGCTGCCGGCCTCCATTGAGATCAAGCTCTCCGATCCTGAGCAGGTCCAGAGCGTGGTCGACACCATCCTGACCTTCGATCGCCTGACCAATGTCATTGCCGACCCAGAAAGCCCGTCCGATTCCTTCCGTTACGGTGAGGAGTTCGTCCAGCAGTTGATCTCGGTGGCCAACATCATCCGCAACGTCTGCCTGGCACTGGTGTTGATGCTGGTGTTTGTGGCCCTGATCTTCATCAACAACACCATCCGTCTGGCCATCCTGGCCCGGCGCAAGGAGATTGCCATCATGCGCCTGGTCGGTGCCTCCAACGGCTTTATCCGCGGGCCGTTTCTGATGGAGGGCGCGCTGCAGGCCCTGATTGGCGCCGGGCTGGCCATCGGCTCGATTGCCGTTATCGTCTTTTTGGTGCTGATTCCATTCATGCGGGAGAATATCGCCTGGGTGGTGGCCGACATCCCCCTGGCCAGCGTCACACTGATCTATCTGATGCTGGCGGGCGTGGGCCTGATCATCGGCCTGTTTGGCTCGCTGTGGGCGATGCGCCGCTATCTGAAGGTCTGATGCCATACTGAACGTGTCGGGCGAGCCAGAAGCGCGGGAGAAGTCGGCTGCCGAGCCACTGCCCCGAAGCCGCAAACAGTACGCGCCCGTTCTGGCGCGTGTGGGTTACTGCGTCCTGGGGCTGCTGTTGGCGCTGTCGCTGTTTACCCTGGGCAATGTGGTCTCCTATGTGGGCGCATTCGACGTCGCGCCGCTGTTCGGCCTCAGCGATCCCCGGGCGGCGGGCGCAGCCGATGCCGAGGCGCTGGTATCGCCTCTGCAATTGGTGGCCCGGGTGCGCGAGGCGGCCGAGGTCATCGATGAGTTGGGCCTGCACCGCTTCAGCCAGGCCGAGATGGACGAAGCCACGGCCGCCGCCATCAAGGGTCTGCTGGAGGCCAGCGGCGACCCCTATGCTGTTTACTATTCTCCATCAGAATATAACGCCTATACCCAGGTGTCCTCCGGGGTCTACGGCGGCATCGGCGTGGTGCTGGTGGAGCTGGACGGGGCGGTCACCGTACTGGAGGTCTATCCGAGCTCGCCAGCCGCTGAGGCCGGTGTGCTGCCCGGCGACACCATCCTGGCCATCGACGGCCAGCGCCAGCAATGGACTTCCGCAGACGCCACGCAGGCGGTCCAGAGGCCCGAAGGCGAGCAGGTGGAGATCATCTGGGGGCGCGGCGACAGCGAACGCAGCACCACCATGACTCTGCGGATGGTCAATGTCCCCACCGTCGTCGGTCAGCTGATCCAGACATCCGGGCACACGATTGGCTATATCTACCTGCGCCGCTTCACCGACACCAGCGGCCAGGAGCTGCGCGAGGTCATCAGTGAGCTGGAAGGCCTGGGCGCAACCAGCCTGATTCTGGATTTACGCGGCAATCCGGGCGGTTACCTATCGCAGGCCGTCGACGTCACCTCGGTCTTCGTGCCCTCGGGCATCGTCGTCCAGATCGAGAGCCGCAGCGGCATTGTCAGCGAGTCGGTCAGCGGCGACGCGCTGACCAGCATCCCCGTAGCCGTGCTGGTCAATGGCGAGTCGGCCTCGGCCTCCGAGTTGGTCTCTGCCGCCTTGCAGGACCACGGCCGGGCCATCATCGTCGGTGAGCAGACCTATGGCAAGGGCACCGTTCAGAACATCAACGTCCTCAGCTTTGGTGGCGCCATCAAATACACCAGCGCCCACTACATGAGTCCCAACGGACGAACCCTGGACGGCGTTGGCGTCACGCCGGATATTGTCGTGGCGCCGGGAGAGGTGCCGGAGTTGACTGCCGACAATTTGCCAGATTATATAACACATAATCCAGGCAGCGCGGATTTCAGCTATGTTGCCGGTTGGGATGCCCAGCTGGATGCTGCCATCGGTGCCCTGTCCTGAGCTCGGACTGTATCGAGTCTGCGATGTCGCGCCGTCACAAAAAAGCCCGCCGCAAACCCCGCCATCTGAGTGCCGGAGTCATCTCCATCGCTGTCAAAGGCTATGGTTTTGTGGATACTCCCGAGGGTGAATACTTTGTACTGCGCGGTCATCTGCGCGGCGCCATGGATGGCGATGTGGTGGAGGTGCAGCGCCTGCGCAAGCTGGAAGCCCAGCGTCGGCAATACATGCAAAGACCCAGCGCTCAGCAGCTGCGCTATGGCAGCGGCGAGGGCGATCGGGAGTTGCTGGGCAGCGTGACCCGGGTATTGGAGCGAGCCCATAGTACGGTAGTGGGCACCATGCACTTTGCCAATGGCCTGGGTGTGGTGGTGCCGCACGACGAACGGATTCAGTACGACATCTTTTTGGACAGGCGGGCTGAAGGCCTGATTGCCAAAGACGGTGATGTGGTGGTGGTGCGACTGACCGCCTACCCCGGTCGCATCCAGTCGGCCCAAGGTTACATCGAAGAGATCCTCGGCCGCCAGGACGAACAGGGGATGGGCATTGAGGTGATTATCCGCCAGCATGCCCTGGAGACGCAGTTCTCCGCCGCAGCTCTGGCCGAAGCCGAACAGGCCGCCGCCCCGACCGCCCCCGCCCAGGCCGCTGCGGGTGCCCTGCCGCGTCGGGATCTGCGCCAGCGTTGCATCTTCACGGTCGACCCCGAAGACGCCAGGGACTTCGATGACGCCCTGTCGCTGGACTACGTCGACGGGCAGCTGCGCCTGGGCGTGCACATCGCCGACGTCAGCGCCTATGTGCCCTGGGACAGCGCCATCGACATGGATGCCCGGCGCCGGGCCACCAGTGTCTATCTGCCCGATCGGGTGTTACCGATGCTGCCGCCCCGGCTCTCCGACGAGCTCTGTTCATTGCGCCCCGGTGAGGACAAGCTGGCTTTTACGGTGGATATGCTGCTGGCCAAAGACGGCAGCGTGCTCAGCAGCGAATTCTACCCCTCCCTGATCTGTTCCCGGGCGCGCTTGACCTACGATGAGGCGCTGGAGATCATCACGGGTGGCAGCAGCATCGAGCCGCCCTGCGCTGCCGAAGTCGCCGAGAGGCTGTGCAACCTGGACAGGCTGGCCACCAGGCTGGAGCAGCGTCGTCGTCAACGCGGAGCCATCGACTTTGCCGGCGTGGAGGCCAAGGTGCTGCTGGATGCCGATGGCGCGCCTGTCGAGGTGCGCCTGCGCAGCAAGACGCGGGCGACGGCGCTGGTGGAAGAGGCGATGATTCTGGCCAACGAGCAGGTTGCCGCCTGGATGTTGCAGCAGGAGGCGGCCATGGTCTTCAGGGTCCATGATCATCCGGCCCCGGGCGCACTGGAGGAGCTGCTGCCCACTTTGCAGGAGTTTGGCTACTGCCGCCAGGGGCCACCGACAAACTCGCACGAGATCCAACAGCTGCTTGATGAGAGCGCCGGCCGCCCGGAGCACTATCTGATCAGCAGCCTGCTGCTGCGGGCGATGAAGCGAGCCTGCTATGCTCCGAAATTCTCCACACACTTCGGTCTGGCTTCGACGGCATACTGCCACTTCACCTCGCCAATCCGCCGCTACCCCGATTTGATGGTCCACCGCCTGCTCAAAGAAGCACTGGGCAAATCACAGATGGAGGCTGGCGCTCTCAGTGAGCCACAGGTTCAGCCCGGGTCGCAGGCCAGGCCGGGGCCGGCAAAGCTGGCCAAGTCCAAGCCGTCCAAGCAACCCAAGCCACCTGCCTGGCTCAGCTCCACCCAAGGCCAGTTGGATTGGATTTGCCAGCACAGCTCGAACATGGAGCGCGAGGCCGAGCGGGCCGCCTTTGAGGCAACCGCCCTGAAGCTGGTGGAGTATCTGGCGCCGCGTATCGGCGAGCACTTTACCGGCATCATCACTGGCGTCAACACTTATGGGTTGTATGTGCGCGAGGACAGTACCACCGCCGATGGCTTCGTCGCAGCCGCCAGTCTGCCCGGGGATTTTGAGTACGAGATGGCCCGTCAGCGTTATCGTGACCCGACCAGCGGCCAGGCCTTCCGGCTCGGCCAACCGGTCGACGTCATTCTCAAGGACATTGATAACAGCCGCCATCAGCTGCTGTTTGTGATACAGTGAGTACCCAAAACAAGCTCAACCAAGGAGTACTGATGAACCAAAAAGACCTGAACTTCCTCCGCGACCTGACCGAAGCGCCGTCGCCCAGTGGCTATGAAGTGCCGGCTGCCGAGCTGCTGCGTCAACGCCTCAAAGGCGTGGCTGACGTTGTTGAGACCAACGTCTTAGGCAGCGTCCATGCCACGTTGCGAGCCAAGCCGCCGGCCAAAGGCCAGAGTCAACCGGCGCCGAGTGTGATGATTGCCGGGCACATTGACGAGGTTGGCATGATGGTCAAGTACATCAGCGATGATGGCTACATCTCCTTCGATGCCATCGGCGGCGTGGATGCAGCCATCCTGCCGGGTACGCGGGTCAATGTCTATGGCACCGGCAAGGACCCCAACAAGCCGCAACTGCTGCGCGGCGTGATGGGCCGCAAGCCGATTCACCTGATCGATCCGGACGAGCGTAAAACTGTTACTAAAATTGACAAATTATTCATCGATGTCGGTCTGAGCGGCAAAGAGGCCAAAAAGCTGATCCGCATCGGCGATGTGATTACCTACGGCGTGGGCTTTGAGACCTTCGGTGACGGCTTTGCCGTAGCCCGGGCCTTTGACGATAAAATCGGCGTCTGGATCGCCGCCCGCGTGCTCGAGGAAGTCAAGAAGGCCGGTGGCGCCCGCTGCGATGTGATCGCTGCCGGCACCGTACAGGAAGAGATTGGCCTGCGCGGCGGCGCTACCAGCGCTTATGGTGTCAATCCGGTTATCGGCATCAGTGCCGAGGTGGGACACGCCACCGACTATCCGGGAATCGAAAAGACCCACTACGGCGAGGCCAAAGCCGGCGCCGGCCCGTTGCTCGGGCGCGGCCCGAACATCAACCCGGTGCTCTTCGAGCGCCTGGTGGCAGCCGCTAAAAAGACCAAGACTCCCTTCCAGATCGGTCCCGAGCCCCGGGCTACAGGTACCGATGCCAACCCCATCCAACTCTCCCGAGGCGGCAAAGTCGCCGGCCTGATTTCGGTGCCGTTGCGCTATATGCACACGCCCACCGAGGTCTTGAAGTTGGTGGATTTGGAGTATGCCGTGAAAATCCTGACCCGTTTTGTGCTGGACCTCGATGAGAAGGCCGACTTCACCCCCAGGTAGGCAAGCATGGCTCAGAAGCAACCGGAACATAAGCAGCTGGCCGCCAACCGCCGGGCCCGCTTTGACTACGAGGTGCTGGAGACCTTTGAGGCCGGCATCGCCCTGACCGGCACCGAAGTCCGCTCACTGCGCGACGGCGGCGGCCAGCTGACTGACACCTTTGCCATCATCCGTGGCGGCGAGGTCTGGCTGCACGGCCTGCACATCAAGCCCTACAGCCATGGCAATCGGGCCAACCCCGACCCGGACCGCAAGCGCAAGCTGCTGCTGCACAAAAAGCAGATCCGCTATCTGGCCCAGAAAGTCCAGCAGACCGGCATGACATTGGTGCCGTTGTCGCTGTACTTCAACGAAGCCAACCTGGTCAAGGTCAACCTGGGTTTGGCCAAAGGTAAGAAGACCTACGACAAACGGGCCTCTATAGCCGAGCGCGACTCCAAACGCGAGGTCGACCGGGCCCTCAAGCAACGTAGCCAATGAGGCCGCCCTCTGCCATCCGCTCTCCGCCCTCCGTCCACCTGTCCGTCAAGGAGTCCAAATGCCCGTCCGTCTGCCCAAACACCCGCAAGGGCCAACCGAGAAGCAAAGGAGAAACCCGCAACCGTGAGTCTGAACATCGAACCTTTCAACTCTGTATGGTGGATCCTGGTTGCAATCACCATCGCCCTGATTGTACTGATCAAACTGCTTTACCACGACCGCGACGAGGCCATGCGTCGCAGCTTGGTCATCTCGCTGTGCCTTTTCAACCTCCTGGTGTTTATCTGGTATAAATATAATCTCTCCCAGGATGCGGAATTCATGGCCGATTACAACATGGAGACCTTCAATATCTGGATGGAATTGCCGCTGCAGCTGTGCAACATCAATATCTGGCTGATACCCGTGGCTCTGATGCTGCGCAATGAGCGACTCACGGCGTTTTGCTTCTACACCGCCCCGCTTGGCGCTCTGATGGCCATGGTCTCACCGGTGGCAGCCTTCAGCGGCGATTTGCTGCTGCCGCGCAACATCGGCTACTACGGCATGCATTGCATCGACATCGTCAACGGCGTCAGCCTGCTGACGCTGGGGCTGTTCAAGCCGCAGCTGCGCGACGTTCCCTGGGTGCTGGGCATCCTGGCGGCTGGTACGGCGGTCATGCATATGGTCAACATGACCATCCGGGCTGTTGGCCTTGGGCCGGCCAACTACCTGTTCACCTTCGGCACCGATGGCTCGGGCGCACTTGAGGCCCTCTGGAGTCTCGTGCCCGTTCCATTGCTCTATCTCTATCTGGTATTACCGCTGGTCGCAGCCTGGCTGTATGGACTGACCGCTCTGTTGATACTGCCGCAGCGGCGCCGCGAAAAAAGTCCGCAGATTTCAGCTTGAGTTGAGCTTGGCGGCCTAAGATGGTCATTGTCAAGGGTACCTTGCAGACACCGACAAGTATTGGCAATGAGCTAAAGGAGAACAACGATATGGAAGAGACAGTCAAACCCCGCAGAAGCTACCGCCTGTTGATCGTCGCCCTGGCCGCCCTGGCCGTGGTCTTCAGCCTGATGGCCTATCTGCACTACAGCGCCAACGTAGCGCTGGCCGAAGGCGAGGATGCCGAACTGACCCTCACGGTCACGGATGTCAACGGAGTGGAATCCGGCTCGGTGCTGGTACGCACCGAAGAGGACGGCAGCAGCAGCTATTCCACCGATGATGGCGCGACCTGGACCGAAGGCCTGCCGGATGGCGCTTATGGCTTCACCACCGAGGATGGCCAGTCCTTCGTGATTGTCGGGGCCGGCTCTGAGGGTGCCGACGCCTACCTGGGCGTGCCGGACGGTGCTACAGCCAGTCTGGCAGTACGTACCGAGGATGGCGTGACCTACTACTCCAGCGACGGAGGCAGCACCTGGAGCGAGACGCCGCCTGATGATGTGGAAGTCAGTGTCGGCAGCGATGGCTCCGTCAGCGTCCGTGGCGGCGCGGCGGTCAAGTAGCGGGGATCAGTAAGCCCGTGCGCATCCTGTTGGTAGAGGATGAGAAGTACATCGCCCGTGCTGTGGGCGAGGTGCTGAAGAAGAACAACTACGCCGTCGACCTCGTCTTTGATGGGGTCGACGGCCTGGCTTATGCCCAAAGTGGCGTCTACGACCTGATCATCCTGGACATCATGTTGCCCAAGCTGGATGGCATCTCGCTGCTCCAGCAGTTGCGGGCTGGCGGCGACGGCACAGCGGTGATCCTGCTCACAGCCCGCAATACCACCGAAGACAAGATCGCCGGCCTGGATGCCGGGGCTGACGATTATCTCCCCAAACCCTTCCATACCGATGAGCTGCTGGCCCGTATCCGGGCTTTGGGGCGGCGCAGCCTCGGACAACCTGCCAGCGATGAGTTGAAGTTCGCCGATCTCAGCTTGGCGCCTCAGGCGCTGCTTTTAACCTGCGGCCAGCAGTCCGAGCAGCTCAGCCCCAAGCTGGCTCAGCTGTTGGAGCTGTTGATTGCCAATCAGGGTCTGCTGTTGGGCAAGGAGACCATCCTGCGCAAACTCTGGGGCTGGGACAGCGAGGCCGGCGGCAACCACGTGGAAGCCCATATCTCGTTGTTGCGCAAAGCCCTGAAGCGGGTGGG
>JAISUQ010000084.1 GCA_031272005.1 Coriobacteriales bacterium | reverse complement strand
CCCCCGCCATTGCACTCAACCCCATAAGCCGGCCCCACCGCGCCGCGCCCCCCCACCCCCCCCAACGGCCAGCGATTCTCTCTTAGTGAAGGCTCATTTATCCCAACTACGGTAATCGTCGTAGGGGCGCTTGGGGCTAAATTGGTGCTTTCCTGAGCAACTGCTTGCACAGCACTTCCCAAAGCTATACGGCTTTCTGCTACACTGTGGGGGTTAACTGTTCAGGGCGAGGTGCGATTCCTCACCGGCGGTGATGGGTTGCGCTGGGTTTATCCCCGGCGGCAGCCACGAGTCCGCGAGCCACACGGCCGACCTGGTGCGAATCCGGGACCGACGGTATAGTCCGGATGAGAGAACAGGAGGCTCATTATGAGTACCCCTAGTAAAGTGCAGAAGAGTGTGGAGACAAGCGAGCCGGTGGCTGTCGCGGTTGCAGACGGTGGAGCGGCAGCTGGTGGGGCTGGTGGCCGCGCAGGCGGCGCGGGCGGGGCGGGCGGTGGAGCGGCTGCTGGTGGAGCAAATGGCGCAGCGGCGGGCAGCGGGGCTGCGGGGCGGCAGCGCTGGGGCACGCGACAGCTGGCTTCGATGGCGGTGTTGCTGGCAATCTCGGTGATATTGTCGCTGGTTCCCAATTTTCCGCTGATGCCGGTGGTGGACTTTATCAAATATGAGTATTCCGATTTGCCGATATTGATTGCCACCTTTGCCTTTGGCACACCGGCAGGCCTGCTGCTGGCGGCTCTGACCATCCTGCTGAACTTCATGTTCGGTGGTGCCGAGTCTGGATATTACGGGATGATCATGCACTTTCTGGCGATAGGCTCCTATGTGGTAGCAGCTGGCCTGATTTACCGGGTGAAGAAGGACATCAAGGGCGCAATTATCGCTTTGATAGCCGGCGTTGTGGCGATGACCATCGTGATGATTCCGGCCAATCTGATTGTCACGCCGCTGTTCATGGGCGGCGAACCAATCCGCGAGTTTGTCCAGAGCGTGCTGGGGCTCATCGTCGCAGCTAACCTGTTAAAGGGATTGATAACAGCTGTGTTGGTGTTTCTGCTCTACAAACGCCTGTCGCCAATACTGCACGGTCGCACGGCGTAGGGCATGAATCATCGTGCCCTTTCGAGCAGAGCTATGTCGCAGGTCGGGAGGGCGCGATGAATCGCGCCCCTCAGCGTTTGCCATTGGTTGGAATAAATCAGCGCTTCCTTGGTAATAGGACATCAAGCTTTCTGCTGATTCTTTTTTATCTTGATGGTCAGGGTTGAAAGAATCGCTGCTACCAACGCCACTATACTCAGAATCACCGCCCACAAGGTGATGGTGAAATTGGACATACTGAAAATCCAGACAAACACAGCCACGAGAAATATGAAATTCAGGTAAGCTATCCATGCGCAGGCATGATCCTTGCCAAGCACAAGCAAGATGATTGACGCAAGAACTGCGGCGGCAGATGGGTAGGCCAATACCTCAGTTCCAAGAGCAAAACTTAGAGGAACGAAATTACCGTTATTCATGCTGTCATATGCTATTGATTCGACACCAAACAACATTAACAACACTAAAACGAGTGCCACCAGGCAGGTAATCCTGGCGATCTTTCCCGGCTCTGTGGTAAAACGAGCGACTATCTTATTCATAAGTGCTCCTTTTGCTAAGCGCCATCAATGTCAACATGAGTGTCTTGCTGAGAAAGTTAAACTGCCCCATACTGCCACCATCCTTCCCTGATGCCTTGGAGTGCATTTATTAACCTCCCAATTCATGCCTGCAAGCTACAGTCTAACAAAATCCAATGACATTGCAGTCTGCAGCCAGTAGACTTTGAAAATTATGGGTTGGTCGTCGCGCCCTCCAGAGCTTAGAAAACCCTCGGAGCCTGTAATGACAATCTGAAGGTGCACTGTAGGTACGGGGTGGGGCTCAGGTCAGCAGCTGCCAGATGGCCCAGGCGGCCAGGGCTGCTATGGCAATTATCACGACCCAGCTGAGAATGCCGCAGCCTTTGTTGTGCTGGTAGGCTTGGCTGATCAGGCTCTCCGACCAGCTGCGCCGACCGCGGTAGACGTAGGCGCCCTCAGGCAGCGACGGCTTGGGCTCGGCTTTGGTCAGGTACCACTCACCATTGCTGTCCAGCACCCGGGCCAGCTGGAGCTGAGTCAACGCCAGGCTGGGGCGCTCGCCGGCGCGGAGGCGTTCGGCGATATGCTGGCCAAAGCGGTGCAGGGCGGCGGTTACATCCACTTCAGCGGTGACGCTCCTGTCAGCAGAGCTCTGGCCGGCGGCGGCGCTCACGCCGGCAGCAACGTTCTGGCCGGCGGCCTCGCTGTTGCCTGCCTGAATCGCCAGCGCGGCGAACTCGCCGGTGAAGCCCTTGTCGTCGGTGCGATAGATGGTGCGCGCCAGGATGCAGCGGATCTCCCAATCCTGTTGCAGCAGCTCGCGCAGGCGGGTGGCCGCTGGTTCGTCGGGTATGGCGATGGGACGACCATCAGCCGGTGCTGTCAGCCAGGGCTGGCCATCACGCAGCTCCAACCCGATGTCGGCGCCGATGATGCCCTCGGTGCCAATCAGGAAGCTGCCGCCGGTTTTATCCCGGGGGTCGAAGCTGCCGTAGAAGCCGCAGTAGACCTGCTCCACCGGCGGATATTGCGCCAGTTGCCGCTGCTGCTGCTCGCTGAGCAGCTGGACATGCTCCCCTAAGGGGTCGGAGAAGCGCGATGTGGGCTTGGAGGAACGCTGATTTTGCTCCAAGCTTCCGTTGGTCGTAGGGGCGCGATTCATCGCGCCCGCCCAACCTGCGAAATTGCTCTGCTCGAAAGGGCGCAATGAATCGCCTTGCCCAAGGGCTCAAGCGCTGCATTCGCAGCTTCGCCCGTTCGCAGCCCACTGGGCTGCGAACCCCTACGTGGATTACCATAATTGGAATTAGTCAGCGTTTCCCTGAGTTTGTAGCTTACCGCCTGGTGCCTGTTGCCCGCTGCCATCGGATTACCCCAGATGCTCCACGGCAGCAAAGGCGGCCAGCTGACCCTGGCCTACGGCCTTGGCTACCTGCAACGGCTTGCCCACGCAGTCGCCGGCGGCAAAGACCCCAGGGATGTTGGTGCAGCCGTTGGCATCGGCGGCGATGAAGTTGCCTGCCAGCTCCAGTCCGGCAATCAGTGCCGAGGGAGCGATCTGGGAACGCAGGATGAAGACGCCCTGGCAGCTCAGCGTACCTTCGGCACGATCGCTGTCGGCTTCGGCGCTCCCAGCATCCTCGCATTGCTCCGCAAAGCGTACGCCGGTGACGCCCATCATGTCGCCTTCGATGGCCAACAGCCTGCCGGCCTGCTGGAAGATGCCCTGCTCCAGCCCCGGCGGCAGCTTCGGCGCCAGATAGAAGACCTTGGCGCCCAGCTCGGCCAGAAAGTTGGCTTCCTCGGCGGCCTCGGGGTTCTCCCCCACCACTACCACGTGGGCGTTGCGGTAGAGCATGCCGTCGCAGGTGGCGCAGTAGCTGACGCCCCGACCGAGGAACTCCTGCTCACCGGGGTAGGCCCTGGCCTGCGGCGTGCCGAGTGCCAGGATGACGCTGCGGGCCTCGAAGTTGGCGTCGCTGGTGGTGAGCGTAAAATGCTCGCCCATGGGCAGCACGCTGAGCACCCGGGTGAACTCAAAGTGGGCGCCCAGGCTGCGGGCCTGGGCCAGCATCTGCTCCAGCAGGGCCAGGCCGCTGACTTTGGGCAGGCCGGGATAGTTATCGATCAGGTGCGACTTGGCCAGCGGGCTGTCCTGGGGTTTGTTGGAGAGAACCAGGACGTCCTTGTTGCGGGCGCGAGCGGTGATGGCGGCGGAGAGTCCGGCCGGGCCGGCGCCGATGATGGCGATGTCGTGCATTCTACGGGGCTCCTTACTGGGTTACTCGCGAAGTTGCCGGCTCCTGTCCGGCCGCTCCGCGGTTGTTGGCGGTGATTTGGATAAGGTTGGGTTTACTCCAAAGCATAATCAATCAGTTTGCGGTATAGTTGCCCGGCAGTCAGGCCGGCGGCGCGGGCGGCGTCGGGCAGCAGGGAGGTGCCGGTCATGCCGGGGATGAGGTTGCTTTCCAGCACCCAGGGCGTGCCCTCGGCGTCGAAGATGAAGTCGGTACGCGACATGCCCCTGCAGCCCAGCGCCTTGTGGGCCAGCACGGCATGGCGCTGGCAGGTCTCGGTCCAGGCCGGCGGCAGCTCCGCCGGGCAGACGTGCGTGGAGCCACCTTCGGCGTACTTGGCTTGATAGTCGTAGAATTCGGCGTGGGGGATGATTTCGATGACCGGCAGGGCCCAGGGCTCGTCGTTGCCCAGGACTGAGACCGTGACCTCGCGGCCCTGGATGAAGCGTTCGATCATCAGCTCGTCGCTGATGGCAAAGGCGGCCGCCAGAGCGGCGGCCAGCTCCTCGGGCTGGCGGACGATGTAGACGCCCAGCGAGGAGCCTTCGGCCACCGGCTTGACCACGCAGGGGATGCCGACTTCTTCCTGGACCCGCTGGAGCAGCGTTGGCTTGATGGTGGTGGCGGGCGCTGCGGTGGCTGGCGTTGCAGTGGCCGCTGCGGCAGCCTGCGGGGCTGGCGCGGCGGTGGTGGCGGTCGGCGCTGCGGTGGCCAGTGCCGGGCTCAGCGCGTCTTCTGGCCGCACGCAGATGCTCGGTGGCACACTCAGGCCCTGGTCGCGGTAGAACAGCTTGCTTCTCTCCTTGTCCATAGCAAGTGAGCTTGCTAGTATGCCGCTGCCGGTATAGGGGATTCCGAGCAGCTCCAGCAGACCCTGCATCGAGCCGTCCTCTCCGCCTTTACCATGCAGGGCGATGAATACCACGTCGGGGGCGAAGTCCTGCAGCGCCGTCACAACCGGGGCAAAGCCCAGCGGTTCTTCAGCCTTGCCGCCCTGGCCGGTGTCCAGCAGCAGCACGTCGAACCCTTCCTGCTCCAGCACCCCGGCGACGTTGCGGCCGCTGACCAGCGAAACCTCGCGTTCACCGCTGTTGCCGCCATAGAGCACGACCACCTTGAGTCCTGCTTGCCTTGCATCCCCGGCTTCGGCGCCTGCGGTGGAAGCACTGTTCAGCTGGGTTTGTCCGTTGCTCATCTGCTCACTCCTGCCCTTGCTCCTGCGCCAGCTCCTGCTCCTGCTCCTGCTCCTGAGGGGGTTGTACCGGGCTGAAGCTGTCGCCTGTATCGTAGAGATTCAGATAATCGTCGACGCCTGCACACGTCCGCAGCATATATACCCGACCGTCTTCAAAGACATAGATATAAGTGCACATCAGGCTGCTGACATTGCCGTCATCAGCGTATTTGAAGCCGTCTACCCCCATGACCTCGACTTCGATAGTCTCTCCGCTGTCGGCGTCTATCAGCACAGTCTGGCTGTCGGCCCATTGCAGGATGTCTGTGTAGCCCAGGTTTTCGAGAATCGCCTGCTGCGAAGCCCACTTGATGCCGATGTTGACGTCTGTCTCCACGGTCGCCAACGAAGCCCAGGAGTCAGTTGTCGGACTCTGATAGGCCAGGGTACCGCCGCCACTATCCCAATCCGGTTGATATTCCCAGCTGGCAGGAAGCTGCACGTAACCGTGCTCGGCATCGCCAACCCAGACCAAGTCTTCCCACTCATTATTATTGTTCAATAAATACGACGTTGAAGGGTCGTAGGTCAGGATGCTGCTGTCGCTATTGTAACTGTTGTAACTGTTGATGTTGGGGCTATACGAGTTGGTGGAGGAACTGCTGGAGGTGGGCAGATCGCCCCAATCGGAGCTGCAACGCTCGTAGATGTTGCTGCCCAACCCGATCAGTGTCCAGGCCAGAAAGATGAATATCGTGCAGCCGCAGCGCCAGAACCCCTTGTTGGACTGGGCTGGTTGGGCTTGCTTCTGCGGGGGTTTTTCGGTTGGCGTGGACTGCTGGGTCTGCGTCCTGGCCGGCTGCGGCTGTTGGGATTGCTGCGATTGTTGGGATTGTTGAGGCTTCTGTGCTGGCTGCGTTTTCCGGGCTTGCTTCTGTCCGGGCGCCTGGGTGGTTTTTTGGGATTGTGCCTGCGTCCTCGGCTGAGGCTGGGTTTGCGTTTTGGGTCTGGGCTGCGCCTGCGTCCGGGGTTGCTTCTGCGTCTGCGTCCCGACGCGCTGCTGCGGCTGCGGTGGCGCCAGCTGCCCGGCAGCTGCCCCGGCCCCGGTTGCCCCGGCGCCGACAGCCCCGGCAGCCGCCGCTCCGGCAGCTGCCCCAGCCCCAGTCGTCCCGGCTCCGACAGCCGCCCCGGCTCCCATGGCAGCCGACCCCGCCAGCCCTTCTCCGCTCCAATCCGCAAGGCCCGACGACGCTGGTATCAGCATCGGTTCGATGAATGGCAAATCCGCTATGGGCGCTGGTTCAGACGCCGGCTGGCCGATTTCCGGCAGCTTCGGCTCCGCAAACAGATTGCGCTGCGCCTCTGGCATTGCTCCCGCTTTCATCGCCTTACAGGCACTGCTCACACCACCCTGCCAGGCCCGGAGCTGCTTTTTTGCTGCCCATTGCCGGCTGCCCGCTCTCCCGCAATCCTGAGCTTCGGCTGCACAAGCCTCAGGATGTCGGTTGAAAGTGTGTGCAGTAACCGTCTGATAACTCTCTCCGTTTGATTTTACCTTACAATTAGCGTTATGAGTGAGTTCCCGCGTGCAATAGGCATCAAACGTTACGGGCCCGTGGAGTTGGCCGCGCTGCTGGCCGGCTGGGGGCAGCCGCAGTTTCGGGCGCGGCAGCTGTTGCGCTGGCTCTACGGCCGTGCGGCGATAGATTATGCGGAGATGAGCAATCTGCCCGCCAGCTTGCGCCAGCGTCTGGCCGCCGAGGAGCCGCTGGCTGCACCGCTGGTCGTGCAGCGTCTGGAGTCTGTCGACGGTAGCCGCAAATACCTGCTGGAGCTGGCCGACGGGCAGCGCATCGAGACCGTAGCCATCCCCGATGGCGAACGCCTGACGGTCTGCTTCTCCACCCAGGTGGGCTGCGCCATGGGTTGTGCCTTCTGCGCCACCGGGCGGTTGGGCCTGGTGCGTTCGCTGGCGCCCGGCGAAATGCTCGACCAGCTGCTGGTAGTGACCCGCGACTTCGACCGTCGGGTGACCAACGCCGTGGCCATGGGTGAGGGCGAACCGCTAGCTAACTATGATGCTACATTAGCTGCCCTGCGCCTGATGAACTCCCCGGATGGCCTGAGCATTGGCGCTCGCCACCTGACGCTTTCGACCTGCGGCCTGCTGGGCGGCCTGCGCCGCCTGAGCTCCGAGCCGGAGCAGTTTACCCTGGCAGTCTCGCTGCACTCCGCCGTGCAGGCGACCCGCAATCAGCTGATGCCAGCGTTGTCCAACACTCCTTTGCCACTGCTGCGCCAGACCCTGAGCAACTACGCAGAGAAGACCGGGCGCCGACCCAGCCTGGAATACGCCCTGATTGCCGGTGTCAACGATACCGAAGCCGAGATAGCCGCCCTGCTGGAGTTTTGCCATGGGCTGCTCGCCCACGTCAATCTGATTCCCCTGAACAGCGCCTCAGGCGAAGCTTGCAACCAGGCTGCCAGCCCTGATACTGGCGCAGATGCGGGTGCGGGCGCGGGTGCGGGCGCGGGCGTAAGTGCGGGCGAAGCAGAGGCCGAAATCGCCAGCCCCTTCTCCCCCACTCCTGCCCCCCGGGTCCGCGAGATTGTCGCCGCTCTGGAAGCCGCACGCGTCCCCCACTCCCTGCGCCGCTCCCGAGGCGCCGACATCCAAGGTGCCTGCGGCCAGCTCGCCGCCCAATAGCCAGGGGCCCTGCGCGCCCTGCGAACGTGAAACTAACGCAGGGAGGGAGGGCGCAATTCATCGCCCTCCTGGCCTGCGATAATGCTGCAGTCCAACCAACGTTTGGCCAGATTCCTCCGAGCGCACCAACAAAGAGAGCAGCCTTGGCTGCTCTCTCATGACGCCCTCTTTTATTTTTGAACGCCCCATTGCGACGCCCCCGTGTCGCCCCTTTGGGCCAAGCCAGTCGCCCCTCTGGCTCTCAAATACACTATATTCCGCAACCCTGCTGTTGGAAAGTGCCATTCATCCGGATGAACGGCTATTTCGTTACCTAACTATTTTCTGGAGCCGTGCCCGCGTCCCCGCGTGCCCGCATATCCGCGCTCGCGCCTGCTGTGCAGTTGCGGTGGCAACGCTGTCGCCTGCGGCTGCTCAGTTGCGGCCGTAGCGCTGCCGGATACGGCTGCGCAGGCTGACGCCGTCGATGTCGCCCTCGGCGCCTCCGGCCAACAGGTGCTGATAATACTGCCGGTACAGCCTTGCTCCCAGAATCAGGACCGCCTGCGCCAGCATCAGCGCCAGCATTGTCGGGGTCTGGGCGTCCACCAACACGGGAGCCGCATTGAGGCTCTGAGTTGCCATGAAATACAACAGCGCAACCGTGGCCAAAGCCGCTGATGCTATTGTCCAAAGAATCTGCCGCCCTTTGGGCCGATTGGCCGCACGCCCCAGGAAGCTGCGTAAAACCACCCAGAGCGCAGGCAGGGCATTCAGCGCCAGCAACACCAGGTTGGCGCCCGCCCAGGCGTGTTTGCCGAGGTCGGTAACCAGGGGTGCCTCCAACGAGAAGGTTTCCGGCGTCTGAGTGTCGGGAATGCTGACGATTTCGGAATCGTTGGCTGATTGCTGTTGCGAGGCGTCTGCCGCCTGGGCCTGTTCTGTGTCATCAGATCCAACATCGCCGTCGGTACTTAACGGTTGGGAGGATGTCGTCCAGTTGTTGCTGTTTCCGGCATCGGGATCTGTCGAGTTATTGTCCGTGGGGCTGGTGTTGTTGTCGTTGCCTCCGTTGTCATCGCCCCCGTTGTCGCTGTCATCGTTGCCGTCATCCGGGTCTTCCGGGTCTTCCGGGTCTTCCGGAGGCGTCGGCGTTGACCAGTGGGCATAAAGGGACAAGTTGCCGGTGGGGAAGCTGCCCAGGTAGGCCAGTGAGTCCGGATCGTCCACACGCAGCCCGCCCATGCCGTCGGGATTGGTATACCAACCGAGGAACTCCTGGCCTTCATCGGCGGCAGGTGTGCGCAGTTCAGCCAAACCATCGGGGTTGCCGCTGAACAGGCTGCTGCCATAACGCCCGGCAACGGTGGTTGGGTCCTCCAGCCCGTCCAGGTAGAAATCCACAAGCACTGTGATTCTCTGATAATATATCACTATCATGCTTGTAGTACCGCCAGTTGCCGGATCGGGCTGCCAGTCGCTGCTGGTCAATGCGGTATTCAGGCTGAACCCGGGGCGCTCTTCGGCGGTATAGGCAGCATAAGCCTCCGCATCCTGCCCGGTCATCAGGGTAACTTTGTAGAATTGGGAGTCGCCGGTTATCTCCGCATCATAATTACCCGACTGGCTGGCGTCTGTGCTGTCCACGTCCTCCAGTAATACATAGACCCGACGCTCACTGGAGCTTTTGGTTCCCAGCGGGAATGCCGACATATAGTCCCAGAACTCCAGGACTGCGGGGTCATAGGCGCTGATGCCGGCGGCGGCGTAATACTGCGCCGGGTCGGGCATGACGGTCGGGAAGATGGCCTGGCTCTGACTGGTCGGCACATAGGCGTTGATTTGGCCATTGGTGCGCTGCGGCTGAGTCAATGACCAGGTCTTTTGCAGCGGATTGAGCGAGCGCAACGGCATCAGGCTCTCACCGAATCTGAAAGTTGCCACCACATTGCTGATACTACCGTCGTTGGGCACCGCATAGCTGCCCTGGGCGTCACAGTCCCAGGTTGCCCCATTGGGCAGATAGTCCATGGCGCTCCAGCTGAATCCATGCAGCTTCAATGTATATACGTTACGTGTATAATACAATGGTATAGCATAGTGGCTATTATCTTGTTGTACTGGCTCGCCTATGCGTAGTAAAGTAAATCCGGTGAAACTGGCCGGCGCTGCGCTGGGCAAATCGGACAGGGAGATCTCAAATTGCCCTTCGTGCTCCAGAGTCACCTGCCAGGATTCGGAATGGCCGTTGTAGGTGAAGTTGTTTGGATCAGCTGGGTCACTGCTGTCCAGATTCTCCAACATGTAGACAACGTAGCAGTCGGCTGTAGTGTCCTGTGTCTCGAGCTCTGCGGTTTCCACAGCTTCCGGCGCCAATTCCGAGGCTGAATCCGTTTCGGTCTCCGTTGCCTCTGCGTCTGTTGCGGCTGGTGCTGGCTCAGGTTCCGCAGCTGGCTGTTGCTCCGGGGTGGAATTCTCCGTCGGCTGTGCCTGGCTTTCCGTTGGTGGGACTTGGGAGCTTGCTGGTGCTGCTGGGGAATCTGTTGGAGCGGTTTCTACCCCTGGCTGCACTTCGACAGACATAATGGCTTCGGGGCTTGTGCTTTGGAGAGCACTCTCTTCGTCTGAAGCGCCCGCAAGAGCAACCGCTGGCATAAAACCAACGGTCAACAAAATGGCCAACAGGCCAGCAACCAACTTTTCAGGCAGCCTTCTCACAAACGCCCCAGATTCAGGAACTGCAAATATTTTGTAAAAGGATACGCTCTTTTCCCCAAATCGACAAGCCTGTTTTACTTCTCTGCGCTCTTACAGCAATGCATTTACAGGGATTTTACAACAGGTGTTGGCAACCCTGTTGACAACTTATGGGAGCGTTGATTTTAATCCCAACAATGGTAACGCCCGTAGGGGCGCGATTCATCGCGCCCTCCCGACCTGCGAGATTATTCTGCTTGAGAGGGCGCACTGAATTGCGCCCCTACGGGGCCTTCCGAAGTTGAGACTTAATCAGCGTTTCCCTAGTTCTTGGGGTAGAACGCTGCGCGATCCTGGTGTAGTTGCTGCCATTGTTTTTCGTATGCATCTGCTGGTAAAGACCTGGCGGCCGCGCCGCTGGGAGGCGTCGCGCTGTCTGGCTCTGGTTGCTTGTCGTCTTTGCTCAACAGGGAGCGGATGTCGCGGATGCTGTTCAGAACGCCCTGGTATTGGACTATCGTCTCCCGCCCAACTTTCAGAGCCGATTGGAGCATGGCTTCCAACTCGCGACGGATTTGGTCGTTACGGGCTACTATCACGCTCAGGATTGCAGCGACAACGACCAGGCCCCCGATGAATGACAGGACGTCTGCCTGACTCTGTTTCTGCTTGGAAAGTTTGTCCGTTGCTGGCTTACTCATGACAATGTTCCTCTAGTCGATTACGTCAATGTCATCAGTTTCTGTCGATACATCTGTATATTGCGCAGTTGGCGTGGTCTCGGTCACCAGGGCAAAGATGCGCTCCAGATCGTCCTCATCCAAAAACTCAATCTCAATACGATGCTTGCCTCGCACGGTCTTGACGCGAACGTTGGTGTTCAGCTGCTGGCGAAGCTTCCGAGCCACCAGCTTGAAGGAACGTGGCGATGGCGGGCGCTTGGCCCGTTCCATGCCTTGGGTCCCATAAAGCCTGGCGATGCCCTCAGCGCTGCGTACCGAGAGGTTCTCTTCCACGATTTTCTTGGCCAGCTTGAGCATTGCCTCCTCGTCGGAAAGGGAGAGGACGGCGCGGGCGTGACCTGCGGTCAACAGACCATCAAACATCAGGTCTTGGACCTCTTCCGGGAGACTGAGCAGGCGCAAGGCATTGGAGATTGTCGCTTGGTTTTTGGAGACTGCCTCTGCAACGTCTTTCTGCGAGCAGCCACTGAGCTCTATCAACTTCTGGTAGCCACGGGCTTCCTCAATGGCGTTCAGGTTGTCGCGTTGGAGGTTTTCGACCAAGGCCATCTGCTGGGCTTCGGCATCGTTTGCATAGACGATCTTTGCTGGGATGGAACTCAAGCCTACACGCTTGCAGGCTTGCCAGCGCCGTTCTCCGGCGATTATCTCGTATTCTGAGCCCTCAGGGCGCACCAGAATCGGCTGTAGGAGGCCGTCTTTGCGGATAGAAGCCTCCAGTTCGGCCAGCTTTTCCTCAGAGAAGTCGGTTCGGGGTTGATTGGGGTTGGCGTGGATCTTGTTGATCTCAATCTCGTTGAAATCTACGTTGAAGCCCGACTCGGCGTTGGCTCCACCAATCAGGGATGAAAGACTCTTGCCCATGGGTTTCTTGGTTTTAACAGCGGTTTCAGACACGGTCAATCACTTCCTTCGCTAATTCTCGATAGGCTACTGCGCCTTTACTGTTGGAGCTGTAGGTCAGGATGGATTCCCCATAACTGGGAGCCTCTGCCATCCTCACCGACCTGGGAATCTTTGTTTCGAAGACCTTCTCGCGGAAGAAGTCGGTAACTTCCTCAGCTACCTGCTTGGCCAAAGAGGTTCGATTGTCGTACATGGTCAGCAGCACACCAAAGATGTCTATCGTTGGATTGAGATGAGTTTTGACAACTTTGATTGTATCAAGGAGTTTTGACAGACCTTCAAGCGCATAGAACTCACACTGGATTGGTATCAAGAGCCCATCAGCAGCTGCCAGGGAGTTCAATGTCAGCAGCCCCAGGGAAGGCGGGCAGTCAATCATAATGAAGTCGTAGTCGGCTTTAATGGCTTGAAGCAGGGTTTTCAAGCGCTGTTCTCGGGATACCGCTGCAACCAGTTCCAGTTCGGCGTTGGCTAAGCCGATGGTTGAGGGGATAATCCAGACTAGTTCTGATTCGGTCTTCTTCACTAACTCAGTCGCGGGAACATCTCCCAGAAGACCCTCGTAAACGCTTTGGGTGTCGACGGTCTTTTCGACACCGAGCCCGCTGGTAGCATTTCCCTGTGGGTCCATGTCCACAATCAGCACTTTTTGGCCCTTTTCGCCAAGCGCAGCAGCCAAATTGACTGCCGTTGTCGACTTGCCAACACCGCCTTTTTGATTGAGGATTGCCAGAGTAAGTGCCTGTTTCATTTCCTGGTCCGTTTTAATCACCTACCTTATTCGGCTGTAATAAAACCAGTATAAAGCAACCCTCAATAAGCGCAAGACTTTTCACGTGAAAAGTTGCAAGATGGCAGGCTACAAACCCGCCACCCTGCCGAAGCGTTGTTGCGGGTTAGTGGCAGGTTTGTGTATAGAGCGATTCGAGAGCGTCTGTTGCGCCAGGG
>JAISUQ010000074.1 GCA_031272005.1 Coriobacteriales bacterium | reverse complement strand
ATCTCCTCCAGCAGGGCGGCGCGTACCGGGTTGCCAGTCAGCTGCAGCCGGCCATTGGTGCGCAGTTTACTCTTGGCGGCGTCGTAAGTCAGGGCTACGGCGTGGGCCCGGCGGGCCAGGAAGCGGTTGGCCAGGCCGGCAGCCGAGTTCTGCTCGTGAATCAACAGCGGAATCTGCAAACGCGAAGCCGCCCAGCCCACCGGTATGGAGACATATCCCCCGAAGCCAGCCACGGCATCAGGCTGAAGCTCGGCCAGCCAGCTGCGAGCCTGGCGGGCGCTGTTGGCCACCTTGGCGCTGGAGGTCAGCAGGGTCAGTGGTTTGGCACGATTGAAGCCGGCAACGTTGAACGGTTGATAGGCAAACCCGTCGTTGGTCACCAGGCGGGCCTCCATGCCGCTGGGGGTGCCGGCGTAGTGGACCTCATGTCCTTCCTGGCGCAGGGCCTGGGCTACCGCCAGAGCAGGGTTGACATGGCCGGCAGTACCGCCGCCGGAGATCACGAAGCGCATCTGGCTCAGGCTCCCTCGGGTGAGTAACGCGGCAGGCTGGACAGCGACAGGCCGCCGCGGCTGGTTCGTGAGCCTGCGGCAGGCCTGGGTTGCCCGGCCCTGCCAGCTGCGGGTTTGCCAACAGCGGGTTTGACGGCTACCAGGCGTTGCCGACTGCCGTTGCGGTTGTTGGAGACAGCCCGAGGCAGACTGGAGGCGGTATTACTGCGCTTGGCGTTGGTGGCGGCGCTGGCGGCGGCTCTGATGCCACCCGAGCTGGCGCCGGCTCTTAAACCGCCCGATGCTCTGGCGCCGGCTCTGGCGCCGGCTCTGATGCCGTTGGAGACGCTGGCACCGGCCCTGGCGCCAGCCCTGTTATTGCCGCCTGTGCTGATGCCGTTGGAGACCCTGGCGCCGGCTCTGTTATTGCCGCCTGCGCTGATTCTGACACCGGAACTGGCTCTGGCGCCGCTCCTGACGCCGGTATTGCCACCGTTGCCAGCTGTTCTGCCGCCAGATGGGCTGCTCGCCGCGCGCCCCGGTGCCTTGGACGTCAGTTTTCTCCCAGCGCCTGACCAGCCAGCCGCTGCGGTCTGCACGGCGGGACGCGGGATGGCCGACAACAGAGTGGCCAGTACCGCAGCCGGCGCAGCGGCCGGCTGCGTGCGGGCGCGGCCACCCTCATAGACCATCAGGTTATCGCGCCGAGCTGCCGGGCTGGGAGCTTCAGAGCGCAGCGATACCGAGAGAATCAAACCGACCAGGATCAGCGTGGCAATCATCGACGTGCCCCCGGATGAGAAGAAGGGCAGCGGCTTACCGGTAATCGGAAACAGCCCGGTGACGCAGAGGATATTCAGGAAGGCCTGGGCGACAATCAGTATCGCTGATGTGCCGGCCAGGCAGCGACCGAAGAGGTCTGGGGCCTGGCGCGCGATGCGCAAAGAGACGAACAAAAACACCAGAAACAGGGCGACAACCGCCAGAGCGCCGATCAGGCCCAACTCTTCGCCGATGATGGCGAAGATGAAGTCATTCTCGGCCATCGGCAGGTAGTAGTACTTCTGATGCGACATACCCAGGCCGACGCCGAACAAGCCGCCGTCGCCGAAGGCAAAGTAGGAGTTGATGATTTGATAGCCGCTGCCCAACGGGTCGGCCCAGGGATTGAGGAAGGACTCCAGGCGACTCTGGCGAAAACCCGCCGTGAGGATCAGGCCCAGCGCCAGCAGGGCCGCACAGGCCAGAAAGACGCCGATGGCCTTGAGCGGAATCTCGCCAAACCAGGCCACCACCACCACGCCAACCAGGGCAATGGCCAGAGTGCCCAAGTCCGGCTGCAACGCAATCAACCCGGCAGGCACCACAGCCATGATTGTCGCCCGGACCATCCAGTTGTTGGTGATGCCCTCGTCATGCAGCCTGACGACGAGCATCGCCGCCAGCAGCATCATGGCGATCTTGGCGAATTCGGACGGCTGAAAGCTGAATCCGGAGATGGTCAGCCAGCGCCTGGCGCCCTGCTCGGCATCGCCCATCACCAGGGTCAGCGCCAGCAGGAAGACCACGACAGCCCAGGGGGCCCAGGCCGCCCGGGACAACCAGAAGCGATACGGGATGACTGCCGCCCCCACCAGGCCCACCAGCCCGATGGCCACCATCAAAGCCTGGCGTTTGAACTGATAGAAGGCATCGCCATGCTCCGCCAGCGCCACCACAGAGGACGCCGAGAAGACCATCACCAAGCCGAAGAGCAGCATGGCGGCGGTAACCGAGATGAGGATCAGACGCTTGGCCAAGGCTACTGCACCCCCTCTGCCGGCTGTTGCGCCTGAAGCTGGCAGACCAGACCCTTGAAGGCTGCGCCGCGTTGCTCGAAGGAGCCGAACTCGTCAAAGGAGGCACAGGCCGGCGAGAGCAGCACGACATCGCCGGGCTCGGCCATCTCCACCGCTGTATCGAAGGCCTGCTGGAAACCCGGCACCAGCAGCACGCTGCGGTCATGGGCCAGCAGGAAGGCTTCGGCAAAGCGTCCGCCGGCCTCGCCGTAGCAGATCACGGCCTTGCAGGCCGGCACGGCGGCGGCCACCAGCTCGTCGAGAGGCGTGTTCTTATCCCGCCCGCCCAACAGCAGAATCAACGGCCGGCCGGTGAAGGCGCTCAGGGCTTTGAGCGTGGCTTCGGGGTTGGTGGCCTTGGAGTCGTTGAAGAACTCCACGCCATCGACTGTGCCCGCCGGTTCGATGCGATGCTCCAGCGGCTGGAAGCTGGCCAGAGCGGCGCAGACCTGCGGCGCCTCGGCGCCCAGGGCCAGGGCTACAGCGGCGGCGGCCAGGGCGTTCTCCTGATTATGCTCGCCTTTGATCTGCAACTCATCGGCCTTCAGCAGTTCGTGGCGCTGGCCTTGGAGAATGACGGTCAGGCGCCCGGTGGCGGCGTCCACAAAGGCCGCCTCTTCAGCGCCGCAACGGATGGTCATGTCTCCGCTCAGGCCATCGGCCGTACCCAGCGGAATGACCCGCTTGTCGCGTTGGCGGCGCTGCAGGACCAGCTCGCGGGTGGTGTCCATGGTGGCGTCGATGACCGCCGGAGCTTCGGGGTCCATGTGATAGAAGATGCGGCGCTTGTCGCGGACGTAGCTCTCAAAGCCACCGTGCCAGCCCAGGTGGTCCGGCGTGATGTTCAGCAGGATGGCGGCATCAGGCTTGAGCTTGAATGCCGAAGCCAGCTGGAAGGAGGACAGCTCGGCCACCAGATACTCGCCGGGCTGGCGCAGTTGGATGGCGTCGATGCAGGGCAGCCCGATGTTGCCAGCCACCAGCGCCGGGATGCCACACTGCACCAGCACGTGCCCCAGCAGACAGGTGGTTGTGGTCTTGCCATTGGTGCCGGTGATGCCGATCCAACGCTCGGGTGAGATGCGCCAGGCCAGCTCCGGCTCGCCGATCAGTTCGGTGGCGCAGGCCCGGGCGCTTTCGAAGAGGCTGGAGGTGGGAGCGATGCCGGGGCTGATGACCGCCAGGTCGAACTCGCCCGTGACTTCCTGCTCCTCGAAGATGATGTCTGCAGGGCGCAGCCAGCCTTGCGTAGATGCTATCATGCTATCTATTGCAGCCCGGGCGGCCGGGGTCTCGGCGCCGGCATAGATGGTCAGTGAGGCGACCCGGGCAGCGGCGGGGGCAGCCGGGGCTGGGTTCAGGGCAGCCGCAGCCGAGGCAGCCGCAGCCGAGGCAGCCGCAGCTGAGGCAGCCGGAGCCGGGGCCGGGGCAGCTGCGGCCGGGGCGCCCAACGGCGGCAGGCCGCAGAAATAGCGCGCTACCGCCAGGCCGGTGGTGCCCAGACCTAAGACGCAGACTCTGATACCCGCGCGCTCCAACTAACTTGCTCCTCCCAGGCTCTGGGCAAAGAACAGGGCAAACCCCACGCAGGCCAAAAGCGCAGTGACGATCCAGAAGCGGATTACCACCTTGGTCTCCGACCAGCCGGCCTGCTCAAAATGATGGTGCAACGGGGCCATCAAAAAGACCCGTTTGTGAGTCAGTTTGAAATAGCCGACCTGGATAATCACACTCAGGGCCTCGAGCACGAAGATTCCGCCGACCACCAGGGCCACGACTTCGGTCTTGGTCATCACCGCGATGCCGGCAAAGGCCGCGCCCAAGGCCAGTGAGCCGGTATCGCCCATGAAGATGCCGGCCGGATGGGCGTTGAACCAGAGAAAACCGATGCAGCCGCCGGTCACGGCCGCCGCAAACAGAGCGATATTCAGCTGGTCGGAACGATAGGCGATGGCCGCCATGACCACCATGGCGATCATCACGGTACCGGCTGCCAGACCATCCAGGCCATCGGTGAGGTTGACGGCATTGGAGATGCCGGCCATCAGCAGGAAGACGAACAACAGGTACAGCCAGGGGATGTCGAATGTATCCTGGCCCATGGGTATCGAGGTGGTCAGGACGCCCAGGTCGATGCGCGGCAGGAAAGGTATCTGCACCCAGGGCTCCACGCCGGCAAAGTTCACCGCCGCCAGGCAGAACAGCACGGAGATCAGTGTCAGGCAGATCATCTTGGCGTTGGGGCGCAGACCCAGCGAGCGCTCCTTGACTACCTTGGAGAGGTCGTCGACCAGCCCCATGATGCCGGTGACCAAGGTCACGGCGGAGATCAGAATCAGCGCCAGGGCGCTGGTGGTGGAGGTGGATTTGCCCAGCAGCACCACTGTTACCAGCACCGCAGCTAAAATGGCCACGCCGCCCATGGTGGGCGTGCCCTGCTTGACCAGATGACGCTGCGGGCCATCGGCGCGAATCTGCTGGCCAATCTGGCGGATGCGCAGAATCCGCATCCAAATCGGCAGCAGGAACATGGTGATGGCCATGGAGATGAAGATGGCCAAAAAGACCTGAAAAGTAGGGTATGCCGAGAAACCTAACATAATGCCTGTACTACCTTCTCCAAACCCAGCCCGCGGGAGGCTTTGACCAGTATGACTGCGGCATCGCGCTGTTTGCTGAGCAGATAATCCGCAGCAGCCCGGGCATCGGGGACGCAGATCACGCAACGCTGCGGCATGCCGGCTCGGCGGGCGGCAGCAGCCATGGCCCGGGAGCGCTCGCCAACTGCCAGCAGCAGGTCAATGCCGCTGGCGGCAGCCTGCTGGCCGATGTCGGCATGCAGCTGCAATTCATCTGGGCCGAGCTCGAGCATGTCTCCCAATACCGCGATATGCGGGCGATCATCTTCTATCGACGCCAGGACCTCCAGCGCGGCGCGCATGGAGTCCGGGTTAGCATTATACGTGTCATCAATCAACAATGTGCCGTTTGGCAACGTGATGTTGACCTGGCGCATGGTAAACGGCTCGGCGGCGGCCAGGGCGGCGGCAATCTGCTCCAAGTTGAGCCCGCAGACGATGCCGGCAGCCGCGGCGGCCAGGGCATTGCGCACCGAGTGCTCGCCCTGCAGCTGCAGCGTCACTCCCACTGGCGCGGCGGCCAGACCCTTCAAAGTGAAGCTCGGCCGCCCCAGCTGGTCGTAGGCGATGTCGCTTGCACGGATGTCGTTTTGCGGGCCGAGGCCGTAGCTGAGGATGCGCAGCTCGCGTTGATCGGCAGCCGCCGTAGCGCGGATGAAAGGCGTATAGGGGTCATCGCCGGGCAGGATGGCCACTCCGCTTCGATCCGGCAGGGCGCTGATCAGCTCGGCTTTGGCGCGGGCGATGTTCTCGCGGCTGCCCAGCAGCTCCAGGTGGGCGACGCCGATGTTGGTGATGATGCCGACCTCAGGTTTGGCCACCGCTGCCAACTGGGCAATCTCGCCCAGACCGTACATGCCCATCTCCAGCACCAACAGGCGGGAGTCGGGGTTGGCGGCCAGGATGGTAGCCGGCAATCCCACCTCGTTATTGTGGTTGCCGCCGGAGACGGTCAGCTGCGGGTCGGCAGCGCGCAACACCGCCGCCGCCAACTCCTTGGTCGAGGTCTTGCCGCTGGAGCCGGTGATGGCCACCACCTTGGCGGGCAGCAGCTGCCGGGCCGCGCCGGCCAGCGCAAACAGCGCCTGCTGGGCGTCTTCAACCAGCAGCAATGCCGCACCCCGGGCCTGCGCCTGCTTCCAGATATCGGAGCTTGGCCGCCGCGAGGCCAGCAGGCAACTGGCCCCGGCCTGCAGCGCCGCCTGCAGGTAGTCGTTGCCATCGGTCCGCTCACCGGGCAGGGCGATGAACGCCGTGTTGGGCTGCACGTTACGGGAATCCCAATGAAATGCCACAACGGCGGCCTGGTCATCAGCCGCCGGTACCAGAACCGTCGCCGCAGAAAAGGCGACTATCTGCGCCTGCGTCAGCCGCATCAGCCCTCCCCCGCTTCTGGCACAGCCGCAACTGTGGGCGGTGCGATCATGTAGCGATCGGCGGCGAATTTCATGATGGAGGCGAACAGCGGCATCGTCGGCACGTCACCTTCGGCACCGATGGGGTTGTCCATCGACGTCAGACAGACCAGTTGGCTGTCGGAGCCGGAAAGAAAACCAACGAAGGAGACGATGTATTGGCCAGCCAGATAGCCGCCTTCGCTGGAGGCCTTCTCCGCCGTTCCGGTCTTTCCGGCTACGGTATAACCCTCGATCTGGGCCCGCTGACCGGTGCCGTCGGTGACCACGCTTTGCAGCATGCTGGTCACCTGTTCGACAGTCTGCTCGCTGAGCAGGCGCTGGCTCTTATAAACGGGCTGCTCGTTGGCCTGCGGGCGGCTGATCAGGAAGTGCGGCTGGGCCCGCACGCCGTTGTTGGCGATGGTGCCGTAGAAGCTGGCAATCTGCAGCGAGGAAACCGAGATGCCCTGACCAAAGGAGATGTTGGCGGAGGCCACGTCGTTCCATGTCTCCACATCGGCCAGCTGACCGAAGGTCTCATTGGGGAAGTCCACATGCGTCGGCTGGCCGAAGCCGTACTTCTCCAGATAGGAGGCGTAGCGGGTATTGCCGATCTGCTGTTCGATAAGGCTGACGCCGACGTTGGAGGAATGGGTCATGATGTCGCGGAAGGTCATGTATTCATCGCCGCGCTCCACGGCGTCATGGACGACCGTGGCGTAATCGGTACCCTCGTAGAAATAGAGATTGGCCGGGACGAACAGCTCATCGTCCACGCCGAGGATGCCTTCCTCCAGGGCCACCGAGGCGGTCACCGTCTTGAAGATGGAACCGGGCTCGAAGGCGTAGGTGATCGGCTTGAGCTGCATGGCGCCGGCGTCGACATCCTCCTGGGTGATGTTGCTGTTGTTGTACAGCGGCAGCGAGGCGGCGGCGTATATCTCACCGGAGGCCCCGTCCAGGACGATCACGTTGGCGTTGTTGCAGTTGCGGTCGGCGCCCATCTTGGCCAGCTCGCTCTCCACGTATTGCTGGAAATCGATGTCGATGGAGATGATGATGTCCTCGCCGTCCACCGGGTCGACCTGCTCGCTGACGCCACCGGGTACCGGCGTGCCGTCCTTGCCGCGCTCGGTGGAGATGTAGCCGTCGCGGCCCTTCAGGGCGCTGTTGTACATCAGCTCGATGCCCGATACGCCATTGCCTTCGCTGTCCACAGCGCCGATGATCTGGGCGCCGATCTGGCCGTAAGGGTAAACCCGCCTGGTCTCCTCCAGATAGTGGATGCCAGCCAGAGCCGACGGCGGCAAATCGCCGATGGAGACGATGTCGGCATTGGCTTCGGCAATCTGCTGGTTCAGCTCGGTGTTGCGCTGTTGCAGGCGCTCGGCCAGCTCGGGGTCGGCCTTCTGCATGATGTAGACGAAGGTCGGCGAGGAGGGGTTGGTGATCAATTCGTAATAGGTGGTCGGCTGGCCTCCGAGGATCTCCGCCAGGATTTTGGCCGTGGCGTTGGGGTCTTCGATCTCCGCGGGGTTGGCATAGATGGTCGTGGCGTCGACGCTCATGGCCAGCGGCAGGCCGTTGCGGTCGTAGATGGTGCCGCGGCGGGCGGTCAGGCTGACCTCGCTGGTGCGTTGCTCCTGGGCCAGCGCGCTCATCTCGTCGGCATTGATGACCTGCAGGTAGACCAATCGCGAAACCAGCACCACGGCAATCAGCGAGAACAGCCCGAGCAGTACCCAATCACGATTGGAGCCGCTGACGCGGCCCCGGGAGATTTGCGGATTGCGATTGCCGGCACTGGGCTGAAAGCTGCGCTCGCGGTTGCGGGTGGTAGAGCGGTTGCGGTTGCGGCTGGCGGAGGCGGTGGGAGCGGAGGAGGGCGGCGCCGCCAGCTGGCGGCCGGCGGACCCAACGCGGGTTTTCCCTCTGCGCTCAGTCATCGCCATGCCCTTGCGGAGCTAAAACCAGATAGTCAACCTGGTCGTCGGCGACCATCCCCTGCTGAGCGGCCAGCTGTTGGATGCGATCCGGATTGGTGGCGATGGAGTAGCGGACTTCCAGCTCCAACCCCTGAGCCCGGGCCTTGTCGATGTTGGCCGACACTTCCTCTGAGGCCACCATGGTCTGCAAGGTTGCAGCGGATAAGGCCACCCGCACGCCCGCCACCACAGTGATGAACAATACCACGGAGATGGTCACTGCCAGCAGCAGCTTCGCCACCTTCTGCGGCCTGGCCTGCTCAGCAGCGCGCTGGCCGGTTTTGGGGACGACACGCAGCCGCGGCTGGGCGGGGCGCTCGACCTCGCGCAGCCTGCGGGCTGGTTGTTGATATGCATATGCTGCCTGGGCCATGTTTCTTTCCTGCTGCGTTTAAGCTACGTTTCTGTTCCTGCTTCCAGGGTTCCGGCTCTGGCGGGGCGGTTCACCGGCTGTGTTTGGGGTTCGTTTTGCGAACCGCCTCGCAATAACCGGAATCCTGGCAATACCGTGGCTCTCTCAACTGTTATCCTCTGCCACATTCCTCTGATACTTGACCGCCCAACGCAGTTTGGCACTGCGACTGCGCGGGTTGTCCTGCTTCTCAGCGCTGGTCGGGACCAGCGGCTTGTGGGCGTACCGGGCAATTATCGGCACTTGTCCGCAGACGCAAAGTGGTGCTTGCGGCGGACAGACACACCCTTTGGCTCCCCGGGCAAAATGCTCCTTGACGATGCGGTCCTCCAGAGAGTGGTAGCTGATGGCGACGATGCGCCCGGCGGGATTCAGCCAGCGCAGTGCGGCCTCCAAGCCGCTTTCGATGGCCTCCAGCTCGCCGTTGACAGCGATGCGCAGAGCCTGGAAGGTCCGCTTGGCGGGATTGCCGCCTTCGCGCCGGGCGCTGGCCGGAATGGCCGCGCGCACCAGCTCAGCCAGCTCGCCGGTAGTCTGCAGCGGATGGAGCTGGCGGGCCTTGACGACAAAGGCCGCGATACGTGCTGCCCATTTCTCCTCACCGTACGTCCGGAGGATCCAGGCGAGCTCTGTTTCGTTTAGGGAGTTGAGGAGCTCAGCTGCGGTTTTGGTGTGTTGACCTGGATCCATCCGCATATCAAGGGGGGCTTCCTGTGCGTAGGAGAAGCCCCGCTGAGGGATGTCGAGCTGGGGCGAGGAGACGCCAAAATCAAAGAGGAAGGCGTCTACGCCGGGCAGGCGGGTCTCCAACAGCAACTCATCTAGGTCGGCAAAGTTGCCGTGCAATCCGATGAATTGGACATCGCCTGCAGTTGCGGTGATGCGCTGGCTGGCGATATCAAGGGCCTGCTGGTCACGATCGATGCCGATCAGGCGACCGTCGGGTTGAATGTCATGCAATAGCGCCAGGCTATGACCGGCGCCTCCAAGCGTGCAATCGCAGAATACCTCCCCCGGCCCGAGGGCCAGAGCTGCACGGACTTCGTGGAGCATGACGGGTGTGTGCCGATATTCAGCTGTCAATGCTGCGCTGTCTGCGCCTGCGCTTGCGCTTGCGTCCGCGCCCATCACGGACGGCAACCCTAGTCGAAGATCGAGACGGCTGAGAAGCTCGACCGATACCTGGCCAGAGCCTCCGCGTCCCAGATCTGCACATGATCGCCGGCTCCGCGGATGACCACTTCGTCTTGCAGCGAGGCATACTTGCGCAGTTCCGGGTGGATCGAGATGCGGTACTTGCTGTCCAACGTCAGCTTTCTGGTGTTGGCAAACATCTCGCCTTTGAGGAAGTCGTGCTCGGCCTTGTTGGCCTTGAAGCCGCCCTTGGCCTCAAAGATCGAATCCACCCACGCCGAGTAGTCTTCCTTACTGTAGATGCGCAGATGAGGAAAACCCTTATCGGGCGCCATGGCTACCAACAAGTCTTCAGGGAGCGCCCTGCGGTATTCGGAGGGCAGGGAGACGCGACCTTTGTCGTCCATGGGATGAGTTGTGGTATAGCGAAAGGGCTCCTTGAGCTCTTTCAGCTCTTCCAACTCGCTCATCCGACCCTCCTTGCTATGTTTGGCGCTCCCTGGATACTTGTGGTTAAAACCATGGGTTACAGTTTATCCCACCTTTTCCCCCAATGCAAACAAAATGGGCTATTTTTGGCGATTTTTTTGGAAAATTGCAGCTAGTAAAAGTGGGAAAAATTTTCGCATAATTATCCTGACGGTATTACCATTGGGGAATGAAGATTGAAATTGGCACACAATATATTGTGCCCAAATATTATCAGGAGTCTAAATCGTGCGGTTGGTGCCGGCCGCCGTACTTATTGAGTCTGGGATGGGGGGGTTACAGCCCACTGGAATCCGGGGCGGGCGTTCACAGAAAAAACACAAATGGGTGTTGGCACTGGCGCGCGTGGTGGCGTGAGTGACGGCGTGGGTGGTGGCGCAGGTGGTGGCGTGGGTGTTTGGTGCGTGTGGCGGCGTGGGTGGTGGCGTGGTTGGTGGCGGTGATGCGAGCGGTGGCGTGGGGCTGGCGTGGTTGATGGCGTTACAGCTGCGCCCGGGGATGGCTGGCGAGGTACTCGGCGCGGATATGGCTGCGATCAACATGGGTGTAAATCTGGGTGGTGGTGATGGCTGCGTGACCGAGCAATTCCTGGATGCTGCGCAGATCGGCGCCGCCCTCCAGCAGATGGGTGGCAAAGGAGTGGCGCAGGGTATGAGGATGCAGACCGCGGATACCCACCTGGCGCCCGTACTTCTCCACGATTTTGAAGACGCCCTGGCGGGTCAGCCGACTGCCCCGGGTATTCAAGAAGACCGCGCTGCCATCAGCAGGCGCCAGGGCATGGCGGGGATGCAGCAGTCCCCGGGCTTTGCTGAGGTAGTCGGCCAGTGCTCGCAGCGCCGCGCCATTGATGGGCACCAGACGATCCTTGTGGCCCTTGCCGGTGATGCGCAGATAGCCGTCCTCCATGAACAATGCCGACAAATCCAGATTGCTGAGCTCGCTGACCCGCAGGCCGCAGCCATAGAGAGTCTCCAGCAAGGCTCGATCGCGCTGACCCGCCGGGCCATCCGGGAATTGCTGGTCCAACAGGCTGGCCGCCTGCTGAATACTCAGGGTCAAAGGCAAGGTGTCGGGCACCTTGGGCAGATGCAGGGTGGCGGTGGGGTCGTCGGTAGCCAGGCCCTCGCGGACCAAAAAGCGATGCAGGCTCTTGATGGCCGAAGCCGAGCGCTCAATGCTGGCCGGCGCCAGACCGACGTCGCGCAGCTCACCGAGGAACAAACCGATCGCCTCTCTGCGAATGTCTTCCGGAGTGCGGACACCCTCACTGCTCAGCCACCGGATATAGCGCTTCAGGTCGCGCTGATAGGCCTCGATGGTCAGTGGCGAGGCGCCCTTCTCCACCGCCAGATAGCGCAGGAATTCCAGCAGGGCCGATTGCAGGGCTGCACTGCTGGAAGCGCTGTCGTTGGGTTCAGGCATCGCGGCGCTCGAAGTAAAAGCGCGCAGCCAGGTAGCCGGCGGCGCAGGCGGCAGAGAAGAAGGCCGGATCCTCAGCCTGGCTGCGACCCATGCTGGTGACCTGGACGCCGCGCAGATCCGGGGGCTGAGGCGGCATGGGTACTTCAATCAGGCCGTGTTTATCCAGCAGGCCTTGATCCTCCAGTGTTAGCATAATAGCATCATGCTGAGCGGGCGGCAGGTCGGCAGGCAAGGCCAGGATGGCCTGAGCCAGGCAGGCTCTGCCCAGGGCGGAGACGCTATGATGGCTGAGGCCCTGGTGGCGGGGGCGCTGATCGGCAAAGGACAGGCGCAGAGTGGCAATCGGTACGCCGTCCAGGGCGGCAGCGGCATTCAGCGCCTCCGCCTGGGCGATGCCGCCGTGGCCGAAGGGCGTATCGGTGCCGACTATCCCCGGACCGAGCGCGACGATGATGATGTCGGCGTTAAGCACGTGGCGGGCCGCCAGCAGGCCGGAGTGCAAATTGACGGCCTCCAGGTCGCCGCCGATGGCCTGGCCGCAGGTGATGGTGGCGCTGATCAGGCCGGCATCGCGGGCGGCAGCGGCGATTTGGGAGAAGGCCAGCGGCAGGGCGGCTGCATCAGTCATGCAGTAGACGATGCTGGCAGCGGGCGCACTCTGACGGGCGGCAGCGGCGACCAGCGGCATCTGGCTGTGCAGGTTGCAACAGACCACCGGCACGCCTTGCAGCGAACGGGCTTGCTGCATCTTCGTATGATGCGGTGAGGACTGCTCCTCAACCGCCAGCACATCGCGCTGCAATGGTGTATAGCGCAGCTTGATGATATGGCCGGATGACGCTGATGGCAGTGGCGCGTCCTTCGGCACGACAAAGGCCACGCCGCCGGTTCCCAATTGCAGATCCAAGGCAGTGACATTCAGCGTCACAGGCTCCCCCACTGCCACTGGCGCGCCCAGCTCCAGATAGTTGAGTGCCGCCACCCGCTGGCCGTCGGCGCATTCGCAGACCAGCCGTTGCAAAACGAGCCGCTGCACACTGTACAACGGCTCCGAGACCTCAACTACTGTGGCAGCTGTCAGCCGCATCTCTCCCCAATCCGACCGGGCAGCGGGCACCTGGCCACCTGCCCGCTGCGGAAATCGGCGCGTCCTGGCTACTCGTCCAGCGCCGCCGCGATCTCGTCGGTCATCTCCATGGTGTGAAAGACGTTTTGCAGATCCTCCAGCTCCTCCAGCTTGTCAATCAGGCGCATGA
>JAISUQ010000025.1 GCA_031272005.1 Coriobacteriales bacterium | reverse complement strand
ACATGGTAAAATGCTCAATCTGTGCCCTCGTAGCTCAGGGGATAGAGCACAGCTCTCCTAAAGCTGGTGTCGGCCGTTCGAATCGGCCCGGGGGCACCACTGTTGGTTGGAACTTGGGTGCGCATGCCGTGGCTCACTCGTCGCGCTCGCAAGCTCGCTGCTCCACAAACAGTGCACTGCACTGTTTGGTGGCCCGAGGGCACCACTGTTGGTTGGGGCTCAGGTGCGCATGATAGGAAGGCTTGTTTGGCTCGGATTCTGATAGTGGAGGATGACGCAGACATCAGCGCAGTGCTGGTGACCCTGCTGACCAAACATGGCTTTGAGGTTAGCGCTGCCTTCTCCGGCAGTGAAGCGTTGCTGTTGTTGGAGCGCGAAGTTTACGACCTGCTGCTGCTGGATTTGATGCTGCCTGGCAAGAGCGGCCTGGAAGTCGTCAGCCAACTGCGGGCCAGCGGCAACAACGTGCCGGTAATCATGCTGACGGCGATAACGGATAAGGGCTCCGTTGCCGAACTGCTGGACGCCGGAGCCAATGACTATCTGACCAAACCCTTCGACAACCGCGAGCTGCTGGCCCGCATCCAGGTGCAGCTGCGGGATAACGCATCAGGGCTGCACGCTCCGGCGCACGATGACAGCGTGCCAGCTAAGCCCGACAGCGAGGCTTCCACTGTCGTCTGGGGTCGCCTGACCTGCGACAACGCCGCCTACGATGCCTTCATCAACGAGCAACCCGCCGGTCTCTCCAAAACCGAGTTCGCCATTCTGGCCCTGTTGATCTCCGAGCCGCGCCGGGTCTTCACCAAAGACCTCATCTACCAGCAGGTCTGGGGTGGAGAATACCTCGGCGACGATAACACCATCAACGTCCACATCAGCAAGCTGCGCGCCAAACTGGCCGCCCTGGACCCTGATACCGACTACATCACCACCGTCTGGGGCATCGGCTTCAGGATGTCTGAACAGGACTGCGACACTGTGGGTTGAGGTGGGTTGAGAGATTGGCAGGCGCAGGGGGTGTCGGAGAAATTGCGGAGCATGATGTTCGGTCAAGACATTCGTTCAGCGCAACTGCACGAAGATTGTTGCGCTGAATGAGCTGGACGGCCAGCGTTACGCGGAGTTTTCTCTACCACCCCCTCCCACGGCCCCGCTCACTGCCCCTGTCTCGCTTCCCGCCTCTCTCCACAGCGCAGAAGTGTGTGTATGAATCGCATCCCAGAATAGCCAGAACCCCCTGGAGAGTTCAGGGGGTTCTGGCTGCTCAAGAGATGGAAAGAAGTAAGGAGGTCTACGACTCGCAAGTATTGTATCCTCTCCTACTTTTATTGTCAAGCGAGAATTATGTGGTGTGTTACAATGGCGCAGAAGTAACGGTAAACGGTACGCGACGACCTGGGAGAATGGGAGTTACTATGTCTCAAACATTATCCGCCACCCTTGAGGGGATGCTTGCAGCTCTGCGCCAGGGTGATGTGCCTGCGGCTACGCCTGAGGACCTGCCCTGCTTTGCGCCTCAGGCCCTGAAGGGCAATCCCGATATCAGCCCGGAGTATCTGCAGGTCATCCTGGCCTCGCTGGGGCCGAGCGACATCCCCACCCTGGAATGCGCTCTGGAGCAGCTGGCTGCTGCTGGCCAGCCGGGCGCCGTGCCGGCCTGGCTGGGCTTCAAGGTGGTGACCGATGCCGAGGTGGCCACCACCGTAGAGCCAGACGCCGAGCAGGACCGCCTGGCCAAGGGCACGGCCAGTGCCGACGGCCAGCCTGGCATCTTCGTGGCCTTTGAGGATAAGCGCATCGTCTGCGGCCGCGAGTACAGCGCCCGGGACTGCGCCCAGATGCTGGATATTACCCGCGGACCACATATGCACAACGAGCAGTACCCCGGCGTGGCCTGGCTGTCACTGCCGCTGATGCCGGAGGGCCGGGTGTTCATCCTGGGCAGCGGCGAGATTGCCCATTACCTGGAGCGCATGGCCGGCGACGTGGGCTTTGAGACCGTAGTGGTGGATATTGACGAGGCCTACCTCAATCCCCAGCGCGTGTCTCTCTCCCAACGGGTTTTGCTGGAGAGTTACGACCAGCTGGGTGAGCTGGGTGCCGGCCCGGCGGATTATGTGCTGGTGCTGACCCGGGGGCATCTGCATGACCCCGAAGCCTTGATCTATGGCATCCAGTGCGGCGCCCGTTATGTGGGGATGATGGGTTGCGCCACCAAGAATGATGCGGTGTTTGCCCTGGCTGAGAGTCAGGGGATTACGCGCGAGCAGTTGGAGGCCACGCATTCGCCGATCGGCCTGAAGATTGGCGCCAAGACGCCGGCGGAGCTGGCTCTGTGCATCGTCGCCGAGTTGGTGCAGGTGCGGGCCGAGAGCCGCAAGGTGGGCTGAATGCAACAGGGGGCGGGCCTGAAACCCGCCCCCTCTGCGAGTATTATTGGACTGGTGGATAGCTGTTGCCCAGCAGCTCTTTGGCCTGGTCGTCAGTCAGCTCCACGTGGTAGAACTTGCTGTAGAACTCCTTGGTCACCTCGACCATATCCACATCGTAGTATTGCGGATAGAGTATGTTGGCCACCCACTGCATACCCAAGAAGCGGTTGACAGAGGGCGGGCGGTCGCACCAGGAGAACGGGGTGTTGCACATCGTGTAGACCCGACCATCCTGGACAGCCTTGATTGAGGCCCAGTCTGAATCAGTGCGAATCAGCTGATCGGCGCCACCACGCACCATCTCATCCCAGGCGATGATGACGTCCGGATTCCAGGCGATGACCTGCTCCAGGGAGACGTCGCTCATGCCCTTACCGCCCTTGGCCTCCACCTCGGCAACGTTTTTAGCGCCGGCTACCTGGAAGATGTAGGCATGCGTCGAGGTCTCGGGCTCGGTCTGCAGGCCCTCGGGGCCTTCGGCGTAGTAGAGGCTGACGCGCTCGGACTCCGGTACCTGGGCGACAGCGGCGGTAACGTTGGCGTAGGCTGTTTCGCAATAGGTGGCCAGCTCTTCGGCGGCTTCCTCCTTGCCGAAGATCTCGCCGAGCAGGCGGTAGGTCTCTGCCACCTTGTCAAACGAGCCGTCCAGCACCACTACCGGCACGCCGCCGATCTGCAGTTGCAGCTCATCGGCCTGGGAGATGTCGGCCTCGGTGGGTGCAGCGGTGCAGACGCTGAGGACAATCTGGACATCCTGGGCCACAATCTCCTCCGGATTGAGCTGAGCGCCGCCGTTCAGGGAAGCCATGACCGGCAGATCGGCCATCTCGGCCGGCAGGTATTTCAGCTCCTCCGGGGTGTATTCCATGGTAGTGCCCACGGCCAACTCCGGAGCCAGGGTGAAGGTGTAGATCTCGCCGGTGGCGCCGGTGAAGTAGACCCGCTCCAGAGCGCCGACGCCGGGGATGGTCAGCTCGCGGCCAGCGGCGTCAACGATGGTGCGGTCGGCCATGGGGTCGACTTCGGTTTCGGTGGCGGTTTGGCTGGGCTCGTCGGTGGTCTCGGTGCCGGCGCTTTTGTCCTGACAGCCACTGAACAGCACCATACTGGCTGCCAACAGCAGCGACAGGCACAGCAGCATCAGCTTTTGCAGCTCTCTGACCAGCGGTTTTCTCCTCGAATTCTTCATTTTTTGTGTTTCCTCCTTATGAATTGCTATTTCGGTTAACATACTGTTCTCCTGCATTTTTATTCTGTTTGAAGAACGTCACAGTACTATAGCACATCTCCGCGAAATGTTCCAACTAGAACATTTGTCTTGCGAAACCATTATTTTACATGGATAATGGAAGTCTTACTTGTAGCCATTCAGAAGGAGGATTCATGTCTAAAACCAGCTTCAAGGAGGATTTGGAGAAGGCTGTGGCCTTTCATGGCCACCTCTGCGCCGGACAGGTCATCGGCACCCGCATCTCACGCCTGGCCCTGGAGCACTTCGGTATCGAAGACGCCGAAAGCTATCGCGACCTGGTGGCCTTTGTCGAGGCCGATCGCTGCCTGGCCGACGCCATCACCTCGGTTACCGCCTGCCATATCGGCAAGCGCCGCCTGAAGTGGCACGACCTGGGCAAGATGGCGGCCTGCTTCTACGACATCCCCAGCGGCAAGGCCATCCGCATTGCCAGCATCAACAACGAAAAGGCCCCGGAAGGCGCCGATCTGGTGGAGTACTTTGAGCAGTTCAGCGACGAGCAGATGTTCAAGGTCGAGGATGTGGAGCTGGACATCGACGAATACGACCTGCCCGGGCGCCCCAAGCGTTCGGTAATCTGTGAGCAGTGCGGCGAGAAGGTCATGGACAACCGCGATGTGGAGGTCGACGGCCAGGTACTCTGCAAGACCTGCGCCGGACTGGAGAGCTACTACAGGGTCCTCTGAGTTGAGCAAGCTGGAGACAACCCTCGACGCTGAGAGCAGTGCCAGCGCCAGCGCCACCACCGCCGAAGCCGAAGCCCGGCGGGTCTTCGGGCGCAAGGTACCACTGTGGGTCTATGGCCTGCTGGCTCTGGCACTGCTGGTCATCGTGCTGGTTTCCTTTGCCATCGGCCGCTTTGCCATCGCCCCGGGCGAGCTGGTCTCGGGCATCTGGCGGCATTTCTTCGCTGCGGAGACCATCACCCCCGGCAGCGATTACAACCGCATCGATACCACCATCTTCAATATTCGCATCCCGCGCATCCTGCTGGTGATGCTGGTGGGGGCGGCGCTCTCCAGCGCCGGGGCCGCCTACCAGGGGATGTTCAAAAACCCGCTGGTCTCCCCGGATCTGCTGGGCGCCTCGGCCGGAGCGTCATTGGGCGCGGGTCTGGCGATGCTCTTCAACCAGCCGATGGCGGTGGTGCAGCTGTGCGCCTTCGGAGGCGGACTCCTGGCGGTGGGGCTGGCCGTGGGGCTGAACTCGCTGATCCGCTACGACCCGGTGCTCGGCCTGGTACTGGGCGGCATCATGATCTCCACGCTGTTCCAGAGCGGCATGTCCTTCGTCAAGCTGTTCGCCGACGCCCAGGACAAGCTGCCGGCACTGACGTTTTGGCTGATGGGCAGCTTCCACTCCGCCAACCTCAAGGACCTGACCTTTGCCGTCGTGCCATTGCTTTGCGGCTTTGGGTTGCTGCTGGTACAGGGTTGGAACCTCAACGTGTTGTCCTTTGGCGACGAGGAAGCCCGGGCCATGGGCGTCAATACCCGGCGCACCCGCCTTCTGGTAATCATCGGCTCCACGCTGCTGGCCTCGGTGTCGGTGGCGGTAGCCGGACTGATTGGCTGGGTGGGCCTGGTCATCCCCCACCTGGCGCGGGCCATCGTGGGGCCCAACTACCGGGTGCTGCTGCCCTGTTCGCTGTTCATCGGCGCCAGCTACCTGCTGATTGTTGATGACATCGCCCGCAACCTGACCAGCTACGAGATACCCATCGGCATCCTCACGGCCATCCTCGGCGTGCCGTTTTTCGTCTTCATCTTCAAGCATAATATGAAGGGCTGGCGGTAATGGTGGATAAGTCGCAACGAGCAGCTGCTGCTGACAACGGGGGCGCGCTGAGCTCAGGTGCGGCGGCTGCGCCTGGGGCCGCATCCGAGGCTGCGTCCGCGTCTGGGGCCATGTCCGGGGCCGCGCCCGCACCCGCGCCCACGCCCGGTGCTGCACCTGCGCCCACGCCCGGTGCTGCACCTGCGCCCGCACTTCTCCGCGTCAATGCCCTCAGTGGTGGCTACTACAAGAAGGAAGTCTTCAGCGAAGTCTCCTTTGAAGTGGCGCCCGGTGAGTTCGTCTGCATCATCGGCGCCAACGGCTGCGGCAAGACTACCGTCCTGAAGACCATCCTCGGGCTGCTTAAGCCCTTCGCCGGAGATGTGCTCATCGACGGCCGCTCCACCAGCCATCTGGCGGAGAAGGAGCTGGCCCGGTTGATTGCCTATATCCCCCAGACGCACACGCCGCCCTTCCCCTTTGAAGTGGCCGATGTGGTGCTGCTCGGGCGCACGCCTTACGTCAACCGCCTGGCGGTGGTCACCGACCACGACCGCCAGGTGGCCTATCGCGCCCTGACCCAGCTGGGCATCGAGCAGCTGGCCGAGCGCACCTACACCAAGCTCTCCGGCGGCCAGCAGCAGCTGGTACTGATTGCCCGGGCCATCACCCAGCAACCGCGCCTGCTGGTGATGGACGAACCAACCGCCTCGCTGGACTTCGGCAACCAGCAGCTGGTGCTGTCGCGGATGCGCAGCCTGGCCAACGAGGGCATGAGTGTGCTGATGGTCACCCACGACCCGGCGCACGCTTTTTACTGCGCCGACCGGGTGATTGTGATGCACGAGGGTCAGGTGTTGATGAGCGGCACTCCGCGCGAGGCCATCACCACCGAGCGGATGCAGCAGATCTATCACGCCCAGGTGGCGGTGGTGGATGTGGAGATTGCCCCCGGTGTCAGAGAACCAGCCTGCCTGCCGTTGAAGCCGTCCTGACCTCGCTGCCTGGCCAGCGCTGCTGAGCCAATTCAATCAGGCTGGGGCGGATAACTACGATAGCTTGCTCGTATACTTGCTTATCCAGCAGGTCCAGGGCGGCGGTGAAGCCGGCGCCCTTGAGCAGCTCCAAAGGACCAATCTCGTCGATGACCAGCAGGGTCTCGGGGCTCTGGGCTGCGGGGAAGGCCAGAGTCTGCAGGTGGTCGTTGATACGTTGCACGGCGGTATCGTCGAAACGCCAGGCCAGGTCGGCGTCCGGGCGCGTGGGGGCGGTGGGTTGCGCCACCCGGGGCTGCACGTTGGCCAGGTTGAAGCGCTCGTCGGTGGGCAGCAGCCAGGCCTCTATCCCCAGTTTATCCTTCTTGCCGAAGATCGGCGGGGTGATTATCCCCACCACCGTGTGCCCGGCGGCGCGTGCTCTCCCGACTTCTCCGAGCAACCAGGTGGTTTTACCGGCGCCGCTTTTTCCGGTCAGGAACATATAACCCATGATACTGGCCTCGCCCAGCCCGGCTCAGAGCAGCACTTCGATGGCGGCCAGGCGCACGCAGACGCTGAGCAGCTCGCTGGCCAGGGCCAACTCCTCCACAGAGGGGTAGCTGGGAGCGATGCGGATGTTGCTGTCGGCCGGATCCTCACCGTAGGGCCAGGTGGCGCCGGCACCGGTGAGTACCACGCCGGCAGCCTTGGCCAGTGCCACGGTGCGCCTGGCGGTGTTGGGCAAGCCCTCAAAGGAGATGAAGTAGCCACCGCGGGGTTGCGTCCAGGTGCCGGTGCCTGTGCCCGCCAACTCGCGCTGCAGCGTTTCCTGCACCACGGCGAACTTCGGAGCCAGGATGCTGGCGTGCTGGCGCATCTGCTGGCGCACGCCGTCCTGATCTTGCAAAAAGGCCACATGCCGCAACTGATTGACCTTATCCGGACCAATGGTCTGGAAGGCGATCTGCTGGCTGATGCTGGCCAGGTTGTCTGCGGATGTGGCCAGGGCGGCGATACCGCTGCCGGCGAAGGTGATCTTGGAGGTGGAGGCGAACATATACCAGATGTCCGGATTGCCGGCCTGCTCACAGGCGCTTTTGAGGTCGGCGAGGCGGGCGGGCTGGGCAGGGTCGAGGTCGTGGACGGCATAGGCGTTGTCCCAGAAGATGCGGAAGTCGCCGGCCGCCGGGTGCAGCTCGGCAAAGCGGCGGACCACCTCATCGGAGTAGGTGACGCCCTGGGGGTTGGAGTACTTGGGCACGCACCAGATGCCCTTGACCGAGGCATCGGTGTTCACGTAGTGCTCGACGGTGGCCATGTCCGGGCCGTCAGGGGTCATCGGCACGGCGATGTTGTCGATGCCGAAGGCGGCGGAGACGGCAAAGTGGCGGTCGTAGCCGGGGGCCGGGCAGAGGAAGCGGACCTTCTCCAGCTTGCTCCAGGGAGTGAAGCCGCGCACGCCCAGGGCAACCGAGCGGGCGACGGTATCGTACATCATGGTCAGGGAGGAATTGTTGCCGACCATGACGTTGGCGGCCGGCACGCCGAGCACGTCGGCCATCAGGGCCCGGGCTTCGGGGATACCCAGCAGGCCGCCGTAGTTGCGCACGTCGTCGCCGGCGCTGTCGGCCGGCCAGGTGCTGCCGGGCGTTGAATCTGTCGACGCCCGGCCGCCGCCCGGCTGAATGGCGGATAACAACCCTGCGGAGAGATCCAACTGCTCCGGCGAGGGCTTGCCACGGGCCATGTTCAGCTTCAGGCCCCGGGCCACAAAGGCGTCGTAGCGCTCCTGCAGCGCTGCCTGCTCGGCCTGAAGCGCGGCCTTCTCCATATCCTGGTATTTCATATGCACCTCTCACCAATTGTCCGAGAGCTTTTCGCTCTGTTACCCATAGTAGCCCAAAGTGCCGTATAATTCAGCTACAAGGTTTTGGGGATTTGTCGTGTCGGTTGGTCTGTTGAGCTCAAATTGGAGGGAGCACGCATGAGCACTGATAAAATCCTGGTATTGGCAGCAATGATTATCTACGTGGGCGTGATTATTGGCGTGGGCTTTTATTACGCCAAGCGCTCACAGAGCTCGTCGGAGGAGTTTTACCTCGGCGGGCGCAAGCTCGGCCCCTGGGTAGCGGCGATGAGCGCCGAGGCCAGCGACATGAGCGGCTGGCTGTTGATGGGCCTGCCTGGTGTGGCCTTTTTGATGGGCGCCCAGGAAGCCGTCTGGACGGCCGTGGGCCTGGCCATCGGTACCTACCTGAACTGGCTGTTGGTCGCCAAGCGGCTGCGCAAGTACTCGCAGGTGGCCGGCAATTCCGTGACCCTGCCGGATTTCTTCTCCAACCGCTTCCATGACGAGCGCAAAATCCTGATGAGCGTGGCGGCCATCTTCATCCTGGTCTTCTTCTCCATCTACGTGGGGTCTTGCTTTGTGACCACCGGTAAGCTGTTCAATTCGCTGTTTGGCTGGAGCTATCTGCCGATGATGATAGTCGGCGCTCTGGTGGTCTTTGCCTACACTACCCTGGGCGGTTTTTTAGCCGAGAGCGTCAGCGACTTTATCCAGGGCGTACTGATGTTCTGCGCCCTGATTGTGGTGCTGGTGGGCGGCGTGGCGCTGGCGGCGGGCATTGAGAATGTCACTTCGGTGCTGGCAACCATCCCCGGGTTCACCTCTATAATGGCTGACCCCAGCTACCTGAAGGTCGATGGCGTAGTGCAGCTGGATGCCAGCGGCGCCTTTCTCTACGAGAGCGCTTCGGGCATCACCGGCGTGGCGGAGTCCTTTGCCAATTCCGGCGATGTGGTGACCAACGTCTCGCTGCTGACCATCTGCTCCACTCTGGCCTGGGGCCTGGGCTACTTCGGTATGCCGCAGGTGCTGCTGCGCTTCATGGCCATCCGCAAGTCCTCCGAGGTCAAGACGGCGCGGCGGATTGCCATCATCTGGTGCGTGATTTCGCTGTTCGCGGCGGTCTGCATCGGCTTGGTGGGGCGGGCGGTCTTTGTCAGCGGGAGCCTGCCGGGCTTTGCCGCTGCCACCGGCAGTGAAACTATCTTTATCGCTTTAGCTACTGCTATCCTGCCGGCCTTTATCGCCGGTATCATGGTCAGCGGCATCTTTGCGGCGACCATGAGCTCGGCAGACAGCTACATGCTGATTGCCTCCTCAGCCATCGCCAAGAACTTCTTCGGCGGCCTGTTCAAGAAGGACGCTTCGGATAAGTTGATCATGATGGTCGCCCGGGTGACGATGGTGGTCATCCTGGTCTTCGGCATCATCGTGGCCCTGGACGAGAACTCCTCCATCTTCCGCGTGGTCAGCTATGCCTGGGCCGGCTTCGGCGCCACCTTCGGGCCGCTGGTGATTCTGTCGCTGTTCTGGCGGCGGCTGAACTTTGCCGGAGCGCTGGCCGGTATGGTCAGCGGTGGCGCGATGGTCTTCATCTGGCACGAGCTGATTGCCAAGCTGGGCGGCTGGTTTGCCATCTATGAGCTGCTGCCGGCCTTTGTCATCGGGCTGGTGGTGATGGTGGTGGTCAGCCTGCTGACCAAGCCGCCATCTGAGGCCATCACCAGGGAATTCGATACCTACATGGAATTGGATGTCTGATATGGGTTGCAGGGGCGGGTTTCAAACCCGCCCCTGTTAAGGAAACACTGAGTAAGTCCCAAGCATCGGTTGGTCGTAGGGGCGCGATTCATCGCGCCCTCCCGACCTGCAAAAATGCTCTGCTAGAAAGGGCGCAATGAATTGCGCCCCTACGGGGCCTTCCGAAGTCGGAACTTGCTCAGCATTTCCTTGATGCCATCGCAGGCAGTGGGGCAGTGGGGCGTCAACGGTGCAGGAAGCCTACGGGGTGGACTACGTTGTCGCGGCAGATGTCCAGAGGCGTCATCTGCTCATCTCCCAGTGCTACCGCCCGGCGGACGATGTTGTTGCCGAAGCGTCGGCGCAACTCGTCGATGGTGCTGTCCAGACGCTCTAAGGCCAGGCGCTGCTGCTCGTCTCCGAAGATGCTCAACTGCTGGGGCAGATTGGCGTCCACCAGGTTGGCGGCGCGCACGCCCAGGGTGCGCAACGGGCGCGAACCATCCAACGGCTCATTGGCCGCCAGCAGGGCAAAGGCCGCAGCGTTGATCTCACGGGTGATGTTGGTGGCCTGAGGCAGCGGCGCCTGGCGGCTGTAACAGGAGAGGTCGGCGCTGTCGCGCACGGTGATGCAGATGGTGCGGGCCTTGAGCCGCTGCTCGCGCAGGCGTTGAGCCACCGACTCGCTGAGCAGGGAGACCAGCAGCCGGCCGTCGCGCTCGTCGACGATGTCGTGCGGGGCGGTCAGGCCGTTGCCGATGGACTTGATCTCGTAATCCACCGTGGAGCTTTGCGGATCCAACACCTTGACCGGGGTGATGTCGCCACCCTGGGCAAACAGCTGCAGCATCGGGCCAATCTTGCCGAACTTGTTGCGCAACAGCCGCTCGTCCTCGCAGGCCAGCTCGCCGATGGTGTGGATGGCCGAGGCCGCCAGCTTGTTGCGGGTGGCCCGGCCTACATAGAGCAGCTCGCCCACCGGCGCCGTCCAGACAATCTGGCGGTAGTTCTCCGGCGTGATGATGGTCACGGCATCGGGCTTGCGGTAGTCGCTGCCAAACTTGGCGAAGATCTTGTTCCAGCTCAGACCCACGGAGACCGACACGCCCAACTCGGCCTTGACCCGCTCAGAGATCTCTTCGGCAATCAGCCGGGAGTCGTTGCCCCACAGATGCACGCTGCCGGTGACATCCAGCCAGGCCTCATCCGGGCCGAAGGGCTCCACCAGGTCGGTATAGTCGTAGTAGATGGCCCGGGCCAGACGGGAGAACTCCATGTAGAGGTGATAGTCCGGCGGAATGGTCACCAGCTCGGGACACTGCTGGCGAGCCTCCACCAGGCTCATGCCGGTCTGGATACCGAAGCGCTTGGCGATCAGGTTCTTGGCCAGCACAATACCGTGGCGCATCTCTTCATGACCACCGACCACCACCGGCCGGCCTCTGAGCTCCGGGCGGTGCAGCAGCTCCACCGCCGCATAGAAGCAGTTCATATCGACATGGAGGATCTGGCGGTTGAGCGGGCCCTTTGGTCTGGATAAACTCCGCGGGGCGAGCGAGGCTCCGGGGCCGGGCAGGCCTCCGGGGCCGAGCGGGCCTCCGGGGCCGGGCGAGGCTCCGAGGCCGGACAGGCCTCCGGGGCCGGGCAGGCTTTCAGGTTTTGGTGAGCCTCCGGGGTTGGGCGGATGCCAAAAAGCGCTCATGCCCTCTCCAGTAAAACGGCGCTACGGTCGGCGAAGGCCAGTGGGTCACCTTGCAGCCATTCCTCCAGTTCGTGACCGCGCAGTACCACCGGCATCCGATTATGGATGTCGCGCACAGAAGCATTGGGAGCGGTTGTCAGGATGGAGAAACGCTGACGCGGACATCGGTGATGAGTGGGCTGATGCTCGTCGTCGAAGGCCTTGTAGATGCCGGCCAGATAGAGGACAGGCTCACCTGGCAGGGTGAAGTGGTAGCGGCGTTTGTCATCCGGGCCGCCATGCTGCCACTCGTAGAAGCCGCTGGTGGGCACCACGCAGCGCCGCTGCAGCAGGCTTTCGCGCCAGAAGGGCTTCTCCAGGGCTTGCTCGATGCGGGCGTTGAAAATCACGCCCTTGCCCTTGAAGCCAGGAAACCCCCAGCTCATCGGCCAGGCTTCAAGCTGGGATTGTGCGATGGCCAGCGGTGAGGCCGCAGCAGCGCCCGGAGCTGGGATTGGGGTTGGGGTTGGGGTTGGGGCCAAAGCCTGGCTCACGGCAACGGCGGTGTCGGTGGCCGCAGCGGCAATCTGCACCGGAACCACATCGGTGGGAAAGATCTCGCCGGTCTTGACGCTGCAGCCGGGCTCCTTTTCCTGCGCCCGCCGCTCGGCCTCGGCCACGATGTCGCGCATCGCCGAGAGGTCATCCGCTGTATAAATCACATAGCGTCCGCACATTCCAAGCCTCCAATCCAACGCTGGCCCGACCGCCTGCTAAACCGCCAGTTCAGCCGCCAATTCAGCTCCGGCGAGGGCGGCAGTGGCTCCGGCCGCTGGTTCAGCCGCCAATTACCAGTGGCTCCTCCGGCGGCACCTTCTCCTCCACAAACCATAAGGGGTCTTCGTAGTAGAGAAAGGTGCGCGTCCCCATTATCTCGCAGATGTAGCGCACGCCGGTACCGCCGACCTTCAGCGAGGCGGCGCGACGCATGTCGACGACGCGGTCGACGGCAAAGGTGCGGCCATCCTCCCAGACCACGGCCAGCGGCAGCACCCGCCCGTCCGTGCCGGTGCGGGAGATGACCTCCACATAGCGCTTCTGTCTCCTTTGAATACCCTGAACCACCAGACGCCTCCAGCGCCTCCGACGAATCGCCGCGCCACCACGTCAACGTCATCACACCGAACATGTGTTCGTTATTGTGCACCCAACACGCCCACCCGTCAAGCCCCCGAATGTCCCTGAAATAGCCCATCCCCAGAAGCGGGGACGGCTCTATCTGTCAACTTCCTATGGCCGGGCGAACCTGATTTGGGGGTGCTGTTGTTGAACAATGGGGCTCAATAAGTGACTTATAATTTGTTCAGCAACTTGCTAAAACATAGTTGAGTAGAGCGCGTAAAACCGAATGGGGTCATTGTGGCGTACAAGGCGAAGCTGGAAAAAGAAATCCGCTGCCCTTTGGAATATGGTCTGGATGTTTTTGGCGGCAAATGGAAGTCGCGCATCATCTGCGTGTTGGCCGACGGCTCAACGCCAAGGTACAGCGAGATCCGTGCAGAGATGACCGACATCACCGACCCGGTATTATCCGCCGCCCTGAAGCAGCTGATCAGCGATGGCATAGTCGGCCGCCAGCAATACGACGAGATCCCGCCGCGTGTTGAATACGCTTTGACCGAGAAGGGCGCATCGGTTGTTCCCATCCTGCAAGTAATCTGCAAATGGTCCAGCGGCTTTCACAAAGGAGCCAGCGATAAAGCCGCCCGAAAATGCCAGAACTGCGACTATGCTGCGTCCTGAGATATGACCATGGCACATTGGGAACATCCCTGGCCGCCGGTCTACGACGGGCATTCGCAGGTGCTGCTGCTGGGCACCTTCCCCTCTCCGCGCTCACGGCAGGAAGGGTTCTACTTTGGGCATCCGCAGAACTGCTTTTGGAGCGTGCTGGCACGCTCGCTGGGCGCAGAGCCGCTGCCCCCTGGCGCCACCAAAGCCGATAAGACCGCCTTTTTGCTGGAGAACCACGTCGCCTTATGGGACGTGCTGCACTCCTGTGACATCGAAGGCGCGGCGGACGCCAGCATTACCAATCCGGTGGCCAACCGCTTCAAGCCGATTATTGAAAACTCGCGTATCGGCGCGATATTCACCACTGGCCGCACGGCGACCAGGCTGTTCAATGAGCTGGCCGCGCAGGAAGCCGGCATGCAGGCGGCGTATCTGCCGTCAACCAGCCCCGCCAACCGCGCGCAGCAGGCCAGGCCGGAGTTTGCCGAGCTGTGGTCGCAAGTCGGACGGTATATCAGGTCAAGATGTTAGTATTGTGCCATTGTCGCGCCAAACCTGATCCCCGTGCACACGGACTTAGTTTACGCGTTGCATAAATGGGCGTCCTATGCCTGCGGTATTGTCGTCCTGATCCATGTCGTCATGCATTGGCGCTACATCACGGCTGTATTCAAGCGGGCGCTGACTCCAGGGCGCCTGGTAGTTGTCCGCCAGGCGTTTGCCGTAGTATCCGTCTGCGCAATTGTGGCGATGAGCACCTTTGGCATGGTATTCTCCGCAAAACCGGAGCTAGTGGCCGCCCTCTTCCCCCTTTATGCCAACATCTCCCCTGCTACAAGCGCCAGCGCAAACAACGTGTCAAGCAGCGCTGTGGCGGAGGGGGAAGCTTCGGGCAGTGGTGCTGCTGGTAGCGCCGCCACACCGCAGGCCGGCGACAGCCAGTCTGGCGGCTACGGCCGCGGCTCCAAGGGCAAGGGATACCGCAGCTCCAACGCGGCATCCGGGTCGTCATCAGCCGCCGCTCCAGACAGCAGCACCGTGCCGGACAACAGCACCGCCCCCAGCCAGCAGAGTCCGGAGATCTCCGGCGGCACGCCGACCCTCGACGAGTATCTGGCAGGATTTACCTGCACGATCTGCCACAAGCTCTGCCCCCTCAGCGCACCGCGGTGCGGCAAGGCAGACGGCCTGATCGCCCAGGCGACCAGCGACTACAACGCGCTTTACGCGCAAATAGGCTTGCGGATTAACTGCACAAAGCCCCAATAAACGTTATAATGAGACCTCGCTTCTCGCGCAAGTCGGGGTGTAGCGCAGCTTGGTAGCGCATCTGCTTTGGGAGCAGAGGGTCGCTGGTTCAAATCCAGTCACCCCGACCAGTACATCAGCAGGTCAGAGGCTTGTATGCCGTCTTGCTCTGATTCACTGAGCCACCCGAAACCCTCAAAAAGGGTACAAAAAGGGGTTCTTCGGTAGTTTCTGTGGAAAGAAATATGACATAACTGCTGGTGAGGCGGCATAAATAGCATTTCACAAAAGAAACGGCCCGTGATGGGCCGTTTCAGCGTGGAGCAAGGTAGTATTG
>JAISUQ010000024.1 GCA_031272005.1 Coriobacteriales bacterium | reverse complement strand
GCACTCATTCAGCAGGCAAGACGCCTTCCAGCTGGAGCAGGGCGGTCTTGCGCCAGAGGCCGCCGCCGTAGCCGGTCAGGTTGCCGCCGGCGCCGACGACGCGATGACAGGGGATGACGATGCTGATGGGGTTGTGACCCACCGCACCGCCAACAGCCTGAGCGGCCGGCGGACGCGAGCGCTGCTGCTCGGCCGCAATCTGTTTGGCGATAGTACCGTAGGTGGTGGTGTCGCCGTAGGCGATTTCGCGCAGATAGCGCCAAACGGCTTGGCGAAAGTCGCTGCCGCGTGGCTCCAAGGGAAAGTCGATGGCAGGATTCTCTCCGGCAAAATAAGCCGCCAGCCACTTTCCCAAACGTTGGAGTAGCGCATCACCAGGTGTCAGCGGCCAATCGTCGCTTTCGGCAGGTATGAAGCGGTGTTCATCGCGAAACCACAGCCCCACCAGCTTGCCGTCCTCGGCAGCGCCGAGGATTTCTCCCAAAGGAGATGGATAGTGTGCTTTAATGATAGCCAATTTGACTCCTTCCTATTCGCCAGACGACAAGGACTTCCAGAGATTCATGGTGGCATAAGAGCGCCAGGGGCGCCAGTCTTCGGCCAGCGCCAGAATCTGTTTAGGTGGTGGATGCTCCGCGCTGCCCAGCAAACGCTTCAAAGCCAGCTTGACACCATAGTCGCCGTGCGGGAAGGCGTCGGGCCAATGCAGGGCGCGCATCGCCACATATTGCACCGTCCAGGGGCCGAATCCGGGTAGCTCCAGCAGGCGTTGCATGCTCTGTGGCGCGTCGGCGGCGGGCGAAAGCTCGATATACCCGCTGGTCAGAGCCTCAGCCAGGGCCCGGATAGCGCGAGCCCGGGTACCGGTGACACCCAATGGCCCCAGGATGTCAGCCACTGGCTCGGGCAGGGCGGCGATGCATTCGGCGCTGGGGAAGGTGCGGGTCAACTCGGCAAAGGGTGTTCGCAAAGGCTCACCCAGCTCGACGGCCATCCGGTTGGCCAGAGTGCGGGCGGCTTTCACGGTCACCTGTTGACCAAGGATAGCCCGGGTGGCCATCTCAAAGGCGTCGAAACAACCCGGCACCCGCACACCCAGGATGTTGATGCTGGCACCAGGCTCGCCTGCCGCCGGGCGCAGGTTATCCATGCTGCTCAGATGCTCGTGGATGAGGTCGGGTTGGCAGTCCAGATCGAACAGGCACCTCAGCCGCGCCAACACCGCAGACAGCACCGGCAACAGACTGGTGGACACACTGACGGCCAAAGCATCGCGCCTGGCGGCTGGCCGCACTGCCAACCAGCCGCTGAACACCTGGCCATCGCGCTGCAACCGCACCGCTCGCAGGTAGCTGTCTGCGCAAACGCTCTCCACTCCGTCGATGGTCCGAGCGGCCAGAAATCCCAGGATGCCGGCAAAATCCAGCGGCGGGCGATAACCGAGCAGCAAAGTGATGGTGTCGCTGGCCTCTCCCCTGTTCGCTTTTCCCCCACCGGGCACCTGTGGCAACCCGGCTTGCGAGCGCAGCCCATCTTTGCGAAAACGGCTGGGAGATAAGCGATAGTGCGACTTGAAGCTGTCGTTGAAGCGGCGGATACTGCCGAAGCCGGCAGCGTAAGCCACCTCCGTCACCGGCAGCTTGGTATCGGTGAGCAGGTTCTTGGCCAACAACAGGCGGCGGGTCTGCAAAAACTGCTGCGGAGAGGTGCCATATTCCTGCTCGAAGACCCGCCGCAGGTGGCGTGCGGTGATGCCCAACTGGGCAGCTACCTCCTCCAGACTGCAATCCAGCGGGTCGGCTTCCATCAGCAGCGCGGCCCGGTGAGCCAGTTGCCCTGCTGCATCCATCACAGCTGAGCCGGGAGCCAGCTCCGGGCGACATTTCAGGCAGGGGCGAAACCCGGCCGCCTCCGCAGCTGCCGCCGACGGATAGAAGTCGACATTCTCCGGCCTGGGCAGGCGCACCCGGCAGATTGGCCGGCAATAGATGCGGGTAGTCTTACAGCCCACGAAGATGCGCCCATCGAAGCGGGCATCATGGGCAGCCAGCGCCCGGTAGCATTGCTCGTGGTTGTTCAGCATATCGTCCATGAACGTCATTGTACCCCGCCATCCAACCATAAACTAGCCAAATTCGGACATGTACATCGACTGATTATGCCTTGAAGATAGCGTAAAATGTCAGAAGTAACAGTTGAGTGCGGAGGTGGGATGGAAGTCATTTTGATACCCTTGGCGGTTTTCGCCGGCGTGTTGGTAGCCGCTGGATTGACGGTGTTGTATATCCGTCAGAAGATCCGCAGCTACATCCCCAATGCCGCTGTGCTGCTGAGTCTGCGTGGGCTTTTGGGCAATGCCTTTCAGTCCAGCGTGGCCACTGCCGAGCTGCCACGTTCCCTGGCCGGCGCTGAGCGCATCTATGTGCCGCAAATCTCCAGGGACTTCCCCCAGTTCAATCTCGCTGAATTCATCACCAAGTCCGAGAACATGATTCTCTCCGTCTTCAACGCCATTGAAGCCGGCGATGTGCGGCGCATCGTCAACGCCTCCCAGGATCTGCGCGACCGTGTGCAGGCGCAAATCGACGACAATATCATGGCCGGCCGCCGGGAGTTCTTCGACGACGCCCGCATCCACGACACGGTGCTCAAAGGCTACGACCGTCGCGATGGGCGCTGCGTGGTCACCCTGCAAAGCGCCCTGGCGTTTCGCCACTACCTGCAAAGCGCCGACGGCCAGCTGCTCCAAGGCGACCGCCAGCGCCTCATCCAGACCCGCTGCACCACCCAGATCCAATACATCCAGGATTTGGAGAAGGTCTCCGAGATAACCCTGGAAAACGCCATCGCCGTGACCTGCCCACAGTGCGGCGCGGCCATCACCAACCTCGGCAACAAATCCTGCGACTACTGCCACTCGGCAATCATCGAAGTCAACGTCAAGGTCTGGGCCATCAACAGCTACCAGTTGCAGGATCTGTACTGATAATCTTGCGGCTTCACCGCTGGATTGCCGGAACAAGCCCGGCAATGACGGGCAGCGGTATTTCAGATTCGCTTATAACTGCCGGTGATTTGACTCACCTCGGAGGTGGGGTCGATGCTCAGGGTGCCGTCGCAGTCGATGGCGTCTATCTTGCATTTGGGGCCGATGTTGATGTTGTGGCCGTTGACCTGGTGGGCGTTGACACCGCGCAGGCTGACGGTAGTGGCCTCGATCAGGGCTACCTCGGAGAAGTCGCTGTTGGTGAAGGCCTCACGAATCTTCATGAACAACTCGAAGAAGAAGGACTTGCGGTAGGACTGGATGGTGATGGTGTCGCCGACTATCTCCTCAGCGTGGATAAAGCCCTCGGCATCGACCTTATCCGCCGAGACCTGACCTTTGACTCGGAGCACACCGTCGCAATGGATGCTGTCGGCCTCAATCTTGTTGCCGCCGACGCTGACCACGCCGGAGACGTTGATGTCTGTGGCCTTGAGATTGCCGTTGATGGTGGTCACACCGCTGCATTTGAACAGCTGCGAGGTCAGGTCGCCCTCGCAGGTCACCACACCGGAGACGGACATGCCGGCGCATTCCACGGCACTGGTGATGGTGTAGACACCCTGGACCTTGACCGGATTGGCGAAGTAGCCGCCGGCGATGGTGCCCACACCATCCAGGTTGTTGACGAGGGCGTTATAGGTGTTACCGTTGTTGTTTGTCGCGCTCATGGTTATCCCCTCTCTGCGAATTCGCTGGAGTTCATACGGATGGTTTCTGCTGCCCGAGGCAGGTCGAGCATGGCAATCAGGCGGGCGCCGCTGTCCAACAACGGCGGTGTGGTGGCCTGATAGTAGATGATATGATGCGCGTCACCTGCGGCAATCAGCGCGCAACCCATGCTCTCGCCACCCCAGAGCCGGGCTGCCGGCAGTGCGGCCCGGGTCAAATCCACAGCTGTTGCCAATTCCAGGCCTTCGCGACCCACATGCCCACCCAAAGCCAGTACGAACACCGCCTCGCCAAAGCTCAGAGCCAGGCCGGGGCGCTGACCGCTCTCACCTTCCTGCCCGCCATCGTCATTCGGGCCGGCCTCCAGACCCGCCAGCAGCGCTTTGTTGGCTCCTGGCAAGCTGAGCAGGTAGTCGATGGGATAGCGCACCTCCTCGGAGGGCTTGAACAGCGCCGCCAGCTGCTCCAGCGAATGGCTGTCCTTGAGGTCGAGGATGGTCTTGACTCGGGATAGTACCTGCTCGCGGGGTAAAAAGGTCTCCTGCCCGGTGAATGAGGAGCGCTTGATGAACCACTCCTCCGGCAGCAGTCCGTCGCGCTTCCAGCGATAGAGCTGGCCGTAGGAGATGCCGGTCTGGGCCAGCAGCTCCTTTTTGGAGATTAACGTGGGGTCAGGTGGCGGAGAAGCGCTGTCCTCCGTTACGAATTCCACCGCTGGTTCGCCGTTTGAGATAGCCATTTTCAACCTCCTTGCACTTGTCGTAACAATGTTATGTTACGCAGCATAACATAACATTGTTACGCTTGGCAAGAGGTTATTGGTATTTTTCAGGAGGGCGGGTTTGAAACCCGCCCCAACCCGCCCCTACGCAGTCATCCTGGCTCTGAGCAGGCCCCAGATGCAGCCCAGGATGGTCAATGCGCCAAAGACGCAGAGTACCGTCAGCAACGGAACCCAGGCTCCGGAGAATAACGCCATCGAGGT
>JAISUQ010000016.1 GCA_031272005.1 Coriobacteriales bacterium | reverse complement strand
CAGCGCCATCTTCGCCCGCAAAATCAACTACGGCTATATGTATCGGCCCGTACTGCTGATAATGGCCTTCTTTTACATGCTGCTGCCGGTGATAGACAACAACACCACCCTGGCCAATGTTGTAGCTCTGGCTGGCTACAATACCTTCAACCTGCTGATCTGGATTCTGCTCGCCGAAGCAGCGCGCAACTTCCGCCTCTCCTCCACAGCAGTGTTCGGCATGGGTTGGGGCATGGTTACTCTGGGCTTCATCATTGGCGCTATCGTTGGCAGCCTGATTGAGGCCATGGGGCCTTTTACACCGCAGGCGCTGAGCCTGCTGGCTCTGCTGGCCACGACGATGGTGCTGTTCTCCTATATGTTTGTCTTCAACGAGAATGACCTCATCGAACTGTCGCAGGCCGGCGAAGAGGGCCGGGAGGAGGACCTCTCAGCTACCAACCAGCGCCCCCGGCCCTTCCAAACCCGCTGCCGGGAGATTGCCGCCGAATATGAGCTGTCGCCCAAGGAGACCGAGATCATGGTCCTCTTCGCCAAAGGCCGCTCCACGCCCCGCATCCAGGAGGATCTGTTCCTCTCCCGCGGCACCGTGACCACGCATCTGCGCCACATCTACCAGAAGATGAACATCCACGACAAACAGGAGCTGCTGGACATCATCGAGGGTAAAAGCTGAGCAGCTGCTTCGGGGTGCTCATATTCCAAATATTGCCCCAATCGTCTCCAGCACCAGCGCCATGGTATCGGCGTCCAATGAGCCGTCCAAACTCTCGGCTTTTCTGGTCTTGAGGTCGACTGCTCGAAGCTGCTCCACACAAATATAGCCACCAACTGCGTTGTGGGCTGGAATAGCTATGTGCATCGTGTGCCCTGTGTCCACAGAGGTAATCGGACAAACCACGGTAAGGCTGGAGATGAGATTGTTGAATTCATCGACGCTGACGACAAGTGCCGGGCGCCTTTTTGCTGGTTCGTGCCCGCTTGACGAGCTGAAATCTGCTTCAATCAAATCTCCCTGACAATAAAGGCCACTCATAACACGACCTCTGCTCCGACATCCTCCCCAAAAGGCTCAGCCGATGGGACGATGGCACCGCCTTTGGGCATGAACTCTGTTATTCTGGCCACTCTGCGCCGGGAATAGCGCGGTACGTCGAAGCAGACGTTCAGAGTATTGTCATCGGTCACGTCAAGTACTGCAACATCGCCGACCGCTATACCCAACTGTCGACAGATGGCCTTGGAAATCCTGATGCCTTGCCCATTGCCCCATTTGCTCAGCACTGCCTGATCCTGCATCACAAACTCCTTTCTAAGTTTATACAATTGTATATACTTCATCGGACTGCCGTCAAGAGCATTGCGCCCTTGCATGGATTGCCTTGCTGGAATAATCCCGCGCTCCCTCAGTAATACCCACCAGTGATAATCAATCCTTGCAGGGTTGACTGTCCACCAGGTCCAGCAGAGCTTGTTGGGAGTGGATGTCCATTTTGCTGTAGATGTTGTAGATGTGGGTCTTGGCTGTGGTCAGGGAGATGGAGAAGTGATTGGCGATGAAAGTGGCATCCCGGCCCTTGGCCAGCAGGATGAAGACTTCGGTCTGGCGCGGCGAGAGGCGGTAGTTGGCGCAGAGGTTCTCCACGCGTTGGCGCCAGCGCACGAAGCTGCGTCCGCTGAGGCTTTCGCCTTGCATGGCCAACCGGTCTTCCAGGCTGACAGTCGACAGATCATAGACGTTGGTTGCGGAAGTGCCAGGAGCGCCTGCAGTATCCTGGGCAGTTGAAGCCGCTTCGGTTTCGAACTTCGGCTGGGGGTAGAAGCCCTTGGCGATGAAGACCTGCATGAAGCAGGTAGCACCGATTATGATAGCATATCCTATTAATATATTTGCATCAGCGCTCGCCAGAGAGCTGCCCCAGGCCACCAGCAGGCCCACGGTAGAGCCGGCGCAGATGAAACCGAAGTCCCCAAAATACCAGAAGGGCGACAGCTGCTCAAAGCGCGTGACTTCGCTGAAGACGCTGATGATGGTGATCAGGTGGGCAAACAGCAGGGTCAAAAGCAAAACGATGCCCGCCAGCATCCAAATGCCATCCAATACCAGCAGCGCAAACAGCCCCACTACGCTGGTGAACGCCGTGTATTCAATCAGCAGGTTTTCGGCCTTGAAGACAAAGATGCTGCGTAAAGCCAGCATCAATAACCCGGCCAGGATGCCGGCAATCGCCACCGAGGAGGCGATGACATCCAGGCTTAGAAAGCCCAGCCGCCCACTGTATAAAAACAACCCCAGGATAAACCCGAGATTCATGCCGATGCAGGAATACGACCACCGCCCCACCAAGGCGTTGACAGCACGCCTGGCCGAACAGGCATTGGAGATAGTCAGCAAATAACCCATCAGCGGATCGCGAAAGGGAATGTAGATGGCCGAGAGGATGACCATGCAGACAGTCACCACCAAAGGGCCAACAAAAGCGGCCGTGGGCATGATGTCCATCATGGCGTTGAGGATGGCCGCCAGGATAAAGGCTACCGAAAGCACGGCGATGATGGCCTTGTGTCCCAGCACGCAAAGCGGCGGCAACACGATAAAGACCAGCGCGGCCAGGCCAACGCCGATAAGGATTGCCCCGATGGCCCATTGCGGGGTAGCGAGCAACCAGACCGACCCGCCAACGGCAAGTAAAGCCGTGAGCTTGATGCCCAGCATGCCGGCGTTGTTGCGCAACTGGTCGGCAAAGACCCGCAGGCAGAAGAATGCTGCTGCCGCAATTGCCAGCACCAGGGCCAAGGCCGGGATACCAACAGAACCAACAAAGCTGACACTGAGCTGTGACAGTTCGGTTTTGGAGAACAGCACAAAGACCGCCAGCAGCCCCAGCGTCAGACCTAAAAACAACATCAGAATGCGCAGTGCCAGGCTCTCGGCTGGCTGAAAGGAGTTGCCGATATTGGCTGTTACCGCAAAGCTGCTGAGCCGCTCATCTGGCTGGTCAGCATCCAAGTCGGGTTGAATGTCCTCGCCGATGACAGGCGCATTGACGGTCGACACAACAAAAGACGCATCATGCCCGCCAACCTGCTCAGCACGCGGTGTCTGACTTCGGGCCATCATCCCTCCTTCCCGCAAGTGAAGGTGACTGTCAAGTATAGCAAGTTGTCGTCTGGCGTGCCCGGAGAAACCACCGGGGTAGCCGGTAGCCACTGGGGAAGCCACCGGGGAAGCCAGGGAAGGCCAGAAGAACCACCTTCAACCCTCATACAGCAAGTATGAGAGCCCGCAACAAATCCGTTTCAGGCGCCATAATTGCAGCAGTACGCCTAATTCAAGGATATTGCCGGCCAGCGTTTGCGTGCATAATGGCGGCACAGTTCAGTAAGTGCCCGATGCCAGCGTGTGCTCAGGTAGTTCGATGACTGCAATCTACCTGAAAACCAGGGAGTGGAGACCGACTTTGCTGGCCCGGGCCAAACCGTAGAAGCCTGTGGGGATTGCTATATCAGGCTTCGAACCCAACAAAGGAGGTCTGCATGAAAGAGGAAAAGCTGTATCCAAGGCGCTGGGCGGTACTGACGGGGTTGACGATAATTCTCGTCGCCTTGCAGTTCTCGTTCATTGTTCCCGGCGGCGCCGCCGCATTGGTCTTCATGAACTACGGCATCAATCCGATGCAATTCTCCATGGTCATGTCCATCCCCTATCTGTCTGGCATTCTGTTCGGTATCCTCTCCGGCGTGCTGGCCGACCGCTATGGCTTCAACAAGGTGATTGTGGTCGGTTTTGCCTTCGCCCTGATTGGCGCCATCTGGCGGGCGTTTTCTGGCACCAGCTATCTGCAGCTGTTCATCTCCAGCTTCATCATGGGTATCGCCACGGCGGCCCTCAATGCCAACTCGGCCAAGATCGTCCGCACCTGGTTTCCGGGCAAGTCCAACTCGGTGGCCATGGGTATCTACGTTGCCGGTCTGAGCGGTGGAGCAGCGCTGGCACTGTTCTACGGCAGCCGGGTGACCGTGCTCACCGATGCCTGGTTCTTGAGCGCCGGGCTGATTGCCGTGGGTATCGTGGCCTGGCTGGTGTTGTACCGCCGCCATCCGGATGGCGACACTCAGATTCAGGAGAACATCTCCGAGTATCTGGGCATCGTCTTGAAGAACAAGGATGTCTGGGGTATCTCAATCTTTGCCATGCTGTTCTTTGGCATGACCAACGTCAATGGCCAGTACTGCGTGGCCGCGATGTCGGCTTTGGGTGGCGGTGATCCGGCGGCAATTCTGGAGGCGGGCAGCATCTCGACCGTCAACACCGTCATCGGCTGCATCTGCTCGATTGCCCTGCCGGCGGTAATCGCGATGTTCAGCCGCCTGCGTGGGCCGGTAATCTTCTGCATGGTGGCTACCGGCATTCTCTTCTGCCTGCCCTACTTCTTGCCCTTTGGTCTGCCGACCTGGATTATCTACATCATCCTGCCGGTCTTCTTTGGCCCGATTATGGCCATCACCAAGATGCTGCCGGCGCTGCTGCCTTCGGTCAAGCAGGAGCACCTTGGTGCCGTGGGTGGCGTGCAGTCGACCTTCCAGAACGTCGGCTTCTTTGCCCTGGCTTCCTACGTGCTTTCCCCCATCGCCATGGCGGTGGACCCCACGGGCGGGCTGCCCTACTATCAAGCTATCTTTGTGGGCGTGTTGGTGGTCTGCCTGCTGGTGGCCGCCTCGCTGTTCCTTTTCCCCAACGTGCGTACCAGCGTAGCCGCCAAGATTGCGGACGACCACGCCGCGGCTGCAGCTGCCGGCGTCAGTGCCGACGCCGCACCCAGTGCAGAGTGAAGCCCTGGTATAACTGCGACATCAAGAGAGAAAAGAAGGGAGTAGGTTATGGAGTATAACAACGAGTACAACCTGGAGCTGTATCCTGAGCAGCTCCACTGGCAGGAGGGTGACCTCACAGCCACGCGCACCACGATGTGGTCGGGGCCGGGCTGCCACGAAGGCTGTCAGATCATCTTCTACCACGATTCGGACGGCAAGCTAATCAAGGTCGAAGGCGACCCCAACAGTCCCTATTCGCAGGGACGACTGTGCATGCGCTGCCTGGAACTGCCCGAGCTGGTCAACCACGAAGACCGCCTGAAGTACCCCCTGAAGCGCGTCGGTGAGCGCGGCGAGGACAAATGGGAGCGCGTCAGCTGGGATGAAGCCTATGAGATTATCGAGAAAAACGTCCGCCAATTCCAGCAGGAGAGCGGCCCGGAATCGATTATCTCGATGATTGGCACCGGCCGTAACGTCTCCCAGGTCATCGCCCACAACCAGTACGCCAACTTCGGCGGCCCCGACCTCACCCTGTGCTTCTTGAGTGGCGACAGCTGCATGCTGCCGCGCACCGCCCTGTGCTACGTGGTCATGGGCAACCAATGGGTGGCCGACATGAGCCAGTTCCGCCCGAACCGCTACGAGGCCGATGAGGACTGGGTGCCGCCGGAATGCATCGTCATCTGGGGCACCAACCCGGTAATCAACAACGCCGACGCCTTTTTGGGTCACTGGATTGTGGAGGCCATGAAACGCGGCAGCGAGCTGATCACCATCGACCCCATGCTGACCTGGATCGGCGCCAAATCCAAGTACTGGCTGAGGCTGCGCCCTGGCACCGATGCCGCCCTGGCACTGGGCATGCTGAATGTCATCATCAACGAAGATTTGGTGGACCACGAGTTCATCGACGAGTGGACCTGGGGCTTTGAGGATCTCAAGGAGCGCGTCCAACAGTATCCGCCGGATAAGGTCGCTGAGATTACCTGGGTGGATAAGGACCTGATCATCGAGGCCGCTCGCTTCTACGGCAAGGCCCACCCCTCCACGATTCAGTGGGGTCTGGCGGTGGATATGTCCAAGATCGGCACCGTCACCGCCCATGCCATCGCCTGTCTGGCCGGCGTCACCGGCAACATCGACAACCCCGGTGGCAACGTGCTCATCGACGAAGCCTGCGGCCTGGCCTTTGGCTACAACAGCGGCATCGAGTACCTGGCCGAGGGCATGATTGAAAAGCGCCTGGGCAACAGCAAGTATCCACTCAAGAAATACGGCTTTACCGCCTCCTCGCAAAGCGACACCATCCTTGAAGCCATTGAGACCGGGCTGGATGAGAACGGCAACCCGCGCCCGGTGCGGATGCTCTGGATTCAGTCCTCCAACCCGATTACCAACATGGGCCAGGATGCGCCACGCATCTATCGAGCCATGGAGAAGGTCGACTTCATCGTAGACATCGACCTGTTCAAGACGCCCTTTGCCGTAGCCTGCTCCGATCTGCTGCTGCCCTGCGCCATGAGCAACGAGCGCGACTGCATCCGCGTCTGGTTTGATCCGGTACGCTCGCTGACCAAATGCTCCAGCTACTATGAGGCCAAGGAAGACGAGCAGATCATGATTGATCTGGGTCATCGTCTCTCGCCGCAATTCTGGCCGGAGTGGGTACAGACGTCACGCGACTACATGAACTGGCGCCTCAAGGAAGGCAACGTGCCTTTTACCATGGAGGAGCTGGAGACCGACTACAAGGGCATCAAGTACGCCGACTACCGCTACTACAAATACAAGAAGGGCTTGCTGCGCCCGGACGGCGAGCCCGGATTCTGGACTCCTACCGGTAAATACGAGTTCTTCATCACCCTCTACGACTCCTGGGAGGACGATCCGCTGCCCTTCTACGAGGAGCCGCCGACCTCGCCCTACTCCACCCCGGAGATGTTTGCGGAGTACCCGCTGATCCTGACCACCGGCAAGCGCTCCTTTGAGTTCTTCCACTCCGAGTGGCGCCAGGCCGACACCACCAGCCGCGAGCTGCATCCGCTGCCGCGCTTTGAGATTCACCCCGAAGCGGCGGCTAAATACGGCATCGCCGAAGGCCAATGGGCCTGGATTGAGAATCACCTGGGGCGTTTTCGCCAGGTAGCGCATTACAACGAGACGCTGGACCCGCGGGTCATCTCCACAGAACATGGCTGGTGGTTCCCGGAGAAGGAAGCCGCTGAGCCCAGCCTGTTCGGCGTCTTTGACTGCAACCCCAACAACACCATCCCGATGTGCGAGAACGGCGCCAGCGGCTACGGCGCACCCATCAAATGCGGCATCGCCAAAGTCTATCCGGTAACGCCGGAGAACAGCACGCCGGAGATGCAACCAACCTACCAAGTGACGCGTGGAGGGGGGTACACCCATGGCTAGAGCGGAGTATGGTCTGTTCATCGACTATGAGTACTGCAGCGGTTGTCACGCCTGTGAAGTGGCCTGCAAGAAGGAGCACAACATGCCCAAGGGCGACTTCGGCATCAAGATCCTCCAGGACGGCCCGCGTCAGAACAGCAACGGCCGTTGGGAATACGAGCATCTACCGTTGCCAACCTCACTGTGCGACCTCTGCACCGAGCGCGTAGCCATCGGCAAGCTGCCCACCTGCGTGCACCACTGCCAGGCCGGCGTGATGGTCTACGGCCCGATTGAGGAACTGGCGGCCAAGGCCAAGAAGGCTGGCAAGCAGAAGATCGCCATCTTCACCCGGTGACCTTTGCCTGATGATGTTGGTCCGTGATTGGAGATATGCCGGTGGCTTGCCATTACTGCATCGCCTGTGGCCGTTGTAAGGGCAAGCTGCCCAAGCCGGTATACCTGCGGACCTGCCCGGTCTGTAAGACGCGCAACGCAGCTGGAAGCGAAGTTTGCTCCAGCTGCGGCGTTTCTTTGAAGCTGATACCGGGATACTCGCATGTTCAGAAGCTGGCGACGGCAGGGCCAGAGGCGGTAGCGGTGAGACAAGCGGGCTCGGCGGCGGAAGCGGCACCTGAGGCAACGGAGTCCGCGGGGCCGGCTGTGGCGGCGGAAGCGGCAGCAGCGGCACCTGTAAGTGAGAACAACCAGACAGACAATCTGAGAAAGGCTGAATAATGGGAAGACTGGATAACAAAATCGCCATCGTCACCGGAGCGGGCAGTGGCATCGGCAAAGCTACAGCTATACGCTTTGCCCGGGAAGGCGCCATCGTGGTCGCGACCACCCGCAACGAGCAGCATGGCCGGGACACCCTGGCCGAGATTGCAGCTCGCCACACCATGAGCAGCCCAGATAGCCCTGCCCAAGGTCAGACCATCCCGGCCGATGTTGAGACGGCAAAGAATGCGGGTGATAAGGCTATCTTCGTGCAGGCTGACATCAGCAAGCACGAGCAAGCTACCATGGTAGTGGATAGGGCGCTGCAGGAGTTCGGCCGGGTGGACATCCTGGTCAATGCTGCCGGCGTGCTGGTGCATAAACCCTTCCTGGAGCACACCGACACAGACTTCGAGCTGATTGCCAATACCAACTTTCGCTCGGCGGTCTGGCTGATGCAGGCGGTCATCCCTAACATGCAACAAAGCGGTGGCGGAGCGATAGTCAACGTGGCCTCGGTCTCGGTGATGAAGCCCGAGCTGTACGCTTATTACTACGGCGCCTTCAAGGCTGCCATCAACAAGCTGTCCATCGACGTAGCCAAGGAGTTCGCTCACGACAAGATTCGCGTCAATGTGGTTTGCCCGGGGCCGGTGCTGACCGGCATGACGCCTCAAGGCGTGGACCATCAGGCACTTATCGACACCTTTGCCATCATCGGCCGACTGGGCGTACCCGAAGACATCGCCAACGCCTGCCTGTATCTGGCCAGTGACGAGGCCTCCTGGGTCACCGGCTCGACTCTGGTGGTGGATGGCGGCACCAACATCAGCTAGGGAGGCATCATGAATGCGAGAAGCTATGGCCCCCACATCGTGCAGTACCCCAAGGAGTACTCACTCTGTGCCGGCTGCACCAGCTGCGAGATTGCCTGCTCGCTGACACATGACGGGGTGGTTGGGCCGCGCTACAACCGCATCTTCTTAGTCCGCGGCACCTCCAGTATGATTCACGAGGTTGCCGCCTGCATGCACTGCAGCGACCACCCCTGCTACGAGGCCTGTCCGGAGCAGGGGCAGGCCATGACGCTGGATGCCAACAACATGGTACGCATCGCTGAGGAGTTCTGCACCGGCTGCGGCCGCTGCATGAAGGCCTGCGTCTTTGAGCCGGCGCGCATCAACCTGGTGAAAAGCAAGGTCGCCAGCAAGCGCAGCGCCAAAAAGTGCGACCTCTGCGCCTGGCGAGCCGAAGGCCCGGCCTGCATCCAGTATTGTCCCGTACGTTGTATCGGTCTGAGCAGCAACCCCGTACCGGAGTATTCCCCCGCTGTCGCCCAGGCCCCGGATGGAGGGCAGTAGGATGGAGAAGCCAGCGACTGTAACTGCTCCACAGACAGCAACAACTGCACCCGAAATCTTAGCCAAAGTCAAAGTCGAGCGCCTGGAGAACAGCCTGCGCTACGGCTATGTGGGCACCATCCTGCGCATCAACCTCAGCGACTTCAGCGTCTCCACCGTGGCCACGGCCAGCTATGTGCCCAAGTACATCGGCGGGCGGGCGCTGGCCAACCGCATCTTCTACGATGAGGTGGGGCCAGAGGTCGGCGCCCTCACACCCGAGAACAAGATTATCTTCATGACCGGCCCGACCACCGCCACCGGCATCCCCACCGGCGGCCGCAGCGTCTTTACCGGCATCGCCGCCAACAACTACCCCGAGCAATACGCCTGGAGCGGCATCGGCGGTTGGTTTGGCGCCGAGGTCAAATTCGCCGGCTACGATGGCTTCATCCTGGAGGGCGCTGCGCCTGAGCCTGCTTACATCTTCATCGACGACGACAAAGTCAGCTTCTTCTCCGCCGCAGGGCTCTGGGGCCGGCTGGTGCACGACACCCAAGCTACGCTCGAAGCCATGCACGGCCGCGAGATCAAGAGTATCGTCATCGGCCCGGCTGGCGAGAACCTGATGCGCAACGCCTCCATCACCACTTCCAACGACAACGTCGCCGCCAAGAGCGGCTTCGGCGCGGTCTTTGGCGCCAAGAACCTCAAGGCCATCAGCGTACGTGGCAGCGGCGTGGTGGTGCCGGCCGACATCAAACGGCTGTTTGAGCTGCGCCTTCAGATGTGCAGCCCGGCGATGCGCCCCAACCCCGTGGTCCACGAGTTTGTCCACGGCATGGACGGTAACCAGATCGCCGTACTGGGCGGCTGGTATCGCGGCCAGGTAGCCTGCAGCCACGGTTGCAATCAACACTGCTGCCGTCTGATGATGGACATGCCCTCGGCCTTCAGCGATTCCGAGACTGTAAATCAGGTGGAGAAATGCGTCGGCATCTTCGCCTACGGTTTTGCCGAAGACTGCGCCTGGCTGCCAATCATGTCCTGGGAGACGGAGCAGAACACCCTGCCGCCCTGCAAGATGCTCTCTGGCGAGCCGCCCGCACCGGATCTCAGCGACCCGCACCTGCCGGCGCTGTTTGCCAAGGTGCCGGGTGACATCGTCAATTACTGGAAGCCCGACTTCCACAAAGGCTCGGTGATGATGCACCTGTGCAACGAGTATGGTATCGACAAATGGGACGTAATCGTCTGGTACTTCACCTGGCTGTCCATGGCCAAAAAGGAGGGCCTGCTGGAGGATATGGACTTTGGCATGGAAGTCGATGTGGAGAACGAGGTGTTTGTCCGCTACTTTTTAGATATGATCTGCTATCGACGTGGTAAGTGGGGTCAGCTGTTTGGCGAAGGCATGGCCCGGGCCACCCGCGAGCTGGGCTATGAGAAGTACTCCCGCAGCATCTATCATGGGCGCTACTCCCAGGCCGTTCCCGGACTGCAGCTGGACTTGCCGGTGAGCCTGGAGACCGCCTGGGGCATGAGCTATCACTGGGCCGGACGCGGCTATGAGGGCTCCAACAACAAACCCACCTGGCTGGCTGTTACCCTGATGCAGATGACCTCGACCCGCGACACCCAGACCGTAGCCCACTTCCACGGCGACTACAACGACTTGCTGGCCATCGGCGACGACCCCTGTCACAGCCGGATTCTGGTTGACGACGTTATAATGAATGAGAACAAGGCTGAGCTCAAGGATTCCGTCTCCACCTGCGAATGGCAAAGCCCTGATCTCTATTGGACCAGTATGGAAGCTGAGATGTTCACCTGCGCCACCGGCATCGAAATCACTGAGGAGGAGTTGGAGGAGGCCGCTGTACGCTCCAAGCTGCTGATGCGGGCAATCACCATGCGCAACCACGCTCGCACCCGCCAGCTGGAGGTGGATTCCATCTATCCCTCAATCATCTATCCCGACTGCCACGGCGAAACGGTTACCGAAGTGGAGTTCAACGACCTGGTGGATTTATACTACGAGGCACGAGGTTGGGATCAGGCCACCGGCTGGCCGACTCGCGAGACCTGGGAGCGCTATGGGTTGGCGGATGTTGCCCACGATATGCAGGAGTTGGGAATGCTGCCTTGACGGATGCTGCGGAGAGGGGCTACATCGGCTGGGCCAGGGTAGCACTGGCAACCACCTGTATCGGCATCGCCTTTGCAGCAATGCAATTCAAGGTGCCCTCTATCCTGCCGCTGATCATGGCCGATTACGGCATGCCAATTGGTGTGGCTTCGTTGCTGATGTCG
>JAISUQ010000163.1 GCA_031272005.1 Coriobacteriales bacterium | reverse complement strand
GGGCACTAGGTGTGGGGAGATCACTCTTTCCGTGCCGCAGCTAACGCATTAAGTGCCCCGCCTGGGGAGTACGGCCGCAAGGCTAAAACTCAAAGGAATTGACGGGGGCCCGCACAAGCAGCGGAGCATGTGGCTTAATTCGAAGCAACGCGAAGAACCTTACCAGGGCTTGACATGCAGGTGAAGCGGCGGAAACGTCGTGGCCGAAAGGAGCCTGCACAGGTGGTGCATGGCTGTCGTCAGCTCGTGTCGTGAGATGTTGGGTTAAGTCCCGCAACGAGCGCAACCCCTGTCGTATGTTGCCATCATTTAGTTGGGGACTCGTACGAGACTGCCGGCGTCAAGCCGGAGGAAGGTGGGGATGACGTCAAGTCATCATGCCCCTTACGCCCTGGGCTGCACACGTGCTACAATGGCCGGTACAACGTGCTGCGAACCCGCGAGGGTAAGCGAATCACTTAAAGCCGGCCCCAGTTCGGATTGGAGGCTGCAATTCGCCTCCATGAAGTAGGAGTTGCTAGTAATCGCGGATCAGCATGCCGCGGTGAATACGTTCCCGGGCCTTGTACACACCGCCCGTCACACCACCCGAGTCGTCTGCACCCGAAGTCGCTGGCCTAACCCGTAAGGGAGGGAGGCGCCGAAGGTGTGGAGGGTAAGGGGGGTGAAGTCGTAACAAGGTAGCCGTACCGGAAGGTGCGGCTGGATCACCTCCTTTCTAGGGAGAACATTCGGGGTCCGCCCCGACAGTTCGAGCCGTTTGAGATTACTCACGGCCTTAGAAACACTATTAACCTCACAAAGCCAGGCAGTTCATCCAGTATCCAGCTTTCAGAGTGCGTATAGCCTCTGTAGAAAGCACCGCAATGGTGCTTTCGCGCACGTTGACAGCTGAATAGTGAGATATGAAACGATCGCGAATGATAGAAACAAGGTATGCTAATAGCATAATTGTGTGTGTAAAAGATATTAAGTGCACACGGTGGATGCCTTGGCACAGGAAGCCGATGAAGGACGTGGCAAGCTGCGATAAGCTGCGGTGAGACGCACACAGTCTTCGACCCGCAGATTTCCGAATGGGCGAACTCGACCGGGGTCATGCCCGGCCACTTCCGGCTGAACACATAGGCCGGATAGAGACAACCTGGGGAACTGAAACATCTAAGTACCCAGAGGAAGAGAAATCAACCGAGATTCCCGAAGTAGCGGCGAGCGAACCGGGACCTAGCCTAAACCCATGTATGCGTTCAAGCGTAAAGGCGTTGCTGCATGTGGGGTTGTGGGATCATCTTTTCTTGGAGCTTTACCTCCTTGACGTAGTTACAAAGTGTCGTGGTAGTGGAACGGTATGGAAAGGCCGGCCAGAGCGGGTTAAAGCCCCGTACACGAAATTGCGGCGCCTGCGTAGATGACACCCGAGTAATGCCGGACACGTGAAATCCGGTATGAATCTGGGGGGACCACCCTCCAAGGCTAAATACTCTCCTGTGACCGATAGTGAACAAGTACCGTGAGGGAAAGGTGAAAAGCACCCCGAGAGGGGAGTGAAATAGTACCTGAAACCGTGTGCATACAAGCAGTCGGAGCCTTTAGGACGCAAGTCCGGGGTGACGGCGTGCCTTTTGTAGAATGAGCCAGCGAGTTACGGTATGTGGCGAGGTTAAGTTTGGAAACGAGCCGCAGCGAAAGCGAGTCTTTAAGATGGCGTTTAGTCGCATGCTGTAGACGCGAAGCCGGGTGAGCTATCCATGGGCAGGCTGAAGCGAGGGTAAGACCTTGTGGAGGGCCGAACCCACTTGGGTTGAAAACCGAGGGGATGACCTGTGGATAGGAGTGAAAGGCTAATCAAACCCGGAGATATCTCGTTCTCCCCGAAATAGCTTTAGGGCTAGCCTCAGTCGTTTAGTATTGGTGGTAGAGCACTGGATGGTCTAGGGGGCTTCACCGCTTACCGAAATTAACCAAACTCCGAATGCCAATACTCCAGAGACTGGGAGTCAGAGTATGTGGGCTAAGCTGTGTACTCGAGAGGGAAACAGCCCAGACCGCCTGCTAAGGTCCCTAAATCCATGCTAAGTGGCAAAGGATGTGCGTTTGCCTAGACAACCAGGATGTTGGCTTAGAAGCAGCCATTCATTTAAAGAGTGCGTAATAGCTCACTGGTCAAGTGGACATGCGCCGACAATTCACGGGGCTAAGCATGGTACCGAAGCAGCGGACTTGCACTTATGTGCGAGTGGTAGGGGAGCTTTCTGTTTGGGTTGAAGCGGGCTGGTAATGGTCCGTGGACTTTACAGAAGTGAGAATGCTGGCATGAGTAACGAGAGTGGAGTTAAAAACTCCACCGCCGTAAGCCTAAGGGTTCCTGGGCGAGGCTAATCCCCCCAGGGTCAGTCGGGAGCTAAGGCGAGGCCGCAAGGCGTAGTCGATGCACAACAGGTGGATATTCCTGTACCACTGTCAAGCCGTTATTACCGAAGGGGTGACGGAGAAGGATAGCCGAGCGGGGTTCTGGACGTCCCCGTGAAAGGATGTAGGGCGTAGCGTAGGCAAATCCGCGCTGCATGTGCCTGAGATCTGATGACGAAGCAATTGAGTGAAGTCGGTGATTCCATGCTTCCTAGAAAAACCTCTAGGGAGGCTTGTCGGTGCCCGTACCAAAACCGACACAGGTAGGCAGGTAGAGCATACCGAGGCGATCGGGAGAACTATGGTTAAGGAACTCGGCATAATGACTCCGTAACTTCGGGAGAAGGAGTGCCCTGGCTGGTGATGAGACTCGCTCTCTGAGCTGTCCGGGGTCGCAGAGAAACGGCCCAAGCGACTGTTTATCAAAAACACAGGACTCTGCTAAGTCGTAAGACGACGTATAGGGTCTGACGCCTGCCCGGTGCTGGAAGGTTACGTGGAGGGGTTAGCGGTAACGCGAAGCTCTGAAACTAAGCCCCAGTAAACGGCGGCCGTAACTATAACGGTCCTAAGGTAGCGAAATTCCTTGTCGGGTAAGTTCCGACCTGCACGAATGGCGTAACGACTTGGGCGCTGTCTCAACCATAGACCCGGTGAAATTGTATTATTCGTGAAGATGCGAATTACCCGCGGAAGGACGGAAAGACCCCGTGAACCTTTACTACAGCTTGACATTGACTATTGGTTCGATGTGTAGAGGATAGGTGGGAGGCTTTGAAGCGTTGACGCCAGTTGGCGTGGAGCCACCCTTGGAATACCACCCTCATCGTATCGGTAGTCTAACGCCAGACCGTTATCCGGCTGGCGGACCGTGTCAGGTGGGTAGTTTGACTGGGGCGGTCGCCTCCTAAAATGTAACGGAGGCGCGCGTAAGGTCTGCTCAGAACGGTTGGCAATCGTTCGTAGAGCGCAAGAGTATAAGCAGGCTTGACTGCGAGACAGACACGTCGAGCAGAGACGAAAGTCGGTTCTAGTGATCCGGCGGCTCAGAGTGGAATGGCCGTCGCTCAACGGATAAAAGGTACTCCGGGGATAACAGGCTGATCTTCCCCAAGAGTCCACATCGACGGGAAGGTTTGGCACCTCGATGTCGGCTCATCGCATCCTGGGGCTGAAGTTGGTCCCAAGGGTATGGCTGTTCGCCATTTAAAGCGGTACGCGAGCTGGGTTCAGAACGTCGTGAGACAGTTCGGTCCCTATCCTCCGTGGGCGTAAGAGAATTGAGGGGATCTGTCCCTAGTACGAGAGGACCGGGATGGACAAACCTCTGGTGTACCAGTTGTCAACCAATGGCACCGCTGGTTAGCTACGTTTGGAATGGATAACCGCTGAAAGCATCTAAGCGGGAAGCCAACCTCAAGATGAGTTCTCTTTTTGGTAAGACCCCTTGTAGACTACGAGGTTGATAGGGCGCAGGTGTAAGTGCAGCAATGTATTCAGCCGAGCGCTACTAATCGGTCGAGCTCTTCTACACCTTAATCTATCGTTCGCAGATCGTTTCTATCCACTATTCGGCCGTCAGCGTGCGTGCCTGCTTGATAAGGGAATACCCTGTATGTGCGCAACCATGGAGCGGAGGGTCCACCCGATCCCATTCCGAACTCGGTAGTTAAGCTCCGCATCGCCGAAAGTACTGCGGTGTAGTCCGTGGAAGGATAGGACGTTGTGCACATACAGGGTATTTTTTTGTCCCTGAGATTGCCAATTGGCAGCCGGCTGGCTGCTGCCCCAACCGCTCAGAGTTCAGTTCCCATCCAGCCCTGATGCCGCAATTGTTACTTCTCTGTGTGGTATTTTTCTGCAAATCACAGAGCTTATGGGTTATCATGTTCAGCAATGGTTTTTTGACGAAAGAGGTTACCGATGGTAGAAAAATCCAAGGTCCAGGAAGTCCTTGACCTGATCCGGCCAGCCCTGCAGGCCGACGGTGGCGATGTCTCGCTGGTCGATGTGGACGACGAAGGCATCGTCACCGTAGAGCTGGAAGGCGCCTGCAAGGGTTGCCCGATGAGCCAGCTGACCCTGGCCAACAGTGTGGAGCGGGTGCTCAAGGACCGCATCCCCGAGATTACCAAGGTAGTTCCGGCCCTGTAAGATGAGCAAGTGTTGGGAGCAGCGCGGCTGCGACGAAGAGATGTGGTCGAGCTGCCCCCATGCCATCGCCAGCGATGATGGCATCTGTGTGGCAGACTGTTACTTCGCGCTCTGCGATAATCCTCAACGAAAGGTAACTGCCGACCCGGCGCTGGTGTTTGACCCTGTGGTGAATCGCGCCGCAGCCATCAAGGAGATTTGCTGGCACTGTGAGTTCTTTCTGCGCCATGCTCCGCGTATCTGAAATTCTTCAGAATCTCCCGCATCCAACAGGTTCATAGTGCTAGGATGGTGGAGGTACAAAAACTTGTGGAAGGCACGACGGGTTTTCCACTATCTCTTGTACGAGAAAGACTGTCATGGGAGGTAGTCATGCGCTTTGATTTGCTATGTCCGGTCTGCGGGGTCAGGGAATTTGCCTTTACGGAGTTTCGGGCGTTGATCCTGTTGGCACCGAACCTGGCTCTGGCGCACTACGACTGCGACCGCTGTGGCCGCTCACTGAGCGTCACGCTGCGCCTGTCGGCCAGCATGCGGCGGGAGTTGGAGCAGCATTCCTCACAACAACCAGCACACCAGGCGCCGACAGCCGATCCTCAGGACGCTGCAGCAGGGACCGGCAAGCCGGAGCTGCCACAGGATGGGCAGTACGGGCCGAAGCAGATTAGCTATGCCTCATATATGTTTGTCGATGAATACGATGACGGCCGCCCGATTCCGATTCCACCAATCCGGCCCGCCAGCAACATCAAAACCAAGCTCGAGTACTTCAAACGCCAGCTGGAGCAGAACCAGACCGTAGACCAGGCCATCGACGACATCGACAGCACATCTCCTGGAGAAAATCGGGAAAGCTGATGCTCGATCAGCTTTACCAGCTGTTGGATCCCGTGGCCTTCAACCTGGGGCCGTTTACAGTACGCTGGTATGGCCTGGGCTACATCGTCGGCATGGCCCTCGGGGCGATTATCGTCGTGCGCACCGCCCGGCGCTGGCAGGTGCAGTTGAGAAGCGATGATTTGCTGACCTACGTCATTGCCAGTGCTTTGGGTATCATCATCGGTGGTCGGCTGGGTTATATCCTGTTCTACGGTGAAGGCTATTATTTCGAGCATCCGGACAAGATCCTGGCCTTCAGCGAAGGCGGGATGTCCTTTCACGGCGGCTTCATCATGATGTGTGTGGCCATCATTATCACTACGCGGATCCTCAAGACGCCGTTTCTGACTCTGGCCGACCTGTTGGCCGTGGCCGGGCCGATAGGCATCTTCCTGGTTCGGTTTGCCAACTTCATCAATGGCGAGCTCTGGGGCGCTCCCACCGATTTGCCCTGGGGTGTGAACTTCGGCGGCGCGGCGGGAGATGTGATGCGCCATCCCACCCAGCTCTACGAGGCCTGTCTGGAGGGCCTGTTGCTGCTGGTGGTGCTCAATGTCCTGGCCCGGCGTAAGCCGCCGTTGCCGCAGGGCAGTTACTTCGGGTTGTTCCTGCTGCTTTACGGTTGCTTCAGGATTGCGGTGGAGTTCGTCCGCCAGCCGGATGCGCAGATTGGTTACCTGCTCTCCACGGGATGGCTGACGATGGGGATGGTGTTGTCGACGCCCATGGTACTGGCTGGCATCGGCCTGCTGGTTTATGCTTATCGCACCCGACGTCCGCAGGCCAGCCTGGTATCGGCATCGGCGGATGAGTCTGCCGCTGACGCAGCGAAAAGTGTATAGTGTTCTAAGCTCCGAAATCCAATAAGGCGAAAGGGAACATAAGATGTCTGAGATAGATGAGGGGAAGTACATCTGGAAGAACGGCCAGCTGGTGGCCTGGGCCGAGGCCACGACGCATGTCCTGACCCATGCCCTGCATTATGGCACGGCGGTGTTTGAGGGCATCCGCTGTTATCAGACCGTCCATGGCTCGGCTGTCTTCAGGCTGCGGGACCATCTAAAGCGCATGGAGCGCTCGGCGCGGATGATCGGCATGGAGCTGGGCTACAGCGTCGACGAATTGATGGCGGCCACCTTCGAGACTATCCGGGTCAATGAGCTCAAGGAATGCTACGTGCGGCCGATAGCCTATCGCGGCTATGGAGCCGTGGGCGTCAATCCGCGCTCGGCACCGGTTGACGTGGCCATCATCGTCTGGCCCTGGGGCGCCTATCTGGGCGCTGAGGCTCTGGAGAAGGGCATCGCTGCCGGCATCAGCTCCTGGCGCCAGCGCAGCGTCAACGCCATACCCGGGGCTGTGAAGTCCTCGGCTTCCTACCTCAATTCGGGGCTGGCCAAGATGGAGGCTCTGGATCACGGCTACGGTGAGGCTATTCTGCTCACCGAGAGTGGCCTGGTGGCCGAGGGTTCCGGCGAGAACATCTTCGTCGTCCGCGACGGCGTGATTGCCACACCGCCACTCGCCGATGGGGTTCTGGCCGGGCTGACCCGCGCCTCAATCATCCAGATCGCCCGCGATATGGGCTATACGGTGCTGGAGCAGTCGCTGGTGCGCTCTGATCTGTATATCGCCGACGAAGTCTTCTTCACCGGCACCGCAGCCGAGCTGACGCCGGTGGCCTCGGTGGACGGCCGTCAGATCGGGCTTCCCGGGCCGGTGACATCAGCCTTGCAGACCCGCTTCTTCGACGTCGTCAACGGGCGGGTACCGGAGTATGACGCCTGGCTGGATCGCGTCTGAGATCGGGGCTGGACAAGGCGGATGGCTCAGAGCAGGCACAGCAGCCCAAGACAGATCAAAGTGCTGGACACCACGTTGCGCGATGGCGCGCAGCGCACCGGCGTGCATCTGACGCTGGAGGATAAGCTGCGCGTGCTGCAGCGGCTGGAGCAATTCGGCGTAGACTACATCGAAGCCGGTTTTCCGGCGGCCAATCCGGTGGATGCCGCCATGTTTGCCGAGTGTGCCGCCGGGCGCCTGGCACTCAGCCGCGCACACCTGGTGGCCTTTGGCATGACTCGGCGCAAGGGCCTGTCGGCCGCCGGCGATGAGCAGCTGCAGCTGCTGGCCGAGCTGCCGGTGCCGACCATTACCCTGGTTGGCAAGGCGGCGCGGCAACATGTCGAGCGCATTCTGGAGACCTCCCTGGCTGAGAACCTGGCCATGGTGGAGGAGTCGGTGGCTTATCTGGTAAAGCGGGGCAAGCAGGTCCTGTTTGCCGCTGAGCATTTCTTCGATGGTTACAAAGATGATATAGCCTCAGCCTTGCAGGTGGTGCGGACAGCTGCCGAAGCCGGCGCGGAGGCAGTGGTGCTCTGCGACACCAACGGCGGCAGCCTGCCCTGGGAAATAGAAGACGCGACCCGTGCCGTGTGCCAGGTCCTGGAGACCTGCGGCGCCCGGAGCAGCGTGGGTATCCACGCTCATGATGATTGCGGCTGCGCGGTAGCCAACACCCTGGCCGCCCTCTACGCCGGGGCCGACCTTATCCAGGGAACCGTCAATGGTTATGGTGAACGGGCTGGCAATGCCAATTTGCTAACAGTACTAGCAAATATGCAACTGAAAACGCCATTCCAGCCGCCAAACATAGACCTCAGCCAGCTGACTTCGCTTTCGCTCTACGTTGCCGAGGTCTTCAATATCGCCCCGGACGCCCATCAGCCCTATACCGGCAGCAGCGCCTTTGCCCATAAGGGCGGGATGCACTCCAGCGCAGTGGAGAAGTGGGAGCGCGCCTACGAGCACATCGACCCGGCGGAGGTCGGCAACAGCGCCCATATCGTCGTCAGTGACCTGGCCGGCAAGACCGGCCTGGCCGCCAAAGCCCGGGAGCTGGGCTATGAACTCAGTGACGCCCAACAGCTGCAGAGCCTGATTGCCACCGTCAAAGGCCGCGAGGCCGAGGGCTATTCCTACGAGATGGCCGATGCCTCCCTGGCCCTGTTGATCGAAAGTCAGACGCAAGGGCAGCGGCGCTGCTTTGAGCTGGAGTCGTTTCGGGTAATCGCCGACAAGCGGGCCGATGGCCAGGTGGGCACGGAGGCCACAGTGAAGATCCACGTCGGCGGTGAGCGTCATGTGGCCATCGCCGAAGGCAACGGCCCGGTCAACGCCCTGGACAAGGCGCTGCGCATGGCCATCGAGCGCTTCTATCCAGAGGTTGCGGCCCTGGAGCTGACGGACTACAAGGTCCGGGTGCTCGACGCCAGCACCGGCACCAGCGCCGTCATCCGGGTGCTGATCGAGACCAGCGACGGCCAGCGCAGCTGGGGCACAGTCGGCGTCAGTGAGAACATCATCGAGGCGTCCTGGGACGCTTTGGTGGAGGCGATAACCTACGGATTGACCGATGTGGAGAGGGGCCAGAATGGCTGTGCTTAAACTGGCAACGGAGACCGACCGACAGCGGCTCTACGCGGCCCTGGCTTCATTGGGCACACCTGAGCAGGCCGCCGCACTGCTGGAGGACCTCTGCACCCTGCGCGAGGTCAATGAGATGGCCCAGCGTCTGAACCTGGCCCGGCTGTTGGCCGAGGGCGCCTCCTATGCGGCCATCGAGGAGGCCACAGGTGCTTCAGCGACCACCATCGCGCGGGTCTCCAAATCCCTGAACTTCGGACCGGGCGGCTATCGCAGCGTGCTGGAGGCGCTGGACAGCTCGGGTTTTGCCGATGAGGTCGGATAGCCGATGGCGTTTGTACATTTGCATAACCATTCCGAATACTCGCTGTTGGACGGCGCCGCCAAGGTCATGGATATGGCCAGGCGCGCCAGGGAGCTGGAGATGCCGGCCATCGCGTTGACCGACCATGGCTATATGTATGGCATCCCGGAGTTCTACAGCGCCTGTACGAAAGTCGGCATCAAACCCATCCTGGGCTGCGAGGTCTACTTCACGCCGGACAGCGAGCTTCGGCGGGACAAGCGTTGGCCGGAGATCTACCACCTGATACTACTGGCCAAGAACCCGGACGGCTACAAGAACCTGATGAAGATCGTCTCGCTCGGCGCCACGGAAGGCTTCTACTACAAACCCCGGGTGACCCTGGAATGGTTGCAGCAGTACGCCACAGGCCTGATTGCCACCTCGGCCTGCATCGCCGGCATCATCCCCCAGAAGCTGATGACCCTGCAGGCGGCCGACGCCCGGCTCTGGGCGGAGCGCTTTGCCGGCATCTTTGCGCCCGGCGACTTCTACATCGAGTTGCAGAACCAGGGCATCACCATCACCCCCGATGAGCTGAACAAATCGGTGGACTTCGCCGAGAGCGGCGTCCAGATCGACAAGAGCATCAGCCAGGCTGAGCTCAACGTCCAGCTGGACGCCCTGGCCCGGGAGTTGGGCCTGAAGACCATCGCCACCAACGACTTCCATTACATCCGCCAGCAGGACGCCCTGACCCAAGACATCCTGCTGTGCGTGGGTACCGGCAAGAAGTACGAAGAAGTGGGCCGGATGCGCTTCTCCAACGACCAGTTCTACATGAAGACCGAGGAGGAGATGCGCCAGGCCATGGGCAATCTCCAGGATGCTTGTGACAACACCCTGGAGGTGGCCGAGAAGTGCGAGCTGGCGCTGGACAAAAGCATCGTGCTGCCGACCATCCCGCTGCCGGAGGGGGAGAGCAATGAGAGCATGTTGCGCAAGGAGGCTGAAGCCGGCCTGAAGCGACTCTATGGCGACCCGCTGCCCGAGGAGGTGCGCCAGCGCTTTGAGTATGAACTGATGATCATCTGTGACAAGGGCTTTCCGGCCTATTTTCTGGTGGTCCAGGAGTTCACCCGCTGGGCCAAGGAGAATGGCGTGGGCGTCGGGCCGGGGCGTGGCTCTGCAGCCGGCTCGATTATCAGCTATGCCCTGAATATCACCACGCTGGACCCGCTGGCCAACGACCTGCTGTTCGAGCGCTTCCTCTCACCGGAGCGCACCGAGATGCCCGACATCGACATCGACTTCGACCAGGGTGGCCGGGCCAAGGTCATCGATCACCTGCGCGAGATCTATGGGCCGGATAAGGTCGCCCATGTCATCACCTACTCCACGATCCTGGCCAAGCAGTCCATCCAGGATGTGGCCCGGGTCTTTGATTATCCGGTCAGCGTGGGGCTGAGGCTCTCCAAGATGGTCTCCCCGGTACCCGGCACCACCCTGGCCGGCACCCTGGGTATCCATGAGGACGCGGCCATCAACGACCGTGATCGCAACCCTGATTTGATTCGGGCCTACCGCGAGGAGGCCGACACCAAGCGCATCATCGACGCCGCCCTGGAGATTGAAGGCGCCATCCGCAACGGCGGCGTGCACGCCTCGGCGGTGATCATCTGCCCGGATGCCCTGGTGGACCACGTGCCCGTGAAGGTGGACAAGGACGGCTCGTCCATCCTCACCCAATACGACGGGGTGAACTGCGCCGATCTGGGGATGCTGAAGATGGACTTTCTGGGCCTGCGCAACCTCAATGTGCTGATGCGCTGCCAGGAGTATGTGCAGACCAATCACGGCGTCGAGATCGACCTGGAGAAGATTCCTCTCGACGACCCCAAGGTCTTCGAGTTGCTGGCGCGGGGAGATACCGCCGGGATCTTTCAGGTGGAGTCGCCGGGCATGACGGCGCTGATCCGCTCGATGCGGGTCGACCGCTACTCAGATATTGTGGCCGCCATCGCGCTGTTTCGTCCGGGGCCCTTAGGCGCCGGCTTCGACAAGGACTTCGTGGCCCGCAAGCTGGGCAAACGTCGGGTGGCCTACTATGACGAGCGCCTCAAGGAGATTCTTGAGGAGACCTACGGGGCCATCGTCTACCAGGAGCAGGTGATGCGCATCTCCATGCGCATGAGCGGCTTTACCGCCGGCGAGAGCGACCGCGTGCGCAAGGCCATGGCCAAAAAGGACATCGAGCTGATGACCACCAAGGTCTTCGACTGGGCCGACGGGCGCCACGAGACGATGCAGGAGCACTGGCTGGGCGGTGCCGAGCGCAACGACTTCTCCCGCGATCTGGCCCAGACCATCTGGGACGATGTGGAGAAGTTCGCCGAATACGCCTTCAACAAGTCGCACTCGGCGGCCTACGCCATCATCGTCATGCAGACGGCCTGGATGAAGACCTATTACCCCAAGGAATTCATGGCCGCCCTGCTTTCCAGCTGGGTGGGCCGCTCTGACAAGCTGACCTTCTATATCAATGCCTGCAAGGCCGGTGGTATCGACGTCCTGCCGCCGGACGTCAACTCTTCCGGTCGTGAGTTCACGCCCACTGCTGAGGGCATCCGCTTCGGCCTGGCCGGCATCAACGGCGTGGGTGAGGCCGCCGCCGACCGCATCATCGCCGAACGGGAGGCCGGCGGGCCTTTCACTTCGCTGCATGACTTTGTCTTCAGGATAGATAATACGCTCTGCAACCGCAAGGTCGTCGAGGTGCTGATCAAGACCGGTGCCTTCGACTCCACCGGCTATACCCGGCGCCAGATGTGGCGCTTTGTGGAAGTCGACAACCTGATGGAGACGGCGGCCAAACGCCACAAGGACAAGGCCGACGGTCAGGAGTCGTTGTTCGGCCTGTTTGCCGAGGCCGGCCTGGAATCCGGCATGGACGAGGAGATACCTCAGCCGGATGGCGTGGAATGGGACGCGGCGGAGAAGCTGCGTTTTGAGCAGAAGTTCCTGAAGATGTACGTCTCCGGCCATCCGCTGGACCCCTACACCGAGCAAATGGCGGCCAACCGCGATTATTCCCTGGGCGTCTTTGCGGCCACGGCTGGCGAGGAGGAAGGCGAAGACGGCCAGTCAGCAGGCATGGGACAGGTCAAGGTGCCGGAGAAGAAGGACATCCGCCTGGCCGGGATGATCACCAGCCTGGAGATCCGCACCGACAAGAACGGCGGCCGCTACGCCCGCTTCTTTTTGGAGGACCACGAAGGCTCCATCGAGGCCGTGATCTTCTCCAAGAGCTATATCCGCTACAGCCGTTTGCTGGAGTCGGGCGAGGACCTGTTTGTCTCGGTGGTCTGTCGCTATGAATCGTCGGATCGTGGGCAGCAGATCATCATCCGCGAGATCAATCCGCTGGCAACTGCGGCGCCTGAGCGCCAACGCCAGACCCTGGAGCTGCGCATTCCTGCCGAGCGTTTCAACCAGCAGACCAGCGACGACCTCAACCGCCTGTTCAACGGTGCTCCGGGCAGCGACCCGGTGGTGTTGTTTTTGCTCCAGACCGATAACAGCAAGTTCCGCGCCGAGCTGCCCGCCACAGTGAACTGCACCTCCGAGGCCCTGCGCTCAGGGCTGGTGCAGCTGCTGGGCCAGGAAGCCGTGAGCATCGTCTGAGCGTCTGAGCGTCTGAGCAAGCCTGCTTACACCCTGTGGCGCACTCTCATGCCAGCAGCAACCCAGTTTCCCAGTTTTTTCAGGAAAGCGGCAAAATGCGCTGGCGCTCTGGACACGTGGTATAATTTACATTTCGTAATTAAGCGCGAACAGCTGCGGAGCTTAAGTCCGCATTTGGGGTATATTTCGTGAATCCGGTGTATATCATACCCACCTATGTCGGTGGGCGGCGAAAATCGCAGAATTACAATGTGGTTGCCAACTACGACCACGTGACGCCTCTCAGCCATCAAGGCGAGTTGCCGCGCTGTCTGGCGTCGTTGCGCGAGATTGGCGTCACAGCCCCGATTATTCTGCTGGTGGCGGCAGAGGAGGGTTCTGAGCAGGAAGCCTTCACCAAGATTGACGGCATTGCCTCGGTCTTCGGCGATACCCTGGACATCACCGTCATCGGCAGTGAGTTCCTGCGCGAGCTGTACATCCGTGCTGATGCGCTGGGTTTTGCCGCCCTGCGCGAGGGCGTTTCGCTGACCGGCTATGGAGCTATCCGCAATCTGGGTCTGCTGATCGCCGCTATCGCTGGATACACCGAAGTCATCTTCCTGGATGATGATGAGGTCATCCGCCATGATGATTTTCAGGAGCGAGCCCTCTATGGCTTGGGTAAGTTGACCCGTAATGGCATTCCAGTGCTGGTCAAGACCGGCTTTTTCACCGACAGCGAGGGCAACTGGCTCTCGCGGGAACGGGAGGGCTGGTACGACTGCTTCTGGGCCAAGGGCAAGTTGTTCAACGAGTGGATAGAGGACGCCATGGATGGCCCGCGGCTGTCCCGCTCCAACAACCTCTATGGTGGGCTGGTGGCCATCCATCGCGAGGCCTATCGGCGGGTCTGCTTCGACCCCTGGATCTCGCGCGGTGAGGACCTGGACTACCTGCTCAACCTGCGCATGTACGGCGGTGGCGTCTGGTTCGACAACCAGTGGTCTATCCTGCATCTGCCGCCGGCGGAGCGCAACGAGGCCCAGCGTTTCCGCCAGGACATCTACCGCTGGATCTACGAGCAACGCAAAATCGGCTTCTCGCGGGTGCAACCGGATTTGATTCGGATCCAGCCCAACAGCCTGGAGCCTTATCCGGGGCCGTTCCTGGAGCGCTCGGTCAGCAAGCGGGTATTCATCACCGCGCTGCTGCGCTCCATCGGCAAGCCGGATCATCGCGGCTACCTGCAGGCCGCTCTGGCCGCCCGGCGCGAGGCCCGGTCATACGCGGAGGTCTTCTGCAGCAAATACTTTGAGTTCCAGCAAATCTGGCCGCAGGTACTCGCGGAAATGGAGGGTGACGCCGTCCTGGCCGAGATACTCAGCGGCGTGACAGCGCCAGACATGCTGATTGCGCCAGGCGAACCGGTCAAGGCAACAGAGCCGGCCGAGGCAGCGGTGCCGATCGAAGCAGCGCAGACGCCCCGGGCGATGCGAGCCCCGGCCATTCCGATTACTCCCGAAGCCCAGCCGACTGTCGCGACCAGGCAATCGCAACCAGCGCGGGAATTGCGCCTGATGCCGGAGGCCCAGCCGCAGTCACAGTCGGAGGTGCAGCCGCAGCCGCAGCCGCAGTCGCAGCCGCAGCAAAGGGAAAAACCACCCGAAGTGTTGTTGTTGGACAGTCTGGTTGCCCAACAATCGACATCGCTGCGCTCGCAATCCCAGGTTGAGCCACAGACGCCGGCACGAACCCAGACTCAGGCCCAGACGCAGACACAGGTGCAGTCGGAGGTGCAGCCGCAGTCGCAGACGCCGCCACAGACCCGGCCGCAACCAGAGCAACGATCCGAGATGGCTACGCCGGCAGCCTCACCAGATGCACCACCCATATCAGCCGCAGGACACACCGCGCCGCTGTCGGTTGTCGAGCTGACGCACGAATTGCCGGCTTTGGGCAGCCAGCCGACCACCGATTTGTCCGAGTTGGAACGCGCTACCAGACCGCCATTGTCGGTGATTGACATCTCTCACCTCTCTGCCCAGGACGCCGAACTCCAGGCAGCTCAGCGCCAGGCCCAACGGGAGACTGAAGCCCAGGAACGCGAGGCCGCCAAACGTGCCGCCCAGGCCCGCCTCAAAGCCCAGGAAGCCGCTCGACAGCGGGCCGAGGCCCTGGCTCGCGAGCAGGCCCGGGCCCAGGCCGCTCAACGAGCCCTGGAGGCCAAGCAGGCTAAAGAAGCCGCAGCCAAAGCAGCCGCCGAGGCCCGCGAGCGGGCTCTGCGCGAGGCCGAACTCCAGGCTGAGGCCGATGCCCGGGCCATCATCGAGCGGGTCACTGCCGAGGCTCGTATCCGTGCCGAACTCGAAGCCTCCGAAGCCCGCCGCCGGGCGGAGCGGGAAGCCGCTGAGGCTCGCCTGCGCGCAGAGCGGGAGTCGCTGCTGCGGGCTGCTGAGGCTGCCCGGCTCCAGGAGGAGAAGGAGGCTGAAGCCAGAAAGGCGGTCATCCCGCCACCGGTCAATGCTCCGCGCATTCCGGCTTCGGCGCCCAAGCATCGCCGCATTGAGGAGACGGGCGATCTCCGCGCCAGGCGCATCCGCAAGGTCGGCCCGCCAATCCAGGCGCCTGCCAATCCGGCCCAACAACAGATCGAATTCAACGACCAAGCGAATCAGTGATGCTCAGAATTATTCAATATATGGATAATTTCGTCGGGGCCCAGACCGCAGCACCCTTTGCGCAGTGGCAGCATCGCTGCTGCAACTGGCTCGATGATTTGCGTCTCGGCCAGACCGGTGAATAGGGAAGTCGGAAAGCAACCATGCAGACCAGGCGTTTATCGCTGATTGAAGCCGTACTGATTGGCGTGGCCGCTCTGTTGGCGCTGATTGCGGTGGCCGTTTTGGTTACCCATGGCCACTGGGCGATCATCGTCATCTGTGTTTTAGGTATCATCGCCGTGGTGCTGATCAGCATCCGCTCCTCCATCGACCCGGACAGGTTGCGGGCCCGGCAGTCCGAACGCACATTGAATCTGGCCGCAAAAACCATGACCTTCATGCGTCAGGGGCTCAACGAGGAGTCGGCCGGCGCCGTCTGCCGACTGTTGCTACCGGCGACCTCAGCCAATGCCGTGGCCATCACCAGCACCGAGATCATCCTCGGCTTTGCGGGTACCGGCAAGGAAAGCCATCCAATCGGCGACCCAATCCGCACCAAAGCCACTCGAGAGGCCCTGGCCACCCAGAAGATGCTGGTCATCACCAGCCCTGAGGACATCAATTATCCCCCCGGGGACACCACCTTCAAGGCGGCGATCATCGTGCCGCTGCTGCTGCGCAACGGCCCGGCCGGAGTGCTGAAGTTCTACTACCGGACGGCCAAACGCATCGACGAGACCGAGCAGGCCATGGCCTTCGGATTTGGCTCGCTCTTGGCCATGCAACTCTCGCTGGCCGATCTGGATGAGCAACGCGACCTGGCCGCCAAGATGGAGCTCAAGGCCCTGCAAGCCCAGATCAACCCGCATTTTCTGTTCAACACCATCAATACCATCGCCTCACTGATTCGCACCGACCCGGCTCAGGCCCGGATTCTGCTCAGGGAGTTCGCCACCTTCTACCGGCGCACCCTGGAGGGATCCCTGGATCAGATTACCATCGAGCAGGAGCGTCTGCAGACCCTGCGCTATCTGGGTTTCGAGTTTGCCCGCTTCGGCCGCGACCGCATTCTGTTGGAATGCGACATCGAGAAGGGCCTGGAGGACATCCTGGTGCCGGCTTTCATCATCCAGCCGATTGTGGAGAACGCCGTGGGGCACGGCATGAAGGATGACACCCCGCTGCATATCGAGATCATGGTCCGCGAGATTGCCGGGGAGGTCGTGATCACCGTGCAGGACAACGGTATCGGCATGACGCGCGATGTCGTCAACCATATGCTGGATAGCGGCGGCGAGCACATGGGCATCGCTTTGAAGAATGTCGATGACCGCCTCAAGGGCTTTTTCGGCAGAGATGCCGGATTAAGTGTAAAATCAGAGTTGGGCGCTGGAACAACCGTTTCGTTGCGCCTGGGACCGTTGGACAGACTGAAAGTAGTAACAAATGATAAAAGCGATAATAGTTGACGATGAAGCGCCGGCCCGCTCCGAACTGCGTTTCCTGCTGGACGAGACCAGGCAGGTAGAGGTGGTTGCTGAGGCCACGAATGTCCGTGAGGCCATTGAGCAACTCAAGGAAAAGGGCGCCGAGGCGATGTTTTTGGACATCAGCATGCCCGGGGCTACCGGCCTGCAGCTGGCGGAGGCCCTGAATCGCCTGAAATACCCACCGGCCATCGTCTTTGTTACCGCCTACAGCGAGCACGCCGCCAAGGCCTTTGACGTCAATGCTGTGGATTACCTGGTCAAGCCAGTGGAGACGGACCGCCTGTTGCAGGCCATCGCCAAAGTCAAACATCATGTCTCAACCTTCGCCAAAGGCCAGCATGGTGTGGAGCGGATTCCGGTGGAGAAAAGCGGGCGCAAGCTGCTGGTGGCTACGGACAAGATCCGCTTCGTGATGGCCAAGGACGACTACTCCTATCTGCACACCGAAAACGACCGCTACCTCTCAACGGTCAGCCTGGCGCAGCTGGAGACCAAGCTGGAACCCTGTGGCTTCTTCCGGGCCCATCGGCGCTATCTGGTCAACCTGGCCAGTATCGAGGAGGTCACGCCGGTCAGCGGCGGCACTTTGATACTCAAAGTCACCGGTGAGGAGGAGAAGATCCCGGTCTCCCGACGCCGGGTGGCAGCCCTGAAGAAGGCTTTGGGACTGTAGCCGGGATGCTGCCTGGCTGTAGCCGGGCTGCCGCTGGGCCTTCGGCGCGGTTTTCTCCACAAAAAAAACATATTTCTTTAATATATTATTGGCGAATAAAACTAGCACTTTTTTGGTAAAAAGTGTATTCTAATTAACAATTCAAGCAAGGCATGTTCAAAGGTAGCCAAAATGAAGTTCAAACGAAGACTGGCGACTGCCGTGATTATCAGTGCAATAGATGTGGGTATACCGATAGCAGCTTATGCAGCTCCCGGGGATACCAGCATAGCCGGAGTATCGCTTAATGATGTGATAGCTCCGGTGGCCATGACCATCGCGGTCCTGATGACTCTGGCCTGGTTGGCGACGCTGATGGTTGCTTTGCACGCCCGCAACCGCATCTGCCGGAACACTTACTGCCAATATAACTATCAGAGCTCCCGGGATTTGGATGGTCTGGCCTATTCGGCCATCGAAACACCGGAGGAGCTGCTCAAGGCGGCAATGGCAGCCGAGGCAGCAGCCGAGGCAGCGGCTGAGGCCGCGGCTAAGGCGGCAGCCGAGTCAGCAATTGAGGCGGCCAGTGCAGAGGCCAACGGTGAGAATAATGGCGAGGAAAATGGGGCGTCCACGGCGTACGGCGACGCGCTTCAGGGGGATTGCGACAATGTAAGGGAGGACGCAGTGTTACTGGCAATCAAGGCATTGGATTTGGAAGGCAGCTACGCAGATTCCAAGA
>JAISUQ010000131.1 GCA_031272005.1 Coriobacteriales bacterium | reverse complement strand
ATCGCCCGCGGCCGGCGGGCCTTGGAGGAGCTGGTCATCGAAGGCATCAAGACCACCATACCGTTTCACCTGAAGGTTTTAGGTGAGGCCGACTTTGTCGCCGGGGATGTCTGTACCGACTACCTGGAAACCCATCAATTGTAAGGGAGAAGATCGCCAATGACCGAGAGCATCAGCAACGATGGCCTGACCATCGCCCCCGGCGTGGTGGAGACGATTGTCTCCATCGCTGTCAGTGAGGTCGATGGCGTGGCCCAGGTGGGCGCCCCGAGCCTCTCCAACAGCTTCAAATCCGCCTTCACTCGCCATAATCCAGCCCAGGGCATCCTGATTACCGCCGAGGAAGGCCAGTTTCAGGTCACGGCCCATGTTCAGGTCTACTACGGCTACCGGTTGCACGACGTGGCCGACAATATCCGCGCCGCCGTGGCCGACACGTTGGCCGGCCAGGTGGGCATCAGCGTCTCGCGCGTGGACGTCTTCATCGACTCTGTGCAGTTCCCGGAATAGGCGGCAACGGCGGCAGTCATGGTTTCCAAGCCCGGAGTACATCAGGCCCGCTCAGCGGCCCGACGCAAGGCGCTGCAGGTCCTCTTCCAAAGCGAAGTCAGCGGCAGGTCGGTGGCCGAGATCCTGGCCCGAGGTCTGACCGTGGAGGAAATCGGTCCGCTTTGCGATTTCACCCGGATGCTGCTGGAGGGCGTCAGCGCACATCTCAGCGAGGTGGATGCCCGGATTGCCGCGACCTCCGAGAACTGGAGTATCGAGCGGATGCCGCTGGTCGACAAGACCATCCTGCGCCTGGCCACCTATGAGATGCTGTTTGTGGAGAGCGTGCCAGCCAGTGTCAGCATCAACGAGGCAGTGGAGCTGGCCAAGTGCTTCGGTGGCGAGGACGACTCGTCGCGCTTTGTGAATGGGGTATTGGGCAGGATTGCCAGCAATCTGCCGAATCAACAGAAGGAGAGTGTCTCGGTCAATGGCTAATCAGAGCAACTATGGCCGGGTGCGGGAGCGCCTGGAAGACATCGTGGCCCAGGTGCGGGCCAAGGACGTACCGCTGGAGAAGAGCTTGGATCTCTATGAGGAAGCCCTGCGTCTGGGCAGCCAGTGTGCCGAATTGATCGACAGCACCGACTTTGGCCTGGAAGAGTTGCAGCCTCAACAAGAGGCAGCGGGCGATACGTCGGCAGACATTCGGGCTGAGGTTGAGGTTGAGGCGGAGGCGGAGGCTGAGACCGAGGTTGGCGCCCAGGCTGATGCTGGGGCCGAGCCTGATGCCGAGCCTGATGCCGATGCCGAAAACCGGGTGGCGCGTGCACCAGAGTCGACAGCTGAGCCGACTGCTGAAGGCGAGCTGCCTGATGAACCATCTGACGAGCTGGAAGTCGTGCTCGCCGAGAGCCTCGAAGTGACCTCAATTCCAGGAATTGACGATGACGATTTCGTAGAGCTTGGCGACGACATCAACGAATACGATGGCTGACGACCCCCTGAAATCCCTTGATTCGGCCTCGCTGCGCAGTGCCAGCGAGCGGCAGCTGAACACACTGGCCCAGCGCATCCGCGAGCGGATGATTGAGGTCACGGCTCAGACCGGTGGCCATCTGGCATCCAGCCTGGGGGCCGTGGAGATTATCCTGGCCATGCACAGCGTCTTTGATTTTCCCGCCGATAAACTGGTCTTCGACGTCGGTCATCAGGCTTACGCCCATAAGATTATCACCGGGCGTAATGAAGCCCTGAGCAGCCTGCGCAGTCTCGGGGGGCTCTCCGGATTCACCCGCCGCGAGGAAAGCGTCTTTGACACCCATGACTCCGGGCACGCCTCTGATGCGCTGTCCATCGCTGCCGGTCTGGCCCTGTCCCGTGATCTCAATGGCACTTCCGAGCAGATCGTCGTGCTGATTGGCGACGCCTCGCTTTCCGGCGGCATGGCCTTTGAAGCCCTGAACCAGATTGGCAACGACAGGACGGACATCACCATCGTCCTCAACGACAACGAGATGAGCATCTCCCGCAACGTCGGCGCCCTGTCGCTGTATCTGGCCAAAGCCCGGATGAGCCGGCCGTACACACAGGCCCGCGACACGGTGGAGGGCAAGGTCTCCAGCATGGGCAAGGTCGGTAAGTTCTTGGTCAACGCCGGTGAGGCGGCCAAAGGCTCGGTCAAGAAGCTGGTGGTGCCGGGGATGTTCTTTGAGGATATGGGCATCACCTACATCGGCCCGATTGATGGGCATAACGTCGCTGCGGTCAAGGCGGCGCTGCGGGCGGCCCGGAAGTCGCCTGGCCCGGTGCTGATTCATGCCGTTACCCAGAAAGGGCATGGCTATCCGCCAGCCGAGGCGCAACCGGATGTCTTTCATGGCGTGGGCTGCTTCGACCCGACCTCCGGTCAGCCCAGCAGCAAGGCCGACTGTCAGCCCAGCTTCACCCAGGCCTTCTCCCAGGCTTTACTGAAGCAGGCCGAGCGCAACGAGCGGATTGTAGCCATCACGGCGGCGATGGCCGACGGCACCGGATTGTCGGCATTTCGCCGGCGCTACGGCCGACGGTTTGTCGATGTTGGTATCGCGGAGGAGCACGCTGTGACGTTGGCGGCGGGTCTGGCACTGGGCGGTCAGTTGCCGGTGGTGGCCATTTACTCCACCTTTCTGCAACGGGCCTTTGACCAGGTTGCCACCAATGTCGCGTTGCAGAACCTGCACGTCGTATTTGCTGTGGATCGGGCTGGATTGGTGGGGGAGGATGGCACAACGCATCATGGGCTGTTCGACCTGGCCTGGTTACGCTGCATCCCCAACATGCGCATCCTGGCGCCGGCCGACAATGCCGAGCTGCGCGATGCCCTGGAGACTGCCTTAGGTATGGATGACGGGCCGATCGCCCTGCGCTATCCGCGAGGCAGCGTTGAGCCTCTGCCAGGCAACCAGGAACCACGAGCCGCCCAAAAATTGCCTGTTGGAAAAGCAATTAAGCTGCGAGATGGGCGGGATGCCAGTCTGCTGGCCGTGGGACGGATGGTCGGCAAGGCCCTGGCCACCGCCGAACTGCTGGCTGCTCAGGGCATTGAAGCGGCTGTCTACAACATGCGCTGGGTCAAGCCGCTGGACGAAGCGGCTGTCGCTGAGGCGGCTGCTGCACCCCTGGTCGTGACCCTGGAGGAAGGCACAACGGTCGGCGGCTTCGGCAGCGCCGTGCTGGAATGCCTGGCCGCCCGGCAGTTTGGCGCAGATAAAACTGGAGCGCCTGGCGGCGGCAGCGGCGGCAGCGGTGACGGCGGCTTCGGCAGCGCCGAAGCCAGCAGCAGCGGTGACGCCGAGGCCAGCGGCTGTGACAGTTGCTGTGCCGACGCCAGCAGCAGCGGTGGCGACTGTCCGCGCAGCCCCCGTGTGCTGGTGTTGGGCATTCCCGATGAGTTTGTCACCCATGGCAGCACTGAGCAGCTCTTTGGATTGCTCGGCCTGCAGCCTGAACAACTGGCCAGGAGCATCAGCGATGCCCTCTCCGCGCAAACTGCGACTTGACCAGGCCCTGGTCCAGCGCGGCTGGTTTGAGGATGCGGGCGCAGCCCAACGGGCTATCCTGGCTGGCGAGGTGCGCAGTGGTAGCGCCACTCTGACCAGCCCGGATTACCAGGTCAGCGCAGAGCAACCCCTCGAACTGAAGCTGCCATCCCGCTATGTTTCCCGTGGTGGAGATAAGCTGGCCGGAGCCCTGGCTGCCTTTGACTTCAATCCAGCTGGCCTGCGCTGCCTGGACGCCGGCGCCTCGACGGGCGGCTTTACCGACTGCCTGCTGCAAGCTGGTGCGGCCGGCGTCACTGCCGTGGATGTGGGCTACGGCCAGTTCGCCTGGAAGCTGCGCGAGGATTCTCGTGTGCGCTTGATTGAGCGCACCAACATCCGTCAGATTGGCCCAGAACAGCTGGGGCGCTTTGAGTTGGCAGTGGCCGACCTCAGCTTCATCGCCCTGCGTACGGTGCTGGCCCATCTGGCCGGTTTCCTGGAGCCTGGCGGTACGCTGATCGCCCTGGTCAAGCCCCAGTTCGAGCTGCCTAAAGCCGAAGTTGGCGCCGGAGGAGTGGTCAGCGATGCCGCCGCCCGCCAAAAAGCCCTGGACCTTGTCTGCGCCGCCCTGCCCGCCGCCAACCTGACACTGCAAGCCACGACCATCTCACCCCTCAAGGGCCCCAAAGGCAACACCGAATACTTCATCCGTGCCCAGACCACTGGCTTTCCATCATCATGATGCATGAAAACACCGTTCTCAGGAAACGCTGATTGTACAAAACAAAAAAGAGCTTATGGGGGCTTGCAGGCTGCGGCCAGGCGCCTTGAAGTGCTGCTTTGAAGAAGAGGTGTATATGCCAGGCGGGCGCTCTGAGGGCAGGCGCGGGCACCCGCGCCTGCCCTCAGAACACTCGCCCGGCATATACACTTATCCTTCTTCAAGGCAGCACTTTAACCACCAGGCGCCCGGCGCATGCTACCAGCTATTCAGCAGTCCTGCACCTGGCAGACAACACAAATTGCTGCCCGATTTATTGGGATTAGACAGTTGACACGTACTGCGGCTGGACGGACGCCGAATTGGAAATGTTTTGACAGCAGACCTTGGCGGAACCCATCGGCAGAACCCATCTACATAACAAATCAGGGATACGGACCGCTGTCAGCAAAGTGTTGGGGGATGGACAGGTTGCTGTCAGACTTTGGTGGGTTATTGTACGTGGAAGTGCCGCTGGCGGGTTTTCTCCCGGAAATTGTCTATAAGACGGCGTTATAGCTCGGGGGAGAATCGCCCGCTGGTTGGTTCAATGGTAGAATATCCCTTGGTTGATAAGAGTTTCGGCATCGATTTGTCGGATAATGCTCAAGGAGCCTGGATGCGCATCCTTTTGATAGATAATGTCACCAACGATCAGGCGATTGAAGCCATGCGCCAGGTGGGGGAGTGGCTGGCGCGTGAGAGCATTGCGTATGACAGCGCTTCGGGGCTGGACTTGTCCCAATTTGCCGCTGACATCGACACATACGACCTGATATGCACCTTCGGCGGCGATGGCACCATCCTGCGGGCTGTGCAGCTGATTGGCAGCAGTGGCGTGCCGTTGCTGTCTTACAACTTCGGGCAACTGGGTTTTCTGGCCGGCGCTGCTGGAGACGACATCATTCCGGCTATCAAGGCCAGTATCTCCGGGCAAGCCCAGATTGATGCCCGAACCATGCTTTCTGCCCGGGTGGAGTTCACCGACGGCACGAGCCTGGAACAGCTGGGGCTTAACGAGCTGGCAGTGACCCGCGGCAACTTCGGTCGCATCGTCGCTTTGGACCTGGAGGTCAACGGTACACCCATCGATACCGTGCGCGGCGACGGCATGCTGGTCTCAACGCCCACCGGCTCCACCGCTTATGCGCTCTCTGCCGGCGGCCCGTTGATTGCGCCGGGATACGAGGGGCTTTGCGTCGTGCCCATCTCACCGCACTCCCTGAACACCCGGGCAATCATCATAGCTCCGGGAGATGTGATCAGCTTGCGGCCCAATAGCCGCAATCGCCAGCCGCTGGCTTTGTTCATCGACGGGCAGGACGTCCTGGCTGCCCCCGCCGGCACCGGGATGAGCTTTGCAGGTGATGATGGCGTCGAGATGATTGCAGGCAGCTGGCCGGCGCAGGCCAGCGATACAACACAATCTGTCAGCCAGGCGCAAGCCGCTGACCCGGGGCAGGTTCTCAACCCAGTGCGCAATATCGAGAGGATTGAAATCCGTACCAGCAGCCACAAGCTGAAGCTGCTGCGTCCGGCGCCCTACGACTTCTACGACCATATCGCGGCGACGTTTTTTCGGAGCAACCCGTGATTGATGAATTGCGAGTCTCGGACTATGCCCTGATCCATCAGGCGACGTTGGAGTTTGTGGCCGGTTGCACGGTACTCAGCGGTGAAACAGGCGCCGGCAAGACCGCTCTGGTCGGCGCCCTGAAACTGCTGATTGGCGAGCGCGGCGACGCTCAGGCCGTACGTGACGGCGCTGCTGAGCTGAAGGTTCAGGCCCGCTTCGTTGGCGCCAGTGGTGAGCGTATCGCCATCCGCCGGCTTTCGGCCGATGGGCGGTCACGCTGTCAGCTCGACGATGAAATGGTCACCGTTGGGGCCCTGGCTGAGCAGCTCGGGCCTTTGGTGGAGCTGCACGGCCAGCACGACCATCAGGCCCTGCTATCCAGCCGCAACCAGCTGGCCTATCTGGATCGCCATGCTGAGAACGCGGAGTTGCTGTCCAACTACCAGGCTGCCTTTGAGGCCCAGCTTGCGGCCCAGAGCGCCTTGCAGGAGCTGGAGGCGGCTGGTCGCAATCTCGAACATGACCTGGCGCAAGCCCAGTTTGTGCTGCGCGAGATTGACGCCGTGGCTCCCAAAGCCGGGGAGCATGAGGAGTTGCAGGCCCGTCTGCCTGTGCTGCGCAATGGCGAAGCGCTGGCAGATGCTGTCGATGGCGCCCTGGCCGGTCTGCGCGGCGATGGCGGCGCACTGGAGCAGCTGGCGCTGGCCCAACGCCAGCTGGAGCGCCAGGCTGGCATCGATCCGCTGTTGGATGTCCAGATCGACAGCCTGTCGGGCGCCGTGATTACCGCTGAGGATGTTGCCGGTTGTCTGCGGGCTTATCGCGAGACGCTCAGCTTCGACCCGCAGGCTCTGGAGCAGGCCCTGGACCGGTTGGGGCAACTGGAGGGTCTGCGGCGTCGCTTTGGCCCGCGCATGGAGGATGTCTTTGCAGCCCGTGAGCAGGCAGCCCGGCAACTGGAGCTCAGCGACGATTTGCCGCAGCGCCTGCAAGCTGCTCAGAAGCAGCTGGCCGAGGCGGAGTCGGAGCTGCTGGCCACAGCCGGGCTGCTGGCGGCCAACCGTCAGGAGGCAGCCAGGCGTTTGGACGAGACACTCACTGATTCCCTGCAGGATCTGGCGATGACCGGCGCAGCTATCCAGTCTTCC
>JAISUQ010000104.1 GCA_031272005.1 Coriobacteriales bacterium | reverse complement strand
TAGCGGATGACGTCCATCAGGCGCTGGATGCGCAGGGCGCCGCCGGGGCAGAAGCCGCAGCGGATGTCCTTGTTGGCCATGCCCAAGCCCCAGGGCACGGTGGGGATGCTCAGCGTGTCGGCCGCATCCCAGAAGTTCACCGAGGCGATGTTGCCCATCACCCGGCACATCGCGATGGCCTGGGCGAAGGTGTCCTTGTTGCCGCCGGCGATGATCACCTTATCGGCACCGAGGCCGCCGGTTATCTCCAGCACCTGCTGCACCAGGTCGCCGTCCTTGTAGCTGAGGATGTCGTTGGCGCCATACTCGCGGGCGATCTTGATGCAGTTGGGGCGGGTGCCGATGCCGATGATGCGCCCGGCGCCGCGCAGGGCCGCTCCGCCTACGGCCATCAGGCCCACCGGACCAATGCCGATGACCACCACGGTATCGCCATACTGCACATCTGCCAGCTCCACGCCATAAAAGCCGGTGGACATCATATCCACGGTCATCAGCGCCTGCTCCGGCGTCACGCCCTCGGCCAGATGCACCAGGTTGGCATCGGCCTGATTGACATGGAAGACCTCGCCAAAGACCCCGTCTTTGGAAACCAGGAACTTGAAGCTGCCAAAAGCCCCCTTGTCGTGGGAGAAGGTCTTGCCGTACTGCACGCCCGTCTCCAGCCAATCCGGCGTTACGCAAGGCACCACCACGAAGTCGCCGACCTTGAACTTGCGCACCTCGCTGCCAATCTCCACGATCTCGCCCACAGCCTCATGGCCCAGAATCAGGTTCTCCTTGGGGCCGCTGCCGCCGTGCATGGTGTGGGTATCCGAACTGCAGGGAGCCACGATTGTGGGCTTGATGATGGCGTCCAGCGCGCCGCAGACAGGGCGCTCCTTCTCCAGCCAGCCGGGGTTGTTGGTGGTGATGACTCCATAACCTTTCATGCTTACCTCCAAAGATGGGCCGGCGCTCAGGCGCCGTGTTGAATTGCCGCCTGTCTGGCAACCTGCAAGCAGCCAGCAAAGCCTCGCCAGGCAAGGCCTCTATTGCCAGACTACTGCCAGACCACTGCCAGACCACTGCCAGCTGCCGCGCCAGTATAGCAAACTCCGGCACCCAACCCCCAAGCAACGACCGAGCTTCCGGCAAAGATGAAAAACCGCTGAATACTCATCCGACGAACGGCAAAGGCGACGGCTAAGAGACGCGAAGCGTCAGTCCCGCAGGCAGGTAATGGGGATTTGGAGCACACCGTCATCGCGGCGGATGGCCTTACCGCCGCCTGTGAGGACCAGCAACTGACTGGGCGGTTTTCTGCCTTGATTGCTCATCTTGTTGGTAAATTTTGTCAGCATCGCTGCCGCCTCATCAGCCTGGGATTCGGAGAGTTTAATCTCGACGGCCGCATAGCTGCCATCCCGTTGTTGGAGGATGGCGTCTACTTCCAAATCATCCTCGTCATGATAGTGCAGCATCCCAATCTCGCTGACCTGACTATAGACGCGCAAATCACGCAGGCAAAGCCCTTCAAAGACAGAACCAAACGTGGCCCTGTCTGTCAATAACGCCTGAGCGGAGACGTTCAGGCTGGCAAGTACCAGCGATGGATCGACCAGATAGCGCTTTGGACTTACGCGCACACGGCTCCTGGTTCTGATGTCTGGTGCCCAACCCGGTACTTCTTCGAGCACGAATATGCGTTTCAAAGCATTGATATAGGAGGCCAGCGTAGGAGCCGAAATCGAACCGAGGCCTTCCGACACTTCCCATTTCAGGGATTTATTACCCACCATGGTGGCATTGTTACGCGCCAAAGCACGCACCAACGCCTGAACCTTAAAAGGATCACGACGCACATTATCCGGGCTGGAGATGTCGCTGGCATACAGTGTCTCCAGGTACTGGAAGGGCATGCGCCCGGCTTTTTCTTGCGCAGCATCAATATTCTCTGGCCAACCTCCACGCACACACAGGTGCGCCAGATTCTCATCGTTGACTGCACTGGACGCTTCGCCTTGCCAGCTTTCACTCAACAGTGCGGCCAGCGAGACTTCTCCGCTGGAATCGCCGCTCTCATATAGCGACATCGGGCGCAGGAAGATGCGGGCTATGCGACCAGCCCCGCTATGCAGGGGTGCATCTGCCTGAGGCGTTGTTGAGCCGGTGAGAATGAAGCGCCCGCGTGCTGTGTCTTTGTCGACTTCGAACCGGACGGCATCCCAAATACCAGGTGCTTCCTGCCACTCGTCAATCAGCAATGGAGCAGTGCCATCCAACAGCCGATAAGGGTCTTCTATTGCCAGCGCTTTTGTGGCAAACCCCCTGTTGGGATCCATGACATAAACAGCACTGTTGGCCTGATTGAGAGCTGACCATGTCTTGCCGCAGTATTTGGGGCCTTCAATAGATACAGCACCAAACACGTGCAGGCTTTCAGCCAACAGTTTATCTATGACCCTATCCCGATAACCACATGGTCGCAAAGTCATATCCCTTTGCCCGCCCTTCAATCTAATTATGGTACACGCCGCCATACGACGACTTTTCGGTATAGGATAAAACTACAGATTCGAGCAACCAAAATCAAGTCTATTTTACGGAATTCGTAAAATAGACTTGATTTTAATTGCATTTTGAGAGTGTCAGATTACGCATCTTAGCAGCACATGATCCGCGATGTGTCAAAATTGGGCTATCATGGGTGTTACTATCGGTCTGCGACTATTTGATTCGTAATTGGAGAAGTTGCGTGTCATATGCCAATCAAGACTGCTTTTCGGGCTGTTACACAGAGAGCCGAATTGTTGAAGGGAGAAGAAAATGCTGGGAGCGATAATCGGGGATACCGTAGGGTCTATCTATGAGTGGCACAATAT
>JAISUQ010000096.1 GCA_031272005.1 Coriobacteriales bacterium | reverse complement strand
GCGCCCAGAACTTCGTAGCTGGCGATAAGGTGCCGGTGGCGCTGGTTGGTGCTACCCTGCCGGATGGCGCTCAGATCAAGAAGGCCAAACTGCGCGGCGTGGAGTCCCGGGGTATGAATTGTTCAGCCCGCGAATTGGGCCTGGGTAGTGACCATGCCGGATTGCTGATCCTGCATCCGGACTCACCGGTCGGCTTGCCCATCGCCCAGCACCTTGGGCTTGCCGACAGTATCCTCGATCTGGAGATCACCCCCAACCGTCCGGACTGCATGAGCATGCTCGGCATTGCTCGCGAGGTCGGGGCCATCTATGACAAGCCCTATGAGCTGCCGGCGCTGGAGGTCTCAGGCGGTGATGCTGCTGAAGGCGCGACCGCCGTCGACAGCCTGGTGCGAGTGAGCATCGACGACCCAATCCGCTGTCCGCGCTATACGGCTCGGGTGATCACCGGGGTGAAGATCGGCCCTTCGCCGGACTGGCTGGTAGAACGGGTCCAGGCGGCCGGCGGGCGCTCCATCAACAACATCGTCGACGTCTCCAACTACATAATGTATGAGGTCGGGCAACCCCTGCACGCCTTCGATTTGGATACCCTGGCCAAGGATAATCAGGGTCGAGCCCATATCGTCATCCGCGCTGCCGGCGACGGTGAGCACTTCACCACGCTGGATGGTGTGAAGCGGGTTCTGGACAGCGACATCACCTGCATCGTCGACGGTAATGCCTCCGGTGGCCAGGGCGCCACCGTGGCCCTGGCCGGTGTGATGGGTGGTTTGGAAAGCGAAGTCACCGAGGCCACGGTCAACATCCTGCTGGAGTCGGCGACCTTCTCCGGTGCCCACACCAGCCGTACCAGCCGCAAGCTGCAGCTGTTCTCCGAGGCCTCGCAGCGCTATGAGCGCGGCGTGGACGCTGCCACCTGCGCCGACTTCTCCCTGCGGGCCGCCCAGTTGATGGCGGCTGTCAGCGGCGGGGTGGTCTGTGCAGGCGTTGTGGACGTCTGGCCCGAGCCGGCCGTCCAGCCCCAGTTGACTTTTCGTATCCCGCGCTTTCAGCAGTTCATCGGCGCCGAGGTGCCGCCGCTTGAGATTGCCGCCATCCTCCAACGTCTGGGTTGTGTGGTCGGCGGGCCAGACGGCGATGCTTTTACAGATGAACTGAGCGTGGTCCCGCCCAGCTATCGCCCCGACCTGGATCGCGAGATTGACCTTTACGAGGAAGTCCTGCGGGTCTGGGGCATGGAGCGCGTGCCTTCCACCCTGCCCGGAGGCCGTCAGCGTATCGGCGAACAGACTCCAGAGCAGTTGGACCTGCTGCGCCTGAACCGGGCGCTGCGGGCCTGCGGCTTGAATGAGACCATGACCTACGCCTTTGCCGCCCCCAGCGATAACGAGATCCTGCAGATGCCCTTTGCCGCCCACCAGCAGCCGGTGGAGCTGATCAATCCGATGAACAGCGAGCAAAGCCAGCTGCGACGCAGTATCCTGCCCGTGCTGTTGCGCTCGCTGGCCTATAACCAACGCCGCGGTATAGCCAATGTCCAGCTCTACGAGACCGGCGCTGTCTTTTTCGCTGGCGAAGGGCGCAAGCTGCCCAAGGAACGACAGCTGCTCAGCGCCGTGCTGGCCGGTAGCTGGCAGGATAAGGGCTGGAACAGCCTTCCCGAGACGCTGGATTTCTTTGACGGCAAGGGGTTGTTGGAGACCGCCCTGCGCGAATTGAACATCTCCAAGCTGCGCTTTCGGCCTCTGGACGGCCAATCTGCTCCCTGGTTGCAGCCCGGGCGGGCTGCTGAAGTGCTGGCCGGCTCCCAACAGTTGGGCTGGCTGGGCGAGATTCATCCCCGGGTCTGTGAACTGTTCGCTGTCCAGGCACCGGTCGTGGCCTTTGAGCTGGAGCTGAAAACCCTGCTGGCCGCTGCTGCGCCCGCCCGTCCCAGCCGGGATATTCCCCAGTTTCCGGCAGTCCAGTTGGATCTGGCGGTGGTGGTCGATGTCGGCATCAGCGCCGAGAAACTGCAACAGGTGATCACTTCGGCCGGCGGCAGCCTGCTGGAGGAGGCGCGGCTGTTCGACGTCTTTGAGGATGCGGACAAGCTTGGAGCCGGTCGTAAATCTCTGGCTTTTGCCCTGACTTACCGAGCCGAGGACCGCACCCTGACTTTGGACGAAGTCGAGAAGCTTCACAGCAAAATGCTCAGCAAAATCAAAGGCGCCACCGGCGCCGAAATACGCGTTTGACCTGCAATTCTAGCAACAAAAATTTAGAATTGTGTTATTTCTGTTAAATATTTGTGGAATTTGCGAGCGGATTGAACAATTCCTATTTACAAGCTGAAGCTTTGACTCTAAGATGGGCATCGAGGTCAAAGCAAACTGGCTGTTATTCTTATTGAACGTAGCTTAACCAAACACAAACAGACGCTTTGTACCCCACAGGATCGCTATAACCAAATAGTGGATTTGCAATGTAAGCTCTGTCCTGATTTTGGGGAGGTTTCCAATGCACAGCGGTATCCGTGCAACATCCTCGCAGGTGGCGCGCGGGAGAAGTGGCCAACAGACTACTCATCGGGCAACCAATGAGTCACCAAGGGCGCAAGAAAGACGTAAGCAGCGTGAGGCTTTGGCACGCCGCAGGGTAGTCAAGCAGTCGTTTCTCAGCGTGCTGCTGGCGCTGCTGGTTATCTCCACCATACCGGTAGTCGGTGTGGTTTTTGGCGATGAGTCCAATCTCCCGACGAACCAGGAAGCGGATGGCACCTACGCAGGCAGTGGCGAGGGCACGGAAGCGACAGGGGACAACGCCGACTCTGCTGGCGAGGCAGTTGAAACAGAAGCGGCAGACATCGGCGTTCTGGACGATGGCGCACAGGCCGACGAGTCAAGCAGCGGTTATCAGCTGTTGGATAACGTCTCCAACAAGGTCACGTACTCGGTGACCCTCTGGTATTACCAGTCTGGCCTTGGGGAGTACACGCAGATTGACGATATGGACAACTTCGTCTTCCCCAACGATTCCGAGTCGCATCAGTATCAGGTGCGTGTGGTGTGGCAGGCGCTGGAAGGCTATAGCCTGGGCCTGGGGGACTTCTTCTATATCCCAATCAAATTCACCGGTGCGGAGGTTTTGTTTGGCTCGGCATCGCCAATTGTGTTCGATCTGGCAGACAATACGGAAGCTGGGCGGGTCACCTACTCGCATGCCGATGAACAGGGCAATCCCATAGCCGGCAGCCTGACCAGCGACCCGGGCGAGAGCTATGTGGCCATCGCCGAGTTCACCCAGGACATCTCCGGGAACAACAACTACGCGGGCAATTTCAATCTGACCTTCCAGTTCACCCCAATCGCCGATGAAGGCCCGGGCGAATTCACCTGGGCGGTGGGGGATACCGAGGTCAGCGGCACGACGACGCCTCCGGATGAAACCGTGGTCGGGGATCCCTGGACCATCAAGAAAGACATTAACAAGAAGATGACCCTGGATAGCGGCAGCGCCCTGATCTATAACGCTGTGCAGATCAATGAGAAGGAGAGGGCATTTGATACCGAGGCCAATTCGGTAATCATCCGTGACGTTCAGAGCACCAGTCTGACGATAGCCAACCTCTACGCCCGCCATCCTTACAACGGCAGCTTCGATACCTCATGCCCGATCATGGTTGACCAGTCATTGGGCTACTATGGCAGCAGCCTGGAGCAGACCGACGGACAGGCCTATTTCCGCCTCTTCAGCATCGACTGGGAAAAAGCCTA
>JAISUQ010000141.1 GCA_031272005.1 Coriobacteriales bacterium | reverse complement strand
ATATTAGCAGCGCGGACCGTAGTCACCCGGGTATCGGTAGCGGCAAAGCCCGGGAAGATCGTCACGACCGGCTTGGGCGTTGGCTCGGGCTCCAAGGGTGGGAGGGGTACGTGCATCTCCACCGGGCCGATTTCGGGTACGTAGTCCTCGGCAGTCGGAACGCCGGGCAGGGACTGTGGCGATGGTTCGGGCAGAGGGACCTTGGTGATGTCGGCCAGATCCAGGGTGATGGCGGGAGCCGGACGGGACGATGGTGGGATGGGCTCGGCGGGTATGGAGGCAGGAGCCGGGATGGGTGTGGGGGTGGGGGCCTGGGCTTGGGAGGGGATGGGGGCGGGAGCGGAGGCGGGGGCCTGGGCCGGAGCCGGGATAGGGGCGGGAGCGGAGGCGGAGGCCTGGGCTGGAGCAGGCTCCGAAACGGGCGTGGCGGCGGGAGCCGGGAGCGGAGCCGAGGCCGAAGCGCTGTCGGCGGGGGTTGCTGCTTTCAGGGTCACCATCGGCGCAGGGGTGGGGCTGAGGTCGGCCAGAGGAATCTGCATCTGGGCTGACGCCTCTGCTTTCAGCAGATCGCTGGCCGCTATGGGTTGTTGGACAGGGATGCTGGCTGCGGGCGCCTGCCGCAGCTGCGGCTGCGGCTGTTGGACCGGTGCTTCCGGGGTGGCTGGCGTCTCGCCGGCGATCACTGGCGCGTTGACTGGCGGTGGAGTGACACTATGGGTAGCTGCAACGCTGACGCTCGACGCACCCGCAGCTGCGGCGTTGGTTGCGCTCGGGGCAACAGCCGATAACGGAATCGCCGCAGCAATCTGAGGCGGGCTGGCAAGCACAGTGGCTTCGGCTGGTGCCGTTGAGGCCGCCGGGGCAGATTCGTGCGAACCAGCAACAGCCGGCTCCGGAATAGCTGGAGCAGTGAATTCTCTGGGAACTTCAGGGGCAGGAGAGGCCGTCATGGCTGCAACTGCGGCCTGCGTCGCACCCGACAGACCCTGCAACCCGGAGGTCGAGGCGCTGGGGTACTGCGGCACGATTTCGACTATCGGCGCTATAACGGGATACTGCCTGGGCTCTGGATCCAATTCCGGCGGCGCGGCGAAGCGTGCGGTCTTCTCCGCATTCTTCTCCGCCGCTTTATCGGCAGCCGATTGGGCGGCGGCTCCGGTTTGTGTTGCCGTAGCGGATGGCTGCCAGATAACCTGGCTGGCTGGCTGGCTGGATGCCTCTTCGGGCAGCTGCGCGGGTAACTGGCCTGCCGTCCGCTCGTAGTGCAGCTCGGCCAGCAACTCGTTGCGCAACTCATCCTTGAGCTCGTCTTTGAGGGCCTGGCGGAATTCGCTGTTGCCCTCCAGGGACTTCATCTGCACCGGTGGGTCGAAGCCCGGCGTCACCGAACGCAGCAGGTTACCGATGCCGAAAGCGATGGTCTCCTCGGCGCCGATGTAGGTCTGCTCCGAGAAGCCATCAGTGCCAAAGAGCCCCGTATCGAGGCTCTTGTCGTCAGGCTTTGTGGTTGGGTCTGAATCCGGCACGGCGGATGTTCCTGTCCCCCTGCTGTTCAGCAGGTCACATTACTTCATCGAATGGGGCTTCCAGGTCGCCGGCAACCATCGTGCGCACCATGCCGTTGAGGACCGTTCCGGGTTCCACGGCCAGCGAGGCCGCCGAGACGTCGCCCAGGCAATAGGAATGGCTGCGCAGCACGACCACGTTGTCGGCATTGATGTTGCCCTTGATCTTGCCGTCGAAGATGATGTTCTTGGTGGCGATGTCGCCGCCGATGACCGAGCCCTCGTCGACGATGACGCCTGCGGCGGCATCCAGATTGCCCTTGACACGGCAGTTGTACAGGCCGATCTTCTCCCCGCCCACGTCGCCGCGGACGATGCCGTGGACCGCCACATCGCCCTTGGCGTCGACATTGCCACGCACCCGCCCGACGATGTCGATGTGCCCGTCGGTGATGATGTTGCCGAGCACCGTGGCCTCGCGGGTGATGATGGAGACGCCCTTCTCGGTGGGCTCCTCGTCAACCGTGGCGCCTACCGGTGGAAACTCCGAGGTCAGGCCCGGGTCGTCGATGGGCACGGCCAGGGCCGTCCCCGAGCCGCCGACCGATGCCGCAGCCGCAGAAGCAGACGCAGGCGCAGATGAGCCGGAGCTGGCGAACGGCGAAGTGTCAGCCGGGTCGTCTGCCGCATAGGGCTGGGAGTAAGGCTGCGAATAGGATTGGGGGTAGGGCTGAGAGTAGGGCTGGGTAACGGCGGGTTCCGGAGCCACTCCATCGGAAGATGACGCAGGCTGGGGTACCGCAGCAAAGCCGCTGGTGCTCTGGGTGTTGAAGCCGGATGCACTTGAGTTATAGTCTTCCATGACACGTCCCTGAGTCGTAAGCCGCAATACATCGCACACAGGTATACCCTGCGCTTTGTACAAGTGCTTACATTCTACAATACCAACCGCCCGCCAAACAGGGCATTAGCCAAAAAACCCCGATAATTTCGGCAGGCAATTCCTGACATCTCGGCAAATGACGGCAATCTCCTCTCCCTTTTTCGCTGCTGAAATCGCAATGAAGACAGCTGAACCCAACTATTTGTAGCGAATGTCAACCAAAAAGCCCCAAACTCGGCGAATTTGGTTGACAACCCAAAAACGGGCCGAAATCCCGTCTATTGTGAGGCGTCTTCATGGCAAAGGGATGCTGCGGGCCTGTTCGATGTTGGTCTGCACGGTGGCGATCAGCTCTTCCACGCTGGCGAAGCGCTGCATCGGGCGCAGGAACTCGTGGAAGCTGACGGTGACGTAGCGGCCATAGAGTTCGCCTTCGAAGTCGATGAGGTGGGCTTCGATGGTCGGGGCGGTGCTGGAGAAGGTCGCCGGGACGCCCACTGAGATGGCAGCGCGGAATTGCTGACCGCCAGCCTGGGCGCAATCCTCGCTGGCACCCTTGCTACCACTGCCCTTTATAGCACTGTCCCCCTTGCCACCCTTGCCACCCTTGCCGCCACTGTCATCCTCGATAGTCACAATACCGCTGTAGACGCCGTCGGCCGGGCGGGTCAGGCTGTCCTGAATCACCAGGTTGGCGGTGGGAAAGCCCAGCTCATGGCCAACATGACGGCCCGGTACCACCTGGGCATGCACGTAGTAGGGCCGCGTCAACAGCTCGTTGGCCAACGCCAGCCGGCCAGCCTCGAGTGCGTCGCGGATGGCCGTAGCGCTGACCGTCTGGCCGTTATGAGTGAGCAGCTGCTGTGGATAGGGGCGGCAATCGTGCTCCCAGCCCCAACGCTTGAGGTCGGCCACCGTGCCGGCAGCCCGATGCCCAAAGCGGAAGTCGGCGCCAACGAACAGCGCCCGCGGCTGGCAATGCGCGCTGAGCACTGCGTTGAGGAAATCCTCCGGCTCCTGGCGAGCCAGCTGTTGGTCGAAGGTCAGGGCCAGCACCTCGTCGGGCACGGCAGCGGCGGGAGCCAGGCAGCCCTGGGCCAGCAGGGCCAGGCGGTCGGCGTTGGTCAGCAGCTTGCGCAGAGTCTGGGGTGCGGCGAAGAACTCATCGGGGTCGCGGTCGAAAGTCACGACTATCAGCGGCAACCCCAGCCGGTCGGCCTCGGCGCGGGCCTGTTGGATAATGAATTGATGCCCTCGATGAAAGCCGTCAAAGACTCCCATTGCGCAAACCGCTTCACCTGCCATCTTGCCTTCTTGCTCCAATCCCGGATTCTCCATCAATATTCATGCACCGATGCCGCTGACTCCGCCGGGGATGATGGTCTGCGGAATCAGCAGGCGACCGCCGATGCGGGCCTGATAGATGGCCATGACCCGGCGCTCACAGGTCAGCGCCACCAGGGCGTCGTTGGCCAGGCCGTCAGCTGCACCGGAGAGGCTGCCGCCATTGCAGACGGTGCCGTATTCCCGCGGCGTCAACTCCACCTCCGGCAATGCCAAAGCTGCCAGCGGGTCGAGCCAGAACTGCTCCCAGCCGCTTGTCTGGCCGTCGCTGGCCTGCTCCAGCTGTTCCAGTGTCACGGCGGCAGCCAGGGTGATGTGACCGATGCGGGTGCGGCATAGCGCTCCCAGGTGGGCCAGGCAGCCGCTGGCCTCGCCAATGTCGCGGGCCAAAGCGCGCAGGTAGGTACCCTTGGAGACATCGGCAGCGATGCGCCAGCTGCAGGCGGACGGTGCGCCAGGAGCGCTTGTCGCATCATTCCTGTCGCCTGCCGGCTCGGCTTGCAGCTCCTGAAGCTCCAGGCGGTCGATGGTCACCTGGCGGGGAGCGAGGTCGGGCTCTTTGCCCTGGCGGGCCAGCTTGTAGGCCGGCACGCCGGCGCGTTTGAGCGCGGAGAAACGCGGGGGCTGCTGCATGAAGCTGCCGGTGAAGCCGGCCAGCAGTTTACGGGCGTAATCGGCGTCGGCCAGCTGCGCGCTCAGCGGCGCTGCGGAGATTATCTCTCCATCAGCATCATCGGTGTCGGTGGCGGCACCGAAGACGATGTTGGCCTCGTAGGTCTTGGACTGGTGCATCAGCAGGTCGCTGAGGCGGGTGGCCGGGCCGACGCAGACCAGCAGCAGACCGGTGGCCGCCGGGTCCAGGGTGCCGGCGTGGCCGACGCGCCCCTCGCCACTGAGGCGGCGCACCCGATTGACCACATCATGCGAGGTCATGCCGGCCGGCTTGTTGATGGCCAGGATGCCTGAGAGTTTGGTCAGTCCGCGTTTCATCAAAAGGTGTGCTGCCCAGGCGGCCTTATTGCAGGCAAGCCTGTTGCTCGGCCCTGGGGATGATGGTGTTGATGGCCTGCTCCAGGGGCATTTCCAACGAGATGCCGGCCGCTGCCCTGTGACCGCCGCCGCCGAACTCGCGGGCCAGAGCGCCCACGTCGCAGCCGTATTTGGCCCGCAGGTTGACGCGCACGCCATTCTCTTCTTCGCGGAACAACACGGCCATGGCCACACTGCGCACTGAGCGCAGCAGTGTGGGCAGGCCCTCGGTTTCGTCGCGACTCAGGTTCAGCTCTTCGAGGTCGGCCTCGCTGACCCAGGAGTAGACGATTGCGCCATTGCCGGCAAAGCGCATCCGCTCCACCAGCCGCGAGTCCAGAAGCATCGCGCTGTAGCTGCGGTTCTCATAGACCTCGCGACTCATCATCGCCGAGTCCACGCCCAGGGCGACCATCTCGCCGGCGGCGGTGAAGGCCTCCTGGGTAGTATTCTGAAAGGAGAAGCGTCCGGTGTCGGTCATCAATGCCACGTAGCAATATTCGGCCATGCGCTGGGTTATCGGCTGGCCGCTGGCCTTGAGCAAACGCCAGACTAGCAGTCCGGTGGCCGGCGAATCCGGTTCGCCGAAGTAATTGGGAGAAAAGCCGTCGAAATCCGGATGGTGGTCGATGACCAGGGTCTGCCCGGCGCGATCGAAGACCGCCGCACCGTCGCCGATGCGCTCTTTGGTGGAGGTATCCACAACGACGAACAGATCCGGCGTGCCAGTGTATTCGCTGGCTGGCACGAAGTCGTAGCCGGGCAAGAAGGAGTAGAGGTTGGGGCCTTTGGGCAATTTGGCCAGCAGGCTGGTGACTTTGGCGCCGCGAGCCCGCAGCCAGGCGGCCAGCGCCAGGTTGGAGCCTAAGGCGTCACCGTCGGGATTGGTGTGGCCGCAGATGGCCACCTCCTGGTGGCCTTCGAGCAGAGCCAGGGCTTGCTGGATTGTCAGGGGTTGGATGTCTGCGGTCATGCTTGCGGTGCCTCCCCTGCTGGGTTGTCTGCCGAGTCGCCTACCGGGTAGCCCTCGGCGTCCTTCTCCCCCATTGCGCTGTCAACCGGGTAGCCCTCGGCGTCCTTCTCCACCACCAGGGTCGGCGGCACTGCGGCCAGAGCGTCGCTGATGCGGGCGGCCTCATCCACGCTGGTATCCAGATAGAAGCGCAGCTCGGGGGTGACGCGCCAGTTCAGCTGCTGGCCGAGCAGCGAGCGCAGCCGACCCTTGGCGCTTTGCAGGCCGGCCATGACCTCGTCGTAGTGGGCGCCGTCGGCGGCGATGTAGACGTTGGCCACCGAACGGTCCTTGGAGACCTCGGCGCCGGTCACGGTAATCAGCGCCAGGCGCGGGTCGGAGACCTGCAGCAGCAGGATGGAGGCCAGCGCCTCGCGCACGGCCTCGTTGAGTTTACGGGTTTGTGGTGTCTGCTTCACTGGCTGACCTTACGATTCACGGGCGACTTCCCTGACTGTGTAGCTTTCCAGGGTATCCCCTACCTTAATATCTTGATAGCCTTCTATGCCAATGCCGCACTCAAAGCCGGCCTTGATGCTCTTGACGTCCTCCTTGAAGTGGCGCAGAGAGGAAATGTCGCCCTCGTAGACCACGGTGCCGTCGCGGACCACGCGCAGTTTGTCGTCGCGGTTGATCTCGCCCTCGATGACCACGCAGCCGGCGATGGTACCGGCTTTGGGCACCTTGAACAGCTCGCGGACCTCGGCGATGCCGCTGTCCTCCTCCACGATCTCCGGCTTGAGCAGGCCCACGCGTGCGGCGTTGATGTCGTCGATGGCCTGGTAGATGACGCGATACAGCTTCATCTCGACCTTCTCGCGCTCGGCAGCCGCCCGAGCCTTGGGCTGCGGCCGGACATTGAAGCCGATGATGATGGCGTCGGAGGCCGCTGCCAGGGTGACGTCGGTCTCGGTGATGCCGCCCACGGCGGAGTGGATGACGTTGATCTGCACCTCGCTCTGGTCCATCTTGCCCAGGGCGTCCTGCAGAGCCTCGATGGAACCCTGGACGTCGGCCTTGACCACCAGGTTCAACTCGCCATGACCTTCTTCCAGGCGGGAGAAGAGGTCCTCCAGCGAGGCGTGGCCCTTCTGCTGCTGCTCGGCCAGGCGTTTGCGCAAGGCGCGGTCCTCGGCCAGGTTGCGGGCGTCGCGCTCATCGGCAAAGACCCGGAACTCATCACCGGCGTCGGGCACCGAGCCCAAACCGAGGATCTCCACCGGATCGGCCGGCACGGCACAGTCGACATTCTCCCCCTTGGGGTTGACCAGGGCGCGCACCCGGCCATGCGAGGTACCCACGACCACCGCATCGCCCACACGCAGGGTACCGCGCTGCACCAGCACCGTGGCCACCGGGCCGCGGCCCTTATCCAACTTGGCCTCGATGACAAAGCCGGAGGCCAAGGCGTTGGGGTTGGCTTTCAGCTCCAGAACGTCGGCTTGCAGGAGAATAGTCTCCAGCAGGTCGTCTATGCCGGTGCGCTGCTTGGCGCTGACGTTGACGAACATATTGGAGCCGCCCCATTCCTCGGGGATGATGTTGTGCTCGGTGAGCTCCTGGCGCACGCGGTCGGGGTTGGCGCCGGGCTTGTCGATCTTGTTCACGGCCACCACGATAGGCACACCGGCGGCGTTGGCGTGGTTGATGGCCTCCACGGTCTGCGGCATGACGCCGTCGTCTGCGGCCACTACCAGCACCACCACGTCGGTGACCTTGGCGCCACGGGCACGCATGGCCGTAAAGGCTTCGTGGCCGGGAGTGTCGATGAAGGTGATCTGGTGGTCCTTGATATTGACCACGCTGGCGCCGATGTGCTGGGTGATGCCGCCGGCTTCGGTGGCCACCACGCCGGTCTCGCGGATGGCATCCAGAAGCGAGGTCTTGCCGTGGTCTACATGACCCATGACCGTGACCACCGGCGGACGCGGCTGGAGGTCCTCCGGCGAGTCATTTATCTGCACCGCATACTCTTCTTCTGGAGAGATAATGCGGACTTTGCGTCCCAGATCATCGGCGATCAGCTCAATCAACTCGTCGCTCATGGTCTGGTTGACGGTGACCATCGTGCCGAGCATGAACAGCTTCTTGATGACGTCGTTGGGCTGCACCTTCAGCGCGTCGGAGAATTCCTGGACCGTGGCCCCGGTAGTGATCTGGACCACCGACTCATCCAGCACCAGCGTGGGGTCGATGCCCTTCTCGATGGCCTCCTCGACCAGTTTCTCCTTCTGCTCCTTCTTGCGCTTCTCTTTCTTGGCCTTGTTCTTGCCTTTATCCTCGCTGGAGGCTTCGACCTCCCGCTTGATCTGGTTTAAGACCTTGTCCTTCTCGATCTTGGCGGCCTGTTCGGCCATCATGGCGTAGCGATCCTTGCCGTCGCCGTCCTCCAGATCGATATCGTCTTCGCTGAGGAAGTCCTCCGGGCGTTTGCCGCCCTTCTTTTCGCCGCCTTTGGGCTTGCCGCCCTTGCGGCCTTTGCCCCCGGCGCCGTCGCCGGCACCCTCGGCGGGTGCGCCCTTGCGGCCGTCGCGGCCCTCCCGACCCTCACGGCCCTCCCCACTCTTACGTGCGGATTTGCCGGAGAGGGACGGTTCGGCGGCTTCGGCAGCAGTACCTGCCTCCAGCGCAATTGCGGCGCCGGGCTGAGCGGCTGTGCCTGCGCCCGCGCCTGCGCCCGCGCCTGCGCCTGCAGCAGCGCCAGCGGCTCCGGCAGCGCCGACAGCGGCGGCAGCTCCGGCTGCTCCGGCTGCTCCGGCAGCGGCTTCCAAACCAGCAGCAGCCTGAGCGCCACCCGCGCCAGCGGCGCCAGCAGCAGCGGCCGTTGCGCCAGCGGCGGCTCCAGCAGCAGCCCCGCCAGCCTGAGCGCCATCTGCAGCCGTTGCGCCCGCGCCGGCCTTAAGCCCGGCTGACTTGCCCTTCGCACCAGTGCCACCCTTGGCACCAGCGCCGGCCTTCTCCGCCGCTGCGGCCTTTTTGCTCTCCTGCTCCTTGCGCAGGCGCTCCTGCTCGGCCTTGATTTGGGCTTCCAACCCGGCAAAGGGGGTCTTCTTCTTGGCTGGCGGCTTCTCGTCCGCCGGCGAAGGCTGCTCAGGGATATCACCTGCGGGTTCCTCGGCTGGCGGCTCCTCAGCAGCAGCGGCCTTGGCCGCAGCCCGGGCGGCCAGCTCGGCGTCGGCAGCGGCCTTACGTCGGGCCCGCTCGGCCTCCTCGGCGGCGCGGGCAGCCTCGGCAGCGGCGGCTTCCTCGGCCAACCGGGCGGCTTCCTGGGCGGCGGCGCGCTCGGCCATCTCCGGCCCCAGCAACTTGCGGATTCGGTCGACATAGGCCGACTCCAGAGTCGAAGCGTGATTCTTGACCGGAATCTTCAGCTCAATCAACCGCTCCAGAAACTCCTTGGAGTCCACCCCGTATTCTTTTGCCAGTTCGTGTACTCGCATCTTGGCCATCTTCGGCACTCCTAAACCACGCTGCTATCCTGTTGGCTTACCAGGCTCGCATGCTCGCTACCTAGCTTCTGATAGTCTTGCTCCGTCAGTCGCACCCGCAGTGCGCGGTCCAACAAATGCGACTTGCTGGCCTTGGCCATGCACGCCGCATCCGCGCAGAGATAAGCCCCCCTGCCGGCCGCTCGACCGGTTGGATCCAGATGCACCTGGCCATCGGCGCCGCGCACAAAGCGCAGCAACGCGCGCTTGTCGGCCGTCTGGCGACAAGCCACACAGGACCTTTGTGGCGTCTTTTTCTGAGGCATCGTCTTTTGAGGCGTCTTTCTCACTAGATGAGCTCGTTCTCCTCGTCGCTGAACTCGCTGGCCACCTGCTCGGCGTCCAGGCTGTCCAGCCCTTCAGCTGCCGCTTCGGCCGCCTCGCGCTCGGCAGCCAGCACCTCCTTGGTGGCCTGCTCGTAGCTCTCGGCCTCAAAGGGGTCCTCGCTGGCCAGAGCCTGCTCGATGTCACGAGTGGCAGCGGCGACCTCGTCCAGCGTCTCAATTTCGTCGGTGGTCTCTCCCAGTACGGCGTTCTCGTGGATGCCGCAGAAATGCGAGCCCGGACGGGCATGGTTGCGGCAGCGGATACCTTCAGCGGAGACATACTCGCAGCGCCCGCCTTCACTCTCGCTGCCATCGTCCTCATCGATCAGCGAGGTCACCACGTTGGGCAGATCGCTGAGCAGCGAGCTGCTCTTGATGTCGATATGCCAACCGGTCAGCCGGGCCGCCAGGCGGGCGTTCTGCCCCTCCTTGCCGATGGCCAACGACAGCTGGTCGTCCGGCACGATGACGGTGGCGAAGCGCTTCTCCTCATCAATCAGCACGTTGTTGACCTTGGCCGGCGACAGGGCGTTGGCCACATAGGTGGCCGGGCTCTCATCCCACTGGATCACGTCCACGCGCTCGTTGCGCAGCTCCTCCACCACCAGGCGCACCCGGCTGCCCTTGGGGCCCACGCAGGCGCCCACCGGGTCGAGGTTGCTCTCGCGCGAGCTCACAGCCACCTTGGAGCGGGCGCCGGCCTCGCGGGCGATGGATTTTATCTCCACGATGCCGTCGTCAATCTCCGGAACCTCGATGGCAAACAGGCGGCGGATAAGGTCGGGATGAGTGCGGCTGACGACGATGGAGGGACGGGTGGTCTCGCCACGTCCGCTGGCCTCGATGCTGCCCGGGTCGCGGACCTCGATGATCAGCGACTTCAGGCGCTGGTTGTGGCGATAATGCTCGTTTGCTGGCTTTTCGTTGCGCTCGCCGGAGTGGCGCTTGGTGTCGAAGTGCGGCAGCTCGGCCTCCACATCGTCGCGGATCTTGATGATGGTGAAATCCGGTGTGGATTGCAGCACGGTGCCAGTGACCAGTTCGCCCTTGCGGTCGGAGAACTCGGAGTAGATCTCCTGGCGATGGGCGTCGCGGACGATGGACATGATGACGCTCTTGGCGTTCTGGGCGGCGATGCGGCTGACGTCCTTGGGCGTCACGTCGTGCTCCTCATAGGATTCGTACTCGCCGGTCTCGTCGTCGGGCTCGCCGACACCCACCAGCTCGTAGACGTAGATGTCGCCGCTCTCGCGGTTGATGGTCACCCGGGCGTCCCACTTCAGATTGAGGACGCTTTCGTAACTCTTGGCCAGCGACTGCTCCAGGCGCTCCAGCAGATAGAGCTCGTCGATATTCTTCTCCTGGGCCAGCGCCTGCAGCGCGGCCATTAACTCAGATGCCATGCTTGGTCCTTTCGGTCAGCGAAACTCCACTCGCCCCTTGACGTGTGCCTTCAGAATATCTGCAAAGGGCAGACGCACTGTCTGACCTTCGACTTCCAGTAATATGGTGGCGCCGGCGGTGCCCTCGGTGCCTTCCGCGCCCTCCGCGCCCTCGGTGCCTTCCGCGCCCTCGATGCCGGAGTCGCCCTGCGTGGCTGGCGTGCCAAAAGCGCCCTCAGTGCCCTCCGCGCCCTCGGTGCCCTCGGTGCCGGAGTCGCCCTGCGTGGCTGGCGTGCCAAAAGCGCCCTCGGTGCCCTCAGCGCCCACCAGGGTGCCGGTCCATTTGGCCCGGCCGTCGATTGGCACAGTGCGCAGTTGCACCTGCTCGCCCACGCTGCGGGCAAAGTGCGCCAACGTGCGCAGTGGCCGGTCAATCCCCGGGGAGGAGACCTCCAGCGTATACGGCCCGGCGATGGGATCCAGCTGCGTGAGTATTGCGTCCACCCAGCTGTTGGCCGCCGCCAGCTCATCCAGCCCCAGCCCAACACGGGCTTCTCCGCCCGACTTCGGCGCGTCAGCTGCGCGATCCAGGTAAACCCGCAGCACCCGGGCCTTACCGCTGCCGGTAAGCTCCACGTCCACCAACTCGCAGCCATGCTGCGCCGCCTCCGCCTCCAGGGCGGCCAGCAACGCCATCTCTTTCTTGGTGCGCGCCAAAAAACTCCCTTACTACGAAAAGAAAGCGGGACAAAGCCCACTTCCTCGACAACAGACACTGTACAAAATTCGCGCGACCTGTATTTATACCACAAAACCGCACATCTGAAAAGAGCAAATCCACACCGGGTGCAAATCCGCACCGGGTGCCGTTACTAAGCGATATTGTCACAACTTATCAAGCGAAAACGCCTCACCGTGCCATCAATCCTCAAGCTGCCGTATGGCTACCTGGCCGCGGGCGGCTACGGCTATGGCCAGTTTGTAGACTTCGCGGGTGCTGCCCAGATAACGCTCGGCGTAGCCGCGTTGCTCCAGTTGGGCGGCGGCTTGGTCCAAGGCTTGGCCAAGGTCGTCTTCCTGGGCGGTGTATTTGAACTCGATGATGTAGGATTTGCCGCAGGGCCTGTCGATGACCCCGTCGATACGGCCGCGGGCTACGCTGACCTCCCCCAATACGCGAAAGCCCATGAACTGGCTGACGGCCAGGAACAAGGCATGGTAGAAGGCCTCGGCGCCGATGTGCAGCTCGTAGGGTATGGAGGCGTACAGCCCGGTTAATGGCTCGGCGATGTCTTGCGGGTTGCCGCTATCCAGAGCCTCTTCCATCTGCTGGCAAAAGCCATTGTCGTAAGGGTCGCCGACCGCTGGCGAGGCAGACAGAAACATCTGGGCCAGTGAACTGGCCACCTCGCTGTTTGGGTAGCGCAATCTATACCGAGGCGGCGCTGCGTTTAAGTTGGCGCTGCCGACAGTCAAAAACCCGGTCTGGAACAGCAGCGACACCAAAGGCGCGTTCTCGATGTCATGGGAGTCCAAGTCCAGCTCGGTGATGGTCTTATCTTGTATCTGCGCGTAGGATTGCGGGCTGTCCTTGAAGACCTTGGCCAGAAAAGTCGGCGTGCCGGTGGTAAACCAATAGGGATTGAACTGCCTATCCTGCATGTAGTTCAGAAGCGAGAATGGGTTGAACAGCCGGGTCTCCCCATCCCAGGAAAAGCCGTCATACCACTGGAAGATACGCTCGCGTTCGGCAGCGTCGACATCCGCGCCGAACAACTCATCGAATTCCTCGGCGGTGATGCCGCAGATGTTGGCGAAAGGCTGGCGCAGGGTGATGTCTTTGAGGTTGTTGAGTTTGGAGAACAGCGAGAGCTTGGTGTATTTGGACACTCCGGTCAACAACACGAAGTGCAGATTGGCATCCTGGCCTTTAAGTATGCCGTAGAAGTTGCCCATCACGGCACGGTTAGCCTGGGCCATCTCGGGGTTGTCGATATGATCGATGACCGGCTTGTCGTACTCGTCGATAAGCACCACTACACGCTGGCCGGTCTGCTTTTGTAAACTTTCAATCAACCAGACGAATTGCTCGGTTGGATTTGCCCCTTGTGGCTCAAGGCCATAATATGCTGCGTTATCCTTAAGGACAGCCGCCAAACCAGTGAGCACATCCTCCGGTGAGCTAACCGAGAACTGCGTCATATCCAGCCTAATCACCGGATGCGGCTCAAAGCCGTAGCTGGCCTCGTCGCTACCGATCCAGAGGTCTTTGAACAACTCGCGGTGACCTAAGAACAACTCCCGCAGGGTGTCTATTAAAAGCGACTTGCCAAAGCGACGTGGCCTGGAGAGGAAGAAGTATTGGCCGCTTTGGACCAGGTCATAGATTGCCCGGGTCTTATCAGCATAGGCGCAGTCTTCTTCGATTATCTTGCGAAAACTCTGTACGCCTATTGGCAGCTGCTTCATTTGCGACCTCCAGATGTTTCGGCCGGTAATAAAAGGTTGTAAAGCCCCTAAAGTGCAAGTATAGCAGGGATTGGCATCCCCTTTATGTTGATAACCCAGTGTCTGTTGGCAGGAACTGGTAAGAATTGCCTTACTTGCTATAATGCTGTCTTCAAATCGTCAATGCTGAAACAACCACCGCCATGACGACCGCTGCCGCCGTAGGTATCGACGATAATCCAGCTGCGATTTACGGTTCCAACAGCAATATCTCCGCATTATTGTACTATATTAAACTATTTATGGCAGTATTTGGCTGTATATATTTAGTTTCGTACAATTATGTGTTTGCAAGGCTCGCCACTTCGTTCTATCCAGCCCTCCGACCAGCCACTGGCGGTTGGTTTGGCTTCTGTTGGCTGGCTTACAGGCGGTTGAGGTCGAAGGGGGTTTCCTGGTAGACGTAGTAGTTCAGCCAGTTGGCGAAGAACTGGTGGGCGTAGGTGCGCCAACGCACGCGGGGTGGCTGGCTGGGGTCGTCGTTCGGGTAGTAGTTCAGAGGCACCTTGATGTCCAGGCCGGCAGCCACGTCGCGGCGGTATTCCTTGTCCAGGGTGTCGACGTCGTACTCCAGGTGCCCGGTGACGAAGACCTGCTTGTGCTCTGGTGTGGCAGTGATCACCGCACCGCACTCCTCAGAGCCGGCCAGAATCTTCAAACCCGTGGGCGCCACATCACCCGGCAGCACCGTGGCGTAACGCGACTGCGGCATCAGGAAGGGGTCGTCCAGGCCCAGCAACAAGCGGCTGCTCTTATC
>JAISUQ010000138.1 GCA_031272005.1 Coriobacteriales bacterium | reverse complement strand
CATGGGCAATCAGCACCGGGTTGTCGCGCTGCACCGTCTCCCACTCACCGGCCTTGGAGGCAAACTCCAGCGCCTTGGCCTCATCGCCTAAAGGCGTAGCCGAGATACCGTAGCAGCTGCCCTTGAGGCCATGCACGGTGACGGCGTAATCAGCCAGCGTCTGTGGCGTCACCTGGGCCAGAGCGGCCAGGGTGTTGGGCGTGTTCTGGACATATGACTTCAGGATGCGCAGATAGATAGCTCCGTTTCCGGAGAAGCGCTGCAGGCCGTCCGCATAGTCCACGCCGGCGATGGGCGTTGCATCCAATATTGCATTGACGTCCAGGCTATCGTTCATGAAAAACCCTCCCGCTCTCTCACGCTTGCTTGCGCCCGCATATCCGGCTAACAACCACTTCAGGACAGTCTACCGCGTCGGCGCGCAAAGTGGCGTGTGCTCGTCCTCGCGGTTGTTCTCCACCACATCGGCGAAGTCCGCCTCATGGCGTTTGACGACCTCGGCCAGATAGGGGTCAAAATGTGACCCAGCATCATCATATATGATTCTAAAGGCCTGTTGGGGGGTCCAGGCGTGTTTATAGGGTCGCTCGGAGGTCAACGCGTCAAATACGTCGGCCACGGCGGTGATGCGGGCGCTGAGCGGAATCTCCGAACCGCGCAGACCCTTGGGATAACCGCTGCCGTCCCACTTCTCGTGATGGAAGCTGGCGATTTCCAAAGCGGTATTCAGCAGGGTATCGTCGCCCATCTCATCGATGGCGGCATGCAGCATCTCCGAGCCGCAGACCGGATGGGTCTTGATGATGTCGAACTCCTCATCGGTCAGCTTGCCGGGCTTGAGCAGCACGCGGTCGGGCATGGCCAGCTTGCCCAGGTCGTGCAGCTTGACGGAGTCGATGATGTCGCGGGCATACTGCTCGCTCATCTCGTGGCCGGGGTGGGGATGGGCAATCAGGTCGTTGACGATGATGCCGGTGAACAGGCCCACGCGGTCGATGTGCAGGCCGGTGTCGTGGTCGCGCATATCCGAGGCCTTGGCCAGCAGGTCCAGCGTCACCTTGTCGCGCTGCTCCAGCTTCTGGTTGGTCTTCTGCAATTCGGCGGTCTTTTCGTCCACCAGTTCGGCCAGATGGTTGCGGTGCTGGTACAGCTCCAGCTGCAGGCGCACCCGGGTGGAGAGCGAGCGGGGGTTGAAGGGTTTGGAGAGGTAATCCATGGCGCCGGTCTCCAGCGCCCGCACCTCATCCTCGCTGTCCACCGAGCCGGTCAGCAAAACCACCGGGATGTCCTTGGTTGCCGGGTCGTGCTGCAGGATCCGGAGCACTTCCAGGCCGCTCATCCCGGGCATGTTCTGATCCAGGATAATCAAATCGGCGTGATTGTTGGCCAGATAGTCCAGGGCATCCTCACCAGTGGTGAACGGCCGCACCGCGTAGTCGTCCTTGAGTACGGCCAACACATGGTTGAGGATAATCGGGTCGTCGTCTACTGTCAGGATGACGGGTTTGTGGTCATCGAGCATCATCAGGCTTGATGCAACCTTCCTTTACCGTGGCAGCCCCTGGGCGGCTGGAGTTTGCATGATGCCAATCCGGCATGACGCCGGTTTTTTTATTGGGTGGTCTAAGTTTACCCTATCGACTGCGGGCTTAAAACGCCCATTCGCCCGTATGAAATACCTCCGTACGGCGGCCATCAGCGCCGATGCCGGTGATTTGGAGATCGGCGGTACCAATCATGAAGTCCACGTGGGTGGCGCTGTCGTTGACGCCGGCGGCCTGCAGCGCGGCCGTGTCCATCTCCTGCCCGCCAACCAGACAATCCGGAAATCCCTTGCCCACTGCCAGGTGGCAGGAGGCGTTCTCGTCAAACAGCGTGTTGTAGAACAGCAGCCCGGTCTGGCGGATAGGGGAGGTCCAGGGGATTAACGCGCACTCGCCCAGGTGGCAGGCCCCCTCATCAACATCGAAGATGGCCTGGAGCACATCCTGGCCTGTGCGCGCCTGGCATTCCACCATCCGCCCGCCCTCAAAGCGCAGCCAGAAGTCCTCAATCAGATTGCCATGATGTACCAGGGGCATGCTGGAGAAGACCACGCCATCGGCGCGCAGCCTGTCTGGCGTGGTGAATATCTCCTCGGTGGGCATATTGGGAAAGAATGGCCGCCCGTTGGTCAAGGTGTCGCCGCCGCCCTGCCAGAGGCCCTGTTGGTTGAGGCCGATGGTCAGGTCGGTGCCCAGGGAGCTGAAGTAGTGCAGGGCGTCGAAGTGCTGGGCATTGAGCCAGGCCTTGCGCTCGTTGAAGCTGGCGCGGTGGGCTTCCCAGGCGGCAATGGGGTCGTCGCTGTCCAGGCGCACGGTCTTGAAGATGGCCTGCCAGAGCTGCTCGGTGGCTTGCTCGGCACCAAGGTTGGGGAAGACGTGCTGAGCCCAGGCCGGCGAGGCGGCGCCGACGATGCACCAGACGGTGCGGCCGAGGTCCAGGGCGTCGTAGAATGGCTTGCAGGCGGCATGCGCCGCCCGGGCGTTGGCCACCAGCTTGGCCTGGTCCACGCCTTTGAGCGCCAGCGGATCCTCGCTGGTCAGCGAGAGCACAGCCGCGCCGCCCTCGGCCATGGAGTTGTTCAGCAACGCCAACCACTCCGGAAAACTCTCAAAGACCTCCAGCGCCGCATGCTCGTAGTGCAGGCGGGAGATGCCCTCGTCGCCGAAACGCACCGTGACATGGCGGGCGCCAGCGGCGTAGGCGGCGGCAGTGAGGGCGCGGGCAAATTCCACGCAGTCGGTGGAGGCCGAAAGCAGCAGCTCCTGCCCCGGCTGCAGGTTGCAGCCGCTGCGAATCACCAGCTCAGCGTAGCGCTGTAGCTGTTCGGCAAAGTTTGGGTTGTGGTCTGGCATCTTTCGGGCCTCGATTGCTCGTTATGTATAAAAGCCACCGTTGGGCTTTGTCAAATCCCTGGTACCCCCAGCGGGGCTCGAACAGCCGCGTCGTCGCTACGCTCCTAGCGTCTGGTGTGCTTGTTCGCGTTGCTCACTGCGCACGCTCGGCTACAAACGCCACGCTGTGGCGTTTGCTTAACGCCTCGCCCCATGTCTGGCTTCGGGCCTCGATTGCTCGTTATGTATAACAGCCACCGTTGGGCTTTGTCAATATCCCTGGTACCCCCAGCGGGGCTCGAACCCGCGGCCTCCACCTTGAAAGGGTGGCGTCCTAACCACTAGACTATGGGGGCACATGCGAACGGTAATTCTACCACAACAACGCCAAGAATGTGGAAAACATCTGCGCAGGAGTCTGCAGGAGGCGATTTTGCTGGAAGTAAATGCTAGGCTTGAGCCTCTGGGCAAGGCGATTCATCGCGCCCTCCCGGCCTGCGATATTGCTCTGCTCGAAAGGGCGCGATTCATCGCGCCCCTACGACCAACTGTGGCTCGGGATTTGCTCAGCGTTTCCCTGACTGCGCCGGCAGGTTACCAGCGTAAAGCGTGGGTGAATTGGTTGTAGGTGGAGTAGCAGACGACGTTGCCGGGGGAGGGGGCGTGGATGTACTCGCCGCCGCCGTAGGAGGTGCAGATGGCCACATGGCCGTACTTCCAGAGGATGTCGCCGGGGATGGCCTCGCTGACCGGCAGCTTGTTGGGGGCTGCGGAGTACTGGCCGGTGTCGACCCGGGGGATGGAGATACCCACCTGAGCGTAGCACCACTGGGTCAGGCCGGAGCAGTCCAGGCCAACACCGGGTGTGCTGCCGCCCCAGACATAGGGCACGCCCAGCTGCGACTGAGCAGCAGCGACGATGCTGGAGAAGGTGCCCGGCGGATAGCTGGTGGCGCCGTTGCCGGAATAGGCGTTGTTGACGCCGCTGTTCTTGGCGGCCTCTTCGCGGGCCAGGCGTTCGGCCTCCTCGCGCTCCTCCTTCTCCACCAGCTCGCGCACTTCTTCTTCGAGTTGCGCCAGTTCGGCTTCGTAGGCGGCGACAATCTCTTCGGCTTCGGCCTTGATGGCCTCGGCCTCCTTGAGCTTCTCGGAGGCGATGCGCTCCTGCTCGGAATACTCGTCGCGGGCGGCCTGGGCGGCATCCTTGGTGGCTTTGCTGTCGGCAATCAGCCGGGCATCGTCCTCGTTGACCTCGTTCATCAAATCCCAGGAAGAGGCAAAATCCACAAAGGTCGAGGCACCGAAGACCACATTGAGGAAGTTCAGCGGCCCCTGTTTGTACTGGGTAGCGGCGCGGGCGCCGAGTTTATCCTGCAGCTCTTTCTGGCGGCTCTCGGCGGCATCAATCTCGGCCTGGGCCTCATCCATCTTGGTGACTGCGGCATCGTGGGCGTCCATCGCGGCGTAGTAGTTGCGCAGGTCCTCATCCAGCTGGGCCTTCCAGTCGGCCAGTTTGGTGGCTACCTCATCGGCCTCGGCCTGCTTTTCGGCTGAGGTAGGGTCGGCAAAGGCCAGAAGGCTGGTCCAGGGCTGGGCGACACCGACAACCGTTGCAGCAACGACGCCACTGAGGAACAGACGACGGTCGATCTGCGCAAGCTCAAATATCTGGCTGTTTGTTGACGGTTGGTCTGAGGACATCTGAAAACCCCATCGAATAGGAAACGATAACCTGAAAATAATGCCATAAACGGCCGCCTGGGGCAACCCACAGGGCGGGCTGTCAACCTATGGTTACCTGCCACCTGCGGTTTTATACATCAATTCGCGGGGCGCAACCAGGCCGCTGTGACCTTTGGCCCGGGCCCAGAACTCGATGGTCAGCGCGGCCTGCTCCACCAGCATACCCAGGCCGTCAAAGGCTTGGGCGCCGGCGGCCCGTGCGGCTGCCAGCAGGGTAGTTTCGCCATGCCCATAGACCAGATCCAGCACCGCCAGCCCGGAATGCAGCAGCTCAGCGGGCACCACCGGCGCATCACCGGCGGACATGCCCAGCGGCGTGGCGTCAATCAGCACGACGGCCTGGGCCAGATGCTCGCCAGCCTGGTCGTAGCCGGCCACCTGAACCGGTGGTATCGGCGGCAGCTGCTGGTAATCCTGCACCGCCGCGCCAACGGCAGCATGTAATTGGGAGATGGGCTGCCCGCTCAGCTTCTGCATGGATTTACGATAACGGGTCTCACCATAGCGGCGCACCAGGGCCGATACCTCCACCTGGGCCTGCTGCGCATCGCGGCTGAGCACCGTCACCGAGCCTGCCTGGTTTTGCAGCAGAGTCAGCAGGATGGAGGCCGCTGCCGGGCCGGTACCGCAGAGCACGATGCTGGCTCCCGCCAGCTGCAACCCGGCGCTGTCGCGTAGAAAGTTCCAGACGCCGGCGCCATCGGTGGTCGCGGCGCGCAGGCTGCTTCTGTCGGCGGAGTCGGCCTGGCCAAAACCCAGGACGTTGGCGCTGTGGCAGATCTCGACTTCCGGGCTGCGCAGCGTGCAGGCCCTGTAGGCCTCCAGCTTCCAGGGTGTGGTGACATTGAAACCCAGATAATCCAGGGGGTTTTGCCGGGCCCTGGCCAAATGAGCCTGAAAAGCATCCACATTCTCGCAGGGATAAAGTCTGTACTCCCAGTCCAGGCCCAGCTCGGCATAGGCCGCGTTATGCAGGGCAGGCGACAGCGAATGCTCAATCGGATAACCTAAAAGTCCAGCTTGAAGAGTCATGTCAACCCCTTTATCCCGTAATGTAGCTCCCGTAATGCAGCGCAACAGGCTTGCGCAAGTTGCCAAGCATAGCATAACAGCGCTGCCGGGGGCGGAAGAAAAATCATACCGCGGTTATGACAGCGGATATGACAGCGCGCTGAGCACACTTGTTTGCAAAGTTGTAGAATACCCCTTGGAAGAAAGGAAACAGGAGGATATATGACTGAGCCCGCCGGGGATCGCGGCATTGCGCCTGCGCCCATCAACGACCATCAAATCCAGGACGCCTGCGACCTGCTTTACACCAACCCCCTGAATCGACCAATCCTCTATCGCATGCTCAAGCGCTGCGAGGCGGCGCCGGTGCGGCTGCATGAGCTGGAGAGCTGGATTGAGCAGCGCCCGGAGTTTGAGCGGGCCACCCAGCCGCCCTATTACCTGATTATGTGGCTGGTCGATGCCCGGGCCCTGGAGGAGTTTGAGCTGGATGAGGCCGGCAACACCGTACAGCCCGAGCAAAAGCAGGGCTTGAGCGAGGATGAGATCGACGATCTGGTAGCCGACTACAGTTACCAGACCAGCATCATCGGACAGGCCGTACTGGCGGAGTTTGACCCGACTATTCGGGTCCAGGTCCTGCTGGAAGAGGTGCCTCAGCGCCGGGAGACCTACCTGGAGCTGCTGGAATTTCTCCGCGAAACCCGCTCTTATAACGATATTGACGAGTTGCTGCGGGGTCGTGAGATTTTGATGCTGGGCCGCGCAGAGGGCGACCGCCCGATCCAGCCCAGCGTTTTTGTCGACAAGCTGGCCGCCGTTGGCGGCATAGTTTGGAATAAAGGATGGATAATTTCGGAGGAAGGAAAGGAGCTGCTGGACACAATTCAGGCAAGGAAGTAAGGCGTCAGGCGCCGGGCATGTCAGGCAAGCCGGGCGCAAACAGCAAGGGATTGTATTGAGAGATTGGAAGGAGCAAGCATGCAAGAAACTACACTGACACGACGCAGCTTTGTCAAGGCTGCGGCAGTCGCCGGTGCAGCTGTGGCCGTGGGCTCAACGGTAGCAGGTTGCGTGGATACCGGCGGCAGCAGCACAGGTGGCGGCGCAGCGACCACAACCGGCAAGGCCATGTATGGCTCGGTCTGCCACGGTTGCATCCAGGCCTGTCCCTGTAAGGTTTATCTGGAGGACGGCGTGGTCGTCAAGATCGAGGGCCATCCGGATGCCCCCACCTCCATCGGCTCGCTGTGCCTCAAGGGTCTCAACCAGATCCACACCTGCTACAGCCCACGCCGGGTACTCTATCCGCTCAAGCGCACCGGCGCCCGCGGTGCTGAGAACGCTGCCTTTGAGCGTATCAGCTGGGATGAGGCCGTGCAACTGGCGGCCACCAAGATCGCCGAGGCCATCGAGCAGTATGGCACCTATTCGTTCTTCTGCTCCGTGGGCGGCGGCGGCGCCTATTCGTTCATGCAGGCCATGACGATGCCGATGGCGCTGGGCTCGCCCACCGTCTTCGAGCCGGGTTGCGCCCAGTGCTATCTGCCGCGCATCACCGAGGCCGCCTATATGTACGGTGGCGCCGATCAGTCCATCGCCGACTGCGCCGTGCTGGAGCCCTTCAAGGGCCTGGCGCCGCTGGAGGAGGCCAAGGGTGTCTCCCAGGATACCAAGGTCATCGTGCTCTGGGCTGCCCAGCCGTCCGTCTCGCAGACCGCTCAGTCCGGTCGCGGCATGGCCGAGCTGCGTGCCCGGGGTTGCAAGACCATCGTCGTCGACCCCAACTTCTCCCCGGATGCCGTCAAGGCCACCATCCATCTGCCGGTGCGCCCGGGCTCCGATGCCGCGCTGGTGCTCAGCTGGTACCGCGTCATCCTGGACGAGAAGCTCTATGATGAGGAATTCACCAAGTACTGGACCAACATGCCGTTTTTAGTCAACCCGGAGACCAAGCTGCCCTGGCTGGCCACCGAGGCCATCGACGGCTACACCCCGCCGGCCGATATGCCGGCCAACACGCCGGTCTATGTCTGCGTGGACGAGAACACCGGCCAGGTGGCCGCTTTGCCGTTCGGCGATCCGGCGACCGTCAGCGCCGAGGTCAACCCGCAGGTGCTGGCCACTGCTACGGTCAAGGGCCTGGAGTCCAAGAGCTGCGGCCAGATCTATCGCGATGAGGCCGAGCCCTGGACGCTGGCCAAGGCTGCCGAGTTCTGCTGGGTACCGGAGGACCGCATCCGGGCGGCCATCGATCTGTACACTTCTCCGCTGAAGGAGGGCAAGGCCGCTGGTATCGCCAACGGCGTGGCCACCGACATGGAGGAGACCGCCTCTCAGGTGCCCGATGGCCTGATGGGTCTGGACATGATCATGGGCTATGTCAACAAGCCCGGCGCCACCCTGACCCAGAACGGCCCGCTGCCGGCTGATGGCGCCAATCCGCGCCCAACGATGTTCTGGAACGGCTTTGGTGGTATGTTCGGCATGATGTACGGCATCGGCTACGAGGTTGGCGCCACCGAGGAGGCCAACGAGGCCCGTATCGCCGCCATCCCCGAGGAGTGGGACCCCAATGGCCAGCTGGCTCCGTTCATGACCCAATCCACCCTCTGGGCGATGAACCAGCTGCTGCTGGACCGCCTGGGCATGAAGAACCATCGCGGCCTGTACAACTGGTGTCACAGCCATATCCCCAGCGTGCGTGAGGCCATCGAGACCGGTGAGCCCTTCAAGCCGCGGGTTTGGTTTGATATGTCGGGTAACAAGTTCGCTGTGTTGGGCAGCGCCGGTGCCTGGTATAACGCCATCATGGATGACGGCGTGGACTTCATCATCTGCCAGTATCCGATGATCACCTCCTTCCAGATCGAGTGCGCCGATCTGATCTTCCCGCTGGAGGAGTGGCTGGAGGCCACTGGTGCCAGCAGCTTCGGTCAGCTCAACTATGCCTTCCCCTGCCCGGGCATCATCCATCTGGGCGAGACGGTGCCCAACTCCGTGCCGTCGCAACGGGTCGTTGCCGCCGCCTCGGCTATCCTCAACGAGAAGCTGGACAGCGTGATCTTCGGCGCCACCGGCCAGACCATGGCCGAGCTGAAGCTGCAATTCCCGCTGGGTATGGGCGTCATGGGCGGTTCAGACAGCGAGGAAGTCGAGTGGGCTGCGCAAATCGCCAGCTACAGTGAGGTTCTGGGCTTGGGCGAAGGCGCCACCAAGGAAGACTTCATGGCCGCCTTGAAGGACAACCACAAGGCCTACAACGTCACCCCGCCGGATCAGTACTGGACATACGGCCAGCACCTGGTCAAGGCCGACGACGGCCTGCCGATGGGCTTTGCCACCGAGAGCCGCAAGTGCGAGGTCTATAACCAGATCCACATCAAGCTCTCGCGCACCGGCTTCCCCTATACCTATCCGCGCGAGATCGGCCCGATCGACCCGCGTGTGGGCACCTGGGGCGGCGACTACTCGCCAATCTGCAACGTGCCGGTACAAAAGGAAGCCCCGGAGGTCGCCAATGCCAACGGCCTGGCCCTCTCCGATCCAGAGTTCCCGCTGGCTCTCACCAGTGGCCGTGTGTATTACTTCCATCACGGCACGATGCGCCATGCGGCCTTTGCCCGCGAGCTGTATCCGGTGCCCTACGTGCGCATCAACCCGGCCACGGCTGCTGAGTACGGCATCGCCGACGGCGACTGGGTGGAGATCTCCTCCCGCCGCACCCAGGGTACGGATTACGTGCATGGCACCGGCATCGAGCAGTCCTATGCCGGCATCAAGGAGAACAACACCAAGACCGCCGAGCCCATCCGTACCAAGGCTTATGTGGCCGAGGTCGTGGCGCCGGGCGTGCTGTGGATGGAGCGCTTCTGGAACCCGGAGAGCTTCGACTCCACGCAGTCCAAGAAGACCGGTGGTTGGCAGCAGATGAACGTCAACGTCATCACCAACGCTGTGGACTGCAACTTCAATGAGGTCTACGGCTCCTACACCAACCGCGGCTTTGCCGTCAACATCAAGAAGAGCGAAAAGCCCGAAGGCGTCTGGACCGAGCCCAAGGAGTTCGCGCCCTTCCTGCCGAGCAACAAGAACGAGTATCTGCCGGATGACATCGGCGTGCTGATTGAGAACAAGGCCCTGCTGACCGACATCGTGGCCTTCCCAGCCTCGACGGCGGAAGGAGGTCAATAATGGCTAAGAGGACTCTGGTTATCGACCTCGACCGCTGCTCCGGCTGCGACAGCTGCGTGGTGGCCTGCAAGTTCGAGAACGGCATCGGCTTGGGTAACTACTACAACCATGTCAAGCCGATCAACCCGGCCGGCAAGCACCCGGACATCAATATGTACTGGCTGCCCATCCAGTGCCAGCAGTGCGAGAACTCACCCTGCGTGGCCGCCTGCCCCACCGGCGCCTCCTACCGCGATCCAGACAACAACGTTGTGCTGATCGACAAGGAGACCTGCACCGGTTGCAAGACCTGCCTGGCCGCCTGTCCCTACTCCGACCCCACCGGCGCCGTGCGTCCCTCGGTGCGTTGGTTCAACGAGGAGCTGGGCGTGATGGAGAAGTGCACGTTGTGCAACCACCTCACCGCCACCTCCGATGGCGTGGAGAACACCGAGGACACCACCGACGCCGCCCATGCCGTGCCGCCCTGCGTGCACAACTGCTCCTGCGGCGCCCGTTCCTTCGGTGACCTGGACGATCCGGCCTCCGGCGCCTCCAAGGTGCTGGCTGCGGCCGAGGCTGCTGGTCGCGGCATCCACACCATCGAGGCCGAAGGCGTCACCCCGGCCTGCAAGTACATCCTCTCGGCGGAGATCGCCGACTGGCGGGGCCTGGGAGAGTAAGTAAGTAAGTAAGTAAGGTAGCGTCTGTTTTGCTGGTCGATGGTTGAGCCGCGATTGGCGGCGGCCATCGACCGGCGGAAGTGGGAGAGAAGACTGTGGCTGTGCAGTGGCCGATAGTGTTGTTCAAGCTGCTGGCCGGCGGTGGTGCTGGCCTGCTTGGCTTTGCCGGGCTGGCCGCGCTGCTCAGCCATGAGGCCAGTCGACCCTGGCTGGCGCGCGTCAACTTTGCGGCGGCCATCACCTCGCTGGTGCTGGTCGCCGCTGGCGGTGCCTGCGTGCTGTTGCAGGTGGCCAAGCCGGCTCAGATCATGGCTGTGGTGCGCAACATCTCCTCCGGCTCGCCAATCTCTTTGGAGTTCTTGGCCTTTGCTGTGACCTTGGCAGCGGGTGTCATCTTCCTGCTGGCCAGCAGGGTTGGCGGGGGAGAGACGGCTGGCGAGGCTGGTGGCGGGTCGGCGGTTGGCGTTGCGGCGGGCGAGACTGGGGTTGCTGGCGCAGCTGCGGCCGGCGAGGCGGGCGAGGTTGGCGGCGGAATGGCCGTCAAGATTGCTGCCGTGCTGGCCATCGCAGCAGCGCTGTTCATGGGTTTCATGACCGGCTACAGCCACATGGCGATGCCGGGCACCACGGCCTGGCACACGCCGGCCATACCGGTGGCCTTTCTGGCCTCGGCTCTGCTGCTTGGGGGATTTCTCTACCTGTTGTTGCTGGGATTGATCAGAGGGCGAGCGGCTGTTGGCGGCGACGCTGCTGCGGCTGCGGCTGCGGCTCGGACTCCCAGTCGTGATATTGCACTAGTTAAGATAATAGCTATCAGTTTGGCTGCGCTGGCAGCCCTGACCATAATTGCAGCCGTAGTCTACGGACTGTTTGCGCCTCTGGGTGATTTTGCCATCGCGTTCTGGCTGCTGGTGCCGGTTATCGGTGGCGCTGGCTCGCTGGTTGCGGCAATCCTGGACTGGCGCAGGCCTGCCAGCAGCTGGGCGATGCTCGGACTGGTTGCCGCGCTGATTGGCGCCTGTGTCCTGCGTGTTACCCTCTGGCTGGCCAATACCGGCATTTCTCCACTGCTGCGGGGTTAGTGCTCGTATAATTAGTATAATTTGTCGGGCGGCGCGGGCATGCGCCTCGCCGCCTTGACTATATATCTCGAAAGGATAGACATGAGTGCATCTGAGATTTCGTTGGCCGAAGTACTGAAAGGCCGGTCGGACAGTTACCGGATGCTTTCACGCCTGTTCTTGAAGCCGTTGACCGAAGAGGACATCGAGACCCTGGCTGCCCAGAATATGACGGTTACAGCCGAGGCGCTGGGCGGTGAGGGCCTGCTGGCTGAGGGCTTCAACGACATGGGCCGCTTCCTGGCCAAACGCAACACCGGTACCCGTCAGAAGTTGGCCACCGACTACACGATGTGCTTCGACGGCGTATCGACCGTAGGTGAGCTGGTGGCCGTGCCTTACGCCAGCGTCTTCATCGGTGAGTTGGCCGAGCTTTATCAAAAGCCGCGCGCCGAGGTCTTCAAGCTGTTTCGGGAGGAGGGCATGAGCCTGAAAAGCGGCGTCAACCTGCCGGAGGACCATATCTCCTTTGAGCTGGAATTCCTGGCCATTCTCTCCGACCGCGCCGCCACTGCGCTGGCTGACGGCGACAAGGCCGCTGCCGTGCGCGACCTGGAGCTATCGCGCGACTTCATCAATGAGCACATCCTGACCTGGTACGGCCTGCTGGCCGAGCGCGCCGCCCAACTGCTCCAGACCCGCTTCTACCGCGGCCTGCTCAAAGCTACCCAGGGCTACCTCGACCTCGACCAGGAAACCATCGCCGACCTGCTGGCCGAACTGGCCTGAGCTTGTTATGTAAGAAGCCGCCCAGCCCATGCCTGCCTCAACTCCAAAAGACCCCCAGGACGTCGCCCCCGGCCTTAAGTCGCGTATTGCAGCCGATTCAACAGAGGCTACCTTGCATGATGTCGCCCCCGGCAGCGGGAGCGGGAGCTCGCCGGTAAGCGCGCGCGCCGATATGGATGTCGTCGCCAGCAGCGGGAGCTCGCCGGCAGACGCACGCACCGAAGCGGATGCCGCTGCCCAAAATGAAGCGCAGCCGCCTGCCCTCAGCCGCCGCCACTTCGTCTGGGGCGCTGCCGGTGCGGCCGTCATGCTCGGCTTAGGCGCCGCTGCCCGCTACGCCTTCGCCGACGAGCCGCTCTTGCGCCCACCTGGCGGCCAGGACGAGGCCCATCTCCTCTCCGCCTGTATCAAGTGCAATCGCTGCATCTCCGTCTGCCCCACCTCGGCCATCGCTGTAGCTGGCCTGGAAAGCGGCCTGGCCAACGCCCGCACTCCACGCATGGACTACCGCCCGGCGGAGCGCTCCCGCTTCAGCTCTTCAGCGCTCAGGGAAGGCACGGCCAGCCAGCACTCCCACGACGAAGGCATTGCCATCCTCACGCAAGCCAAAGGCAGCAACTACTGCAATTTCTGTGGCCTGTGCATTGCCAACTGTCCCACCGGCGCTCTGCAGCCCTTCGATGCCGCTGCGCAATGGATTGGCCTGGCGGTGGTTTTTCCCGATAACTGCCTGGCCTTCGAGCGCGAGGGCGGCTGCCGCAAATGCGTGGATTACTGTCCTTTCTCCGCCATCACCCTGGACGAGCATTCCCGCCCGGTGGTCGATGCAACCCTCTGCAACGGCTGCGGCGTCTGCGAGAACATCTGCCCCACCTACAGTTACCGCACCAAATCCGGCATCGACTCCCGCCGCGGCATCAATGTCGAGATCCAGGCGAAGGGCAGGCCGCAGTGAAGAAAGGCCTGACCTTCTCCCTGGCCCGGCGCATCACCATCGGTGCGGTCATCGTGCTGTCTGTTGCGGGGCTGCTGCTGCGCCTGGGTACCGGTTCGCTGTCCTCCTTCGGCTGGCAGGAGATTGCCGCCATCTGCCCGCTTGGCGCCATCGAAGGCTTTTTAGCCTCGCGCACCATCTTCCCGCGGGCGCTGATCATGCTGGTGGTGATTATCATTCTGGGCATCCTGTTGGGCAAGGTCTTCTGCGCCTGGCTCTGTCCCGTGCCCCCCTTGCGCCGCCTGCTCACCCCGCACCGCAAGCAGTCCGCCAAAAACAGCAAAGCTGTGGAGAAGTCCACCGCAATTGCCCCGGCATCTGCTCCAGCATCATCTCTGGCATCGGCTGC
>JAISUQ010000019.1 GCA_031272005.1 Coriobacteriales bacterium | reverse complement strand
TGGCCGCTTCACCGGCATAGCGCGCCGACAGCACACCCGGAGCCCCATTCAGGGCATCGACTACCAGGCCGGAATCATCGGCCAGTGCCGGCAGGCCGGTGGCCGCTGCAGCCGCCTGGGCCTTAATCACAGCGTTGCCCTTGAAGCTGTCGGCGTCCTCCACGGGCGCTTTGATCTGCCCGAGCTGCGCCAGGCTGACAAAACGCAGGCCACTGCCGGCCAGGATGTCCTGGATTTCCGCCAGTTTATGGGCGTTATGGGTGGCAACGACAACGGTATGTTGGCTGTCGGGACTCATGGCTTCTCTCTACTCGGGCGGGCGCTTCGGGCTGCTCCAGGTCCGGGCGCCTGCGGAATCAGTCAGCGGACACAGCGGTCGACTCGACCGCCGGGCCATCGGGCAGGACATTTCAGGCTTGCAGTTGCAGGGCCAACAGCTGCTGCAGGCCGGCGGTGCCGGCATCCAGCAACTCGTTGAGACGGGCCCGGTCGAAGGTGGTGCGCTCGCCAGTACCCTGCAACTCGACGAACTCTCCGGCGTTGGTCATTACCAGATTCATATCGATTTCGGCTTTGGAGTCCTCGCGGTAATCCAGGTCCAGGAGCACCTGGCCGGCGACCAAGCCCACACTTACCGCCGCGACCTGGCCGAACAGTGGACTGGCCGTCAGCTTGCCGGCCTGGCGCCAGACCTCCAGGGCGTCACGCAACGCCAGCCAGGCGCCACAGATGGCGGCGGTGCGGGTGCCGCCATCGGCCTGGAGGACGTCGCAATCCAAAGTCACGGTAATCTCACCCAAAGCCCGCAAATCGACCACCGCCCTCAGCGAGCGGCCAATCAGGCGCTGGATCTCCAGCGTGCGCCCCTGTTGGCCGTGAATCTCACGGCGGGTCCGGGTGGTGGTGGAGGCCGGCAGCATCGCGTATTCGGCCGTCACCCAGCCCTGCCCGGAGCCCTTGCGCCAGACCGGCACGCTCTCATCGATGCTGGCAGCGCAGAGCACCCGGGTATCGCCGAAGCTGACCAGACAGGACCCATAGGCGTTTTTCAGGTATCCGCGCTCCAAGCTGACCGGCCGCAACTGGTCGTTGGCGCGATTATCCGAACGGTTTGATAGCATACTAGCTTATCTCCTTAACTGGCCAGAGCCGAAGGTAATGGCAAGGTCTGCGGCTGCGCCGGGGCGCTGTACGCAGCGACGAGCGCTTGCAACTCCTCAATCGGCACGTATTCCGGGTCAGGCACCGACCGGGAGAGGATGGCGCTGCCTAAAGCCGCGAAGTCCGTCAAATCCGGCGAAGTGGTGGCGAAACGGTAGACTGGCTGGTTGCCCTCCGGCGCCAGCTGACCACGCCGCCTGAGCGTCTCAGCCACATCCCGGGCGGTCTCCTCAGCGCTGGAGATGATCTGCACCTGGGCGCCGATGATCTGGGAGATCAACGGCGCCAGCAGCGGGTAGTGGGTGCAGCCCAGCACCAGGGTGTCGATACCGCAGCGCTTGAGCGGATTGAGGTAATCGCGGGCAATCTCCTGGAAGGCCGGGCGGATGTAGACCCGCGAGGCCTCGGCAGTGATGTCCTCGATGAAGCTGTCGCCTAAGCGCAGGCCCTGCTCGACCATCTCCACAAAGCGTGGCGTGGCGGTAGAGAAGACGGTGATGCCGGCATCCATGCTGCGGATGGCCTGGGTATAGACGCCGGAGTCGATGGTGGCCTGGGTGCCGATGACCCCCACTCGGCGGGCAGTGGTGGCTTGCACAGCCGCCCGCGCCCCCGGTTCGATGACGCCGAGCACCGGCACCGGTGAAGTGCGTTGGATGTCCTCCAGCGCAGCTGCGGTGGCTGAGTTACAGGCGATGACAATCAGCTTGACCTGCTGGCAGGCCAGCCAGGCGGCGATCTGACGGGCGAAGCTGCGAATCTCCGGCAGCGGCCTGGGCCCATAGGGGCAGCGCAGGGTATCGCCCAGATAGACGATGGATTCCTGCGGCAGCCGGGCGGCCAGCTCGCGGGTCACAGTCAGCCCGCCGATACCGGAATCGAAGACCCCGATCGGGCGAGTGGCAATATGCTCTGAATGACTTCCCTGGGAGGTATTTTCCATACCCGCCAGTATACCACGCCCCACCAGAAGGCGGCGGCCACTCCGGCTTGAATACCTGAGCTCCCGATGGCCGGGGCGGCCTCAGTGGATGTGGTGGTGATGGTGGTCGTGGGGATGCGTGCCGCCCAGCTGCTCGCGCAGTTCGTCGCAGCCGCAATCGCAGGTGCCGGTGTTGTAGAGCTCGTTTTCGATCAGCGAGCCGCTGACACCGGGGACCTCGACCAACTCCAGCTCGAAGTCCAGGTCCTGGCCGGCCAGCTGGTGGTTGTGGTCGAAGTGAATCAGACCGTCCTCGATCTTGACCACCTTGACCCGCATCGGACCAGCTGGCGTGGAGAAGACGATGTACTCGCCCACCGGCAGCTGTTCAGCGTTGGGAAAGCCCTCCAGCGGCACCGTCTCCACCAGCTTTTCGTCGTAGGCACCATAGGCTTCCGCCGCCGGGATCAGCACCCGCCGCTTCTCCCCCACTGCCATTTCGCTGACGGCTTTATCGAAGCCTGGTATGACCTGACGCGAGCCGACGATGAAGGTCAGCGGCTGGCCGTTCTTATAGCTGTTATCAAACTCCGTGCCATCCGTCAGCCGACCGATGTAATTGACCACGGCCTTACGCCCGGCATCCACCATCCCAGACCCTCCAATATCAACAGACCGACATACCCAGATCCACGCTCAACTCCGCCCCGGTAATCAGCTTGGCGTCGTCACTGGCCAAGAACAGGCAGGCGTTGGCGATTTCTCTGGGGTCAGCATAGCACATTACCGGCATGGCGGCGCAGATCTTGGAGAGTTTGGCCTGGGCGGGGTGATAGGCGCCACCGGAGTGCTCACCGATGTTGGTGCGCATGCCACCGGGATGGATGATGTTGCAGCGGACGTTGTTCTCCACGTAACCGAAGGCGATGCTTTTGGTCAACCCGGCCAGGCCGGCCTTGGCTGCCGTGTAGCTGGGGCCATGGTTGCCGCGCAGGGCGGCATAGGAGCCGATGTTGATGATCGAGCCGCCACCGCGCTCAATCATCAGCGGAACGGCCGCCCGGCAGATGCGAAACGGCGCCTTGAGGTCCAAGTCCAGGATGCGGTCCCAGCGCTCATCATCGGTGTCCAGCAGCGGGTAGCTGAGGTCGTTCATGCCGGCGATGTTGCAGACCACTTCCAACTCGCCGAAGTTCTGGATGGCCGCCGCCATCATTTTATCGATGTCGGATTGTTGCATGACGTCGGCGACAATCGGCACAACGCCGTCCACACCTTGCCATTGCTCCAGATCATCAGCGCGGATGTCGGCGGCCACGACCCTGGCGCCTTCCTCCACAAAACGTTTGACAGTCTCCAGACCCATGCCGTTGCCGGCACCGGTCACCAGGGCGACCTTGCCCTCAATCCGACCAGCCATGCTCAGCCTCCATTCTCTTCAACATCCTTTGATAGAGTACCTCTACAGTCTATTTAACGAGGTCAGGGGGCTGTTGTCAAAGCTCAATGGCGCTTTGTTGTTTGCAATTGCAGTACAAAAAGGCGGATTAGTCAGCTGCCCGCTGACGTATCTGACAGCCTGTTGCCCACAGGCGTCGGCGGCTGGGTTTTGTAACCCGGCGCGGCTCAGCTCCAGTCGATGTGGCTGGGCTGGACCTGCGTCCAGTAGCGCTGGGTCCATTTGTTGTAATAGGAAGAGAGCGTCGAGGCATCAAGGTCCATGCCGTTATCAATCCATTTACTGATCAGCATGGCGTTGGCGGCGGCAAAGAAATAGCCCATGTAGTACTTCTCCAGCTGCGGCAGATCATACTCCTTGAGGATTTCGGTATTCATGGCGCTGAGCATGGTAGTTAAAGACTGAATGATAAAGCGATGCTGCTCTATAGAGTTAATGCGAGTATAGTAATCCTTATGCCGGAGAAAGCCGGCATAGATCTGTTCGGTGACCAGCTGTGGGGCGGATTTGATCTTCTTGGTCGGCAGCAGCCGGCGCAGCTCCCGCACCGGCTCCACGACGTCGTGGTCCAGGAGCTTCTCCACCAGATCGTCCTTATCGGCAAAGCTGGAGTAGAAAGCCGTGCGGGAGACGTTGGCAGCCTGACAGATCATCGAGATGGTGATTTTCTCAAAAGGCACAGTCTGCACCAGGCCCCGAAAGCTGTTTTCAATAGCATTGAAGATAGACAACTCGATGCCTCCATTCACGACCCAATCCCGCGCAGCCAAACTCTGCCGGCGTTGGATTGGACAGCATTGAGAGAAACCGTGTTACCTGCACCCTCCGCAAACAGTTCGTAGTATAACCCAAAAACAGCTCAGAATGCCTTGATAATATCCTCGACCCTTTCCTTGGCATCGCCGAACAGCATGGCGGCGTTCTCCTTGAAGAACAGCGGATTCTGTACGCCGGCATAGCCAGTGGCCATGGAGCGCTTGAAGACGATGACCTGGTCGGCCTTCCAAACCTCAAGCACCGGCATGCCGGCAATCGGCGAGCCCGGGTCTTCGGCGGCCGCCGGGTTGACGGTGTCGTTGGCACCGATGACCAAGACGATGTCGGTATCAGCCAGATCGTCGTTGATCTCATCCATCTCCAGGACGATGTCGTAGGGCACCTTGGCCTCGGCCAACAGCACGTTCATGTGCCCGGGCAGGCGGCCGGCCACCGGGTGGATGCCGAAGCGGACGTTGACGCCCTTGGCGCGCAGCTTGGCCGTGAGGTCGGCCACAGCATTCTGGGCCTGAGCCACCGCCATGCCATAGCCGGGGGTGATCACCACGCTGCCAGCGTGAATCAGGGCATCGGCGGCCTCAGCGGCGCTGATCTCGCGGTGCTCGCCGTAGTCCTTCTCCTCGCCTTTGACCGCGCCGTCCGAGCCGAAGCCGCCGGCAATGACCGAGATGAAGTCGCGGTTCATGGCCTTGCACATGATGAAGGAGAGGTAGGCGCCGGAGGAGCCCACCAAGGCGCCGGTGATAATCAGCAGGTTGTTGTCCAACGTGAAGCCGGAGGCGGCAGCCGCCCAACCGGAATAGGAGTTGAGCATCGAGATGACCACCGGCATGTCGCCGCCGCCAATTGACGCCACCAGGTGCAGGCCGAGCAACAGTGCCAGCACGGTCACGGCCACCAGCAGCAACAGGCCCAGGCCACCCTCCGGATACAGCACGAACAGCACCGTGAGCAGCAAAAAGACCACGATGGCGCCGAGGTTCAAGACATTATGGGCCGGCAGCATCAGCGGTTTGGAGCTGATTTTGGCCGAGAGTTTGAGATAGGCGATGATCGAACCGGTGAAGGTGACGGCGCCGATGAAGACGCCGACGAACAGCTCACCGCAGTGCAGGCCGTCGAATGAACCAGCGGCGGCCATCTCGAAGTAGGTGACCCAACCCACCAGCACGGCGGCCAGGCCCACAAAGGAATGGAACAGGGCAATCAGTTCGGGCATGCCGGTCATCTCGACGCTGCGGGCCTTGAGTACGCCGAGGATGGCGCCGATGGCCAAAGCCGCGATGATGACAGCGATAGCCCAGGCCGGGGCGGCCTGCTGGGTCACCAGCGCCACACCGCCCCCGAGGTTTTCCTGAGTCCCGAAAATCACACCGAGAATCACAAATACCAGCGCCACGCCCATGCCGATGGCGCCGAGGATGTTGCCGCGCCGGGAGGTCTCATGTTTGGATAAGCCCGCCAGGGCCAGGATGAACAGCAGTCCGGCGATGATGTAGGAGCCGTTGACCAGAGATACGCTCATCTTAGCCCTCCTTCCTGAACATCTTCAGCATTCGGCCGGTGACCGTGAAGCCGCCGAAGACATTGATCGAGGCCAGGAGGATACCGGCAGCGGAGAGCACCAGAATCAGGATGTTGCTCAGATTGAAGCCGGCCGACTTGTCGAAGAAGGTCAGCCCCACCAAGCAGCCGACGACGATGATGCCGGAGATGGCGTTGGTCACGCTCATCAACGGGGTATGCAGGGAATGCGAGACGTTACCGATGACGTAGAAGCCGATGACGACAGACAGCATCAGCACCATGAAGTGTCCCAGCAGGCTGGAGGGTGAGACCCAGAACAGCGCCAGGGCCAGCAGCGCGATAACCGCAGCGCCAGCGTAGAGCAGCCGGGGATCCGTCGGCTTCTTCTCCGGCTTGGCGGCCACTTCGGCCGCAGCGGGGGCGGCGGCCGGCGCGGCGGAGACCGACACCGCCGGCGGCGGGAAGGTCACCTCTCCGGCCTGGGCGACCAGCATGCCACGCTGGACGACGTCTTCCAGATCCAGGGTCAACTGGCCATCCTTGCCCGTAGTGATGAGCTTCATCAGGTTGACGATATTGGTGGCGAACAGCTGCGAGGCCTGGGTCGGCAGGCGCCCCGGCAAATCGGAGTAGCCGATGATCTTGACGCCATTGGCCGTGGTCACGACCTCATCGGCCACCGAGCCCTCAACGTTGCCGCCGGAAGAGGCGGCCATATCGACGATGACACTGCCCGGCTTCATGGTCGCCACCATCTCGGCGCTGATCAGACGCGGCGCCGGACGTCCGGGAATCTGGGCGGTGGTGATGATGATGTCCTGCTCCGGTACCTGCCGGGCGTACATCCGGGCGGCGGCGGCGGCATAGTCCTCGGTGGCCTCCTTGGCGTAGCCATCGGAGGACTGCTGGGACTCGCCGCTTTCCACAGCCACGAACTCGGCTCCCATGCTCTCGACCTGCTCGGCGGTCTCGGCGCGGATGTCGGTGGCCTTGACGATGGCGCCCAGCGAGCGGGCGGTGCCGATGGCCGCCAGGCCGGCCACGCCGGTGCCGGAGACGAAGACATGCGCCGGCGGCACCTTGCCGGCAGCCGTGACCTGGCCGGTGAAGAAGGAGCCGAACTCATGCGCCGCCTCGATGACGGCCCGGTAACCGCCGATGTTGGCCATCGAGGAGATGACGTCCAGGGACTGGGCGCGGGAGATGCGCGGCACGGAGTCCATGGCCAGTACCGTCAACTTACGGGCAGCCAGTTTCTCCAGCAGCTCCGGGGAGCGCGGGGCGGCAATCAGCGAGATCAGCGTGGCGCCCTCCTGCGCCAGGGCAATCTCATCATCCGTGGGGGCGTTGATCTTGGCGACTATCGGCGCCGACCAGGCTAACTCACGGGTAACGATCTCGGCGCCAGCCGCAGTGTAGGCCTCATCCGGAAACGCGGCCTTCTCCCCCGCTCCGCTTTCGATCTGTACGCCGTAGCCCAGCTTGAGCAGCTGCGCCACGCTCTTCGGCGTCGCCGCCACCCGGGTCTCTGTGGCCAGCGACTCCTTTGGTATTCCGATAATCATCTAAGGATCCCCATCCTCTCTGTCTCTGACATGCAATCGTGCTGCGGTGCCTTTTCATGTTAGCCTAAACAAGCGTTTCGTCAACCGGGCGAAATGCCCAAAGCCCCCGTAAACAGTATGAATGCTACCGCTGGAGAAATACCATGGAATCAACCTGCGCTCAAACGCTCTGCCCCTTCTTCAGCAGTTGGGCGGCAGCCAGCAGCACCACACCGGTCAGGGCCGAGATGATGCAGGCCGCCGGCAAGCCCTCGGCGATACCGAAGGTGGCCATGACCATCGTGTAGACGGCGATGCCGATGGTCGAGCCGAGGTTCTGTGCCGTCTGGACCACCGAGTTGCCCTGGAAGCGCAGCGCCTCGGGAATCTGGACCTGGGGTGCGGTGGAGAAGGTGCTGTTCTGCTGCGCCGAATAGAAGCCGGCGATAAACATCAGCACATAAACCAGCAGCAACGGCGTGCTGGCTGAAAGCAGGAAGACAAACGCCCCCTGGATGGCGATGCGCACCAGCGTACCAGCCGTCAGCACCCAACGGGCGTTGCGCGCCCTGGCGATGGCCCGCCCCAGGAAGGGGCAGATGAAGATGCCCAGCACCGCATAGACCGCCGTGGCCAGCCCGGCCTGCAGGGCCGAGCCGCCCAGGACGTTGATGATGTAGGAGGGCATGAAGAAGGAGATGCTCATGGTGGAGAAGTTGGAGAGCAGGTTACACAGCGCCAGCACCATGGTGTTACGGTCGCCAAACACCGTGGAGGGGATAAAGGCCCGCTCCCGCTTACGCCGCACGATCAGCACCAGGGCAGCCAGCGAGGCCAGCGCAATGGCCAGCAGCGCGAAGTTGGCCGGATGCCCAAAGGCCAATGCCGAGCCCAGCACATCCGAACGACCGAAGGACAGCGCTACCACCAGCCCCAATAAAAACAGCGACAGGGCGATGGCGCCCGGCAGGTCGAACATCCTCGCAGCGTTGCCGGCTGGGGTTGCACCAACAGGCGCTTCGGTTCTGGACACCTTGACGCCAAAGAAGATCACCACCACCGCCGCCAGCAGCAAAGCCCAGCCGACATGGTAGAAATAGCGCCAGCCCAGATTGTCGATGATCAGTCCGGCCAGCGCCGGCCCGATCAACATGCCGATGCTGGTCACCGTACCGATGAAACCCAGATAGATGCCCGCCTGTTTGACGTCGTACATATCGCGGATAATCGAGAAGGCCACCACGAAGATGGAGGCGCTGACGATGCCGTAGAACAGATTGACGGCGATGATCACCAACATGCTCGGCGCCAGCGAGATGGCCAGCAACACCGCTACACCTACCAGCAGCGAGCCCAGCAGCAGATAGCGCTTGAAGGCCGGATTGCGCGAACCGATATAGCCATAGACCGGCATGGCGATGATGCTCACCGGGCCGGAGATGGTGGAGGCCAGCGGATAGATGTCCATGCCGCCGATGTCCAACGCCGCCATCGGCAGCACCGTGAAGGTGCCGGTGGAGATGAAGCGGGTGATCAGGGCGGCGATATAGATGCCCGCCAGCGTCAGCAGCTTCTTGTTGGCCGCAGCCAGGGCATAGGGGTTCTTATCGGCATTCATTGGACAGGGCAGCCTTTCTGGCGATGCGCGAGTAAAGCGTCCGGTGCGCTTGTGGGGGCGGGTGCATAACCCGCCCTCCATGGAGGATAAGGCCGCAAATGGCTGGGGCGGGTTGGAAACCCGCCCCTACGGGTGCTACGAGTGCAAACCTGGGCTCAGACCAAGGCGATGTCGCCCAAGCCGATGTCCTTTTCCTTGGTGGAGACCTGCAGGGTCTTGGACTTGCCGGCAGCCTCGATGGTCAGCGTGAAGTCGCCATCCGGCAGATCGCGCAGCCAGAAGTCGCCCCAGTCGTCGGTCTGGGCGCTGAAGGTGCCAGCGTCGCCGCTGAGTGTGGCGGTAGCGCCGATGTAGACCTCTTCGGCCTCAGGGTCATAGACCGTGCCGGCGACAAACTTTTTGGGCAGGCCCTTGTAGTAGACGCGCGGCTTGGTGCCGTACTCCGGGTGCAG
>JAISUQ010000185.1 GCA_031272005.1 Coriobacteriales bacterium | reverse complement strand
AGCTGCATGAGCTGCGAGGCCACCCGCTGGAAGGAAGCCCTGAAGAAGGTGGAGTTCTGCGGCGCCGTGGACATCTTCTTCACCCCGACCATCGAGGCCTATGCCGACGTGGTGCTGCCGGTAGCCACCTGGGCGGAGAAGAAGGGCATCCGTGCCCACTACTACTTCCTCTCGACCATCAACCCCACGGTCACCCCGGAGGGCGAAGTGCTCTCCGACGCCGAGATCAATCGCCGCCTGGGCAGCCGCTTCGATAACGATCCCGAGTACCTCAAGGCCGTCAGCGCCGCCCGCAACCCCGAGCCGGCCTGGGCGATGTGGGATACCGATGAGGCGCTCTTCGATACGATGATCGAGTCCTCCGGTTACACCTGGGATCAGCTCAAGGAGCGCGGCCCGGCCTATCCGGTCTACAAGTACCGCAAGTATGAGACCGGCGAGCTGCGTCCCGACGGACAGCCTGGCTTCAATACGCCTACTGGCCGCGTGGAGCTGTACGCTTCGCTGTTCCAGAACTTCGGTTACGATCCGCTGCCCTACATCGAGGAGCCTGGCATCGGCCCACGGACCACGCCGAAGCTCTACGAGGAGTACCCGCTGATCATGATCACCGGCGCCCGCACCACCTCCTTCTTCCACTCCGAGCATCGCCAGATTCCCTGGCTGCGTCAGTTGACCCCCGATCCCTGGGTGCAGATCCATCCGCGGACGGCGGAGAAGTACGGCATCAGCGAGGGCGACTGGGTCTGGCTGGAGAACAAGGTCCGCAAGCCGGACCGCTCCATCACCGAGTCCACCCGCGACCCGCATCCCGAGGACCTCGATGACGGTGGCGTCTGGGAAGTCCGCAAGTGCCGCCAGCGCGCCCGCATCACCTATGAGGTCGCCGAGTACGAAGTCGCGGCCCAGCATGGTTGGTGGTTCCCTGAGCAGGATCCCAACGAGCCCAGCCTGTTTGGTTGGGGCCAGGCCTTTGTCAACAACCTGCTGCGCAACAAGCCCGGTCGCACCGGCTTCGGCGCCGACCTGAAGTGCACGCTGTGCAAGGTCTATCCCTGCACGCCGGCCGAGGTGGCCAGCTTCCCCAAGGATCACTGGCGTAAGTTCGACAACCGTGAGTTGGCCCGCGGCGTGGATCCGCACACCGGCGCCATCGCTGAGCGAAAGGAGGCTTAGTCATGAGCCGCAACGGAATCCTGGTGGACTACCAGTACTGCACCGGCTGCTACTCCTGCGAGATAGCCTGCCAGAGCGAGCACGATCTCTATCTGGGTCAGTGGGGCGTCAAGGTCATCGAGAATGGCCCCTGGCCAATCAAGGACAAGGACGGCAACGAGACCGACCAGTATGTCTACGACTTCCTGCCCTCCTTCACCAAGGTCTGCGATCTCTGTGCCGATCGCACCGCCAAAGGCAAGCTGCCCAGCTGCGTGCATCACTGCCAGGCCAGCTGCCTGAAGTATGGTCCCGTAAGCGAGTTGGTGGCCGATCTGGAGGCCAAGCCCTGGCAATATCTGATCGTCCCGCCACGCGGGTAAAGCGTTAATACCACAGGGGCGGGCTTGATGCCCGCCCCGATTCAGCCGGGCGTCTTCTGCACCCGACGGGGCGGGTTGAAAACCCCGCCCCTACGCTGGGAGTTTCAGGTTAAGAGTATGAAAGCCTTCATCCCCATACTGATGGACTGAATTTATCAGTCTAAGTACACACGGGGGATGGTCGAAGCTCATCCGCGCCCATACTGTCATCGACAAAAGGCTGCGAGAGAGCCAAGCAATTGCAGCAGCCAGGCAGGGGCGGCCAACAGGTCGGATTTTACTCAAGAGGAGGATTCGCGTGGAAATCACAGATCAGAACAATAACGGACAAGTTGGGCCGGTGCAGGTCCTCAGTGATATCTACGGCGGTCTGCTGCCGCAGCGCACCGACGTCACTTTGGACAGCCGCCCCATCCAGTGGGAGGAAGACGGCTACACCGTAATCCGCGGACATGCCCGCAGCGCCCCGGGCTGTCACAATGCCTGCGGCGTGCTGCAGTACGTCAAGGACGGCAAGCTGGTCAAGGTCGAGGGCGACCCGGAGAACCCCTACAACCAGGGTCGGCTGTGCAGCCGTTGCCTGGCGATGACCGATGTCGTCTATCACAAGGACCGCCTGATGCAGCCGATGAAGCGCGATCGCGCCGACCGGGGCCGCGACAAGTTCGTGGAGATCAGCTGGGACGAGGCCTATGACATCATCGAGCGGGAATTCAAGCGCATCAGCGCCACCTACGGCCCGGAGACCATCATGATGTGCCAGGGCACCGGCCGCGACATCCATCAGGTCACCCGGCTCAACGCCTGCCTGGGCAGCCCCAACGAGGGTGTGCCCTATTTTGCCGGCAACTCCTGCTACCTGCCCCGTATCGCCAGCATGGCCTGCATGCTTGGTGATGCGGCGGTCATGGACTGCTCGCAGTTTCTGCCCCTGCGTTATGATGATCCCCGTTATGTGGTCCCGGAATTGTGCATCGTCTGGGGCCACAATCCTTTTTACTCCAATGCTGACGGCTTTTATGGCCACTGGTTCACCGATCTGATGCAGCGGGGCATGAAGGTTGCGGTCATCGATCCTCAGCTGACCTGGATTGCCGCCCGGGCCGGCGAGAACTGGCTGCGGGTGCGCCCGGGCAGCGATGGCGCCCTGGCCATGGCCATGCTGAAGATCATCATCGAGGAAGACCTCTACGACCACGAGTTCTGCGATTACTGGGTCTATGGCCTGGAGCAGGTCGCCGAGCGCTGCAAGGAATACGACCTCGAGGAGCTGGCCGAGCGCTGCTGGGTACCTCTGGAGGACATCCAGCGCGTAGCCCGGCTCTACGCCCAGGCCAAGCCGGCCGCCATCCAGTGGGGCGTGGCTTTGGACCAGCAGACCGGCGGCCAGCAGGCGGCGCATGCCGTGACTGCGCTGTGGACCATCACCGGCAACCTCGACGTGCCCGGCGGCAACGTCATTGGCCGGCCCTGCTGGGGTATCGCCCAGCCCAACTGGACGGGAACCTGGGGCTACGATGATCTGCTCAGCCCGGAGGAAGAGCCCGGCAAGCGCATGGGTGCCGACCGTTACCCGCTGTTTGGCGTGGGCTTCAAGAACCTCTCCTCCAACGCCACCTTCGAGAGCTGGGAGCACGAGGAGGGCACACCTTCCGGTTCGGACGGCTTCTACGGGCCGTATAAGTTCAAGGCGGCATACTTTGTCACCAACAACTTCACCGCCTGCATGGGTGCCCAGACCAAGATGCAGATGGAGCGCTGGTACCGCGAGCAGCTGGAGTTCATCGTCTGGAGCGACATCTTCATGAATCCCAGCATGTATGCCCTGGCCGATCTGGTGTTGCCGGTCTCCACCTGGGCCGAGCGCATCGGCTTCGGCGGCCTCAATCCCTACTCCATCTCCTGCATCAATCCCTCCATCGAGCCGGTGGGCAACACCCGCCCGGATCAGACCATCTTCATGGACCTCGGCAAACGGGTGACCCGCGAGGGCGTCATCCCCTTCACCCAGGGTGGCGAGGGCGAGGTCGACCTGGACCTCATCGAGCGCCTGGAGAAGAAGTACGGCATCAAAGTCGACACCAGCCGTGGCGTGCACTACAAAGACATCGCCTATCCCTGGGACACCGTGGAGCAGATGTGGGACTTCGCCCTCCAGGACGGTGGCTTCACCTGGAAGGAGCTGCAGAACAGCGTCTGGCGCTACCCCGACTTCCAGTATCGCAAGTACGAGACCGGCGGTCTGCGCGCCGATGGCCAGGTGGGCTTCGAGACGCCGTCGGGCCGGGCGGAGATCTACTCGCTGGTCTTCCAGTACGCCTCCGAGCATGCTCCCGAAGACTGCAAGCTCGATCCGCTGCCGGCTTATGTGGAGCCTCGCGAGAGCCCCTATTCCGACCCCGAGCTGGCCAAACAGTTCCCGCTGATCCTGACCACCGGCGCCCGTATCCCGCACTTCTTCCACTCCGAGCATCGCCAGATCGCCAAACTGCGGGCCTTGCACCCCGACCCGCTGGTCTACATCCATCCGGATACGGCGGCGGCCTACGACATCCACGAGGGTGAGTGGATCTGGATCTGGAACGATCACGGCAAGTGCTACTACAAGACCTCCTTCAACGACACCTATGACCCTCGGGTGCTGCAATGCGAGCACGCCTGGTGGTTCCCGGAGCGCGGCCCGGCCGACCCGGAGGACGAGGCTGGACCCTTTGGCGTCTTTGAGAGCAACTGCAACAACCTGGTGCCCCTGCCCGCCGGCGTCTCCGGCTTCGGCGCCAACTACAAGGCGATGGTCTGCCAGATCGGCAAGACCGAGCCGGCTGTAAGCAATGTCCCCGACAAGCCCATCGTCAAGTAGGAGGATGCATCATGGCATACAAAGGATTTCTGGTAGACGTGGATTACTGCACCGGCTGCGAAGCCTGCGTGCTGGCCTGCCAGCAGGAAAAAGGCTACTCCGAGAAGGAGTTCGGCATCAAAGTCAGCAAACTCGGACCGTTGAAGATTGCCGAGAAGGACTATCAGTACGACTTCATCCCCCAGTTCACCAAATGGTGCGACCTCTGCGAGGAGCGCGTGGCCAAAGGCAAGCAGCCGGCCTGCGCCCAGCATTGCCAGAGCCGCTCTCTGGAATACGGGGATGTGGCGGAGTTGGCCAGCCGGGTGTTTCGCGAGAAGCAGATCATCGTGGCCATCAAGGAAGGGGACTGAAGCCCTTTGCGCCAGCGGGGTTTGCGCTGGCGTCGAAGGGCTTGGTAACAAGGCACTAACCGACAGTACGGAGAAAGGAGCACGAACATGCCCGTAATCGACATCAATGTTCACCACCTGCCAGAGGATCTGTTCTCCAACCAGAAGATTGCCGACGGCTTCTGGTCGACAGCCCCGACAGCCTACGGCTGGCACGTCGAGGTCTTCGAGATGGAGAATGGCAAGAAGCAGATGAACCTGGAGTACCCCAAGGGCTACTCCAATCTCAACTACGTGGAGGGCGACTACTCCGCCAAGAGCAAGCTGGACGCTATGGATGACGCCGGCGTGGACTACGCCATCATGCGCGTGCCGGTCTGGCAGGAGTGGCTGCGCGTGGAGACCTGCAAAGAGGTCAATGACAACGCCAAAAAGATCGTCGACGAGAGCGGCGGCCGCCTGTTCTCCACCGCCTGCATCCCGCCCTGGGACTTCAAGGAGAACTACTACGAGTTGGAGCGCTGCATCAAGGATCTCGGCGCCGTGGGTGTTCAGCTGGCCTGCCACTACGGCAAGCTCTACCTGGATGATCCGGCCTTCCGCCCGATGCTGCGCAAGATTGCCGAGCTGGATGTACCGGTGGTCGTGCACCACACGCCACTGCCGCCCTATCCGGAATCCATCCTCGATTACACCAACCTGCGCCGCGAGCTGGGCCGCGTCATCGACCAGTCCACCGCCATCGGCCGCGAGATCTTCTCCGACCTGTTCGAGGAGCTGCCGAACCTGCGCTTCTCGCACACCATGCTGGGTGGTAACTTCTACTCCCTGGCCAATTTACTGACGCCGCATGCCAGCCCCAAAAAGGAGGCCATGCAGCGCCTGGCCACCACCGGCGCCGAGGAGATCCAGGCCCGGTTGAAGAACAACATCTTCTTTGATATGTGCCATCCGCACAGCTTCGGCAAGGATCAGGTGGAGTGCGCCATCAAGGTCTGCGGCGCCGACCACTTCCTGTTTGGCTCCAGCTTCCCGGTCTTCTATGGCTGGATGAGCCAGGGCGTGCAATTCGTCAAGGAGTTGGACATCACCGAGGAGCAGCGCAACCAGCTGTTCTTCGAGAACGCCAAGAAGATGTTCAAGCTGCCCTTGTAGCACTTCGCGCAGCAAGCAAGTGGCTCTAACCCCGCGCCCCACAAGGGGTGCGGGGACAAGGATAAAGGGGCATATAGCCTCATAGTATGCTAGGAGGGTTTCTATGAGCGACACAGCAGTGAAAGGGGAAAGCGCAGCTTCCCAAAAGACGCCATCATACGCCTGGGTGGCCCTGATCATCTCGACATTGGCAGCCGTCTGCCTGGTCTACAGCTGGATGTGGTATACCCAGGCCGCTGGCGGCGGCGTCTGGGCAGCCTATGTGGGCTACAACGGCCTGGACGCCTCGCTGTCACCGAACATCATGGGTCTGGTGCCCATCGGTTGTCTGGTGGGTGCGGTGGCGACGTTTTTCTTCAGCCGTTATGTCGGCCCGAAGTGGACCACCGTCATCGGCCTGACCGTCAGCGTCATCGCCGGTGTCATCGCCGCCCTGACGGTGAGCAATGCCGGCACCTATGGCATCTTCATCTTCAGCCGCTTTCTGACCGGCTTTGGCCTGGCGACCACCGTCATCGCCGGCCCGACCTGTGTCAGCCTGTGGTTCTCGGATAAGAACCGCGGCCGGGCCATGGCCATCTGGTCCTGCTGGGCGCCACTGGGTATCTTCACCAACGGCTTTCTGACCGGCCCCGGCCAGCTGCTCGGTTTGTTCTCCACCGGCGCGGTGTTCGACATCACCCGTGGCCAGGCTCCCGAGCCGCGCAACGTCCCGGTCTATGACTTTGGCGCCTTCCTCTGGATCTGGGCCATCGTCATCCTGGTGGTACTGGTGCTGTTCGTGGTGCTGTTCCGTAATCCGCGCGAGGATGAGCGCAGCCAGATCACCCCGGAGCTCAAGCCTTACAGCGAAGTCATGAAGTACTTCAAGAGCCGCCAGCTCTGGGCTTTGATCTTCATGTTCCTGCTGTTCAACTTCGCCAACTACACCTTCACCAACTATTTGAAGTACTTCATGGTCGCCTCCCCGGAGATGGGTGGACTGGGCTTTGACTTCGACGATCCGGTAGTCGGTCCCTTGAGCGCCCTGATCCTGGCCTGCGGCATCCTGGCCCCGATCGGTGGCTTCGTGCTGGACAAGCTGCCCAAGCATCTGAAGTGGGTCTGCCTGACCATCGGTATCGGGTCTTTGGCCATCTGCGCCGCACTGTCCTTCGTGCCGGGCGTGGTCTTCGGCGTCTTCGTGCTGTTCTTCTGCATCGGCAACATGTTCCTCAACGGCTGCTGCCGGCCGATGGTGCCGACCTTCGTCTTCAAGGGTGGTGCCACCGCCGTTGGACTGGGCCTGACTTTCCTGACCTTCTGCCAGTATCTGGGCCAGATCCCGGTCACCTATCTGTTCGGTTCAGCGCCGACCACCGGCTTCTCTACGGTTACCACCGACGGCCTGCTGGCTGGCACGGCTTATCACGACCTGGCCCTGTGGGTGCTGGTTCCGGCTCTGGTCCTCGGCTTTTTGGTCTCCTTCCTGATTCGGCCGAGCAAGCAAAAGGATGGCAAGTAACCCAGGTATTGCGGACCCGGCCTTATCCGTAGAATGAAAGGCCGCTGGGGGTGGGTAGTCAGTTTGCCGCTAGTCCCCTGAAATCAACCGGGTTCCCCGGCTCACAAACATCACGCTTGGAGCCGGGGACCTGACTAATCAGGACTGTATCCTTGTGAGAATGGGAGAAAGGACCTGCAATGAGCAATGAGGAAGGTCCGCACGGAAGCAACCCGCGTGCCGAGTATGACGCTAAGGTCCTGAACAATAAGGACATCCAGCGCAAGGGTTGGATAGTTCTGGCCGCGCTGCTGTTCGCCGGCATCATCGTCATCATGAACCAATTCAAGGTGCCGGTATTCATGAATGGCCTGGCCTATGAGTTCTTCGGTGGCGACATGGGCTCCACCGGCTGGCTGATGAGCATCATCGCCGTGGCCGGCATCATCACCGCCTTTCCGGCGGCGTTTCTGATCAATCGCTTCGGGCCGCGCCGGGTTGGCCTGGTAGGCCTGGGGTTCATGGTCCTGGGCTGCGCTGTCGGCGCCCTGACCGGCAGCAATGTGGCTCAACTGATCGCCGGGCGAGTGTTGGAGGGCATCGGCGTGGCCATGATGGGCACGGTAGCCACCACACTGATTTCGATGTACTTCCCCCGGGAGAAGGCCGGCCTGCCCATGGGCCTGTGGAACCTCTGGTATGTCACCGGGGCGTCGCTGGCCTACATCATCGGTAAGCCGGTGGCCATAGCGCTGACCGGCAACCCGGATAACTGGCATGCCTGGTGGTGGTTCTGCGACGTCTTTGCCCTGGTGGGTTTTGTGGTCTTTGCGCTGATTGTCCAGAAGCCTCTGCGCGAGGGCGCCTCGCCGCAGCTGGCGCGGGCTGCTGGCGCCGGTGGCTCGGGTGGCCCGGGTGGGCCAGGAGGCCAGGGTGGGCCGGGTGGCCCGGGCGGGCGCAAGCCATCAATCGTCGAGGGGCTGAAGGTCTGGCGGATGTGGCTGTTCGGCCTGGGTTTCTGCCTGGTGCTGGGCGCTTCACTGTGCATCTTCACCTGGGTACCAACCTATGTGATTACCCAGGAGATGGCCCTGCAGATGCCCGATGTGGTGGGGCAGCTGATTGCCTCCGGCCTGACGCCCGAGGCGGCCGAAGCCCAGGCGGCAGTCCAGATTGCCTCAGACGCCGGGGTCAAGAGCGGCTGGATGAGCTCAATCGGCTTTCTGGCGGCTATTCCGGTCAGCGTGATCACTGGTTTTCTGCTCAAGCGCTTCTCCACCATCAAGGCCCGCAATATCATGGCCATCGTGGCATCCTGCCTGGCCCTGATGTATATCTTCGCCTTCATGGTGCCCTATCAGCTGCTGCCCTGGTATCTGGTGCTGTTGGGCTTTGAGAGCGGCTACACCTCCGGCGTCATCTGGGCCATGGTGCCCATCACCATGCCCAAGCGGGTCACCATGCCCATCGGCATGGCGATAATTATCTTCTTCCAGGGTATCTCCAATCTGCTCTGCACGCCTGTTGTGGGTTATGTGGTAGGTAATCTGGAGCATCCCAATTGGAGCAACGTGGCTCCGCTGGTAGCCGGTTGTGTTGTGGCTGGCATGATCTGCTGGATCATCTACGGAGTGACCAAGGCGCCGCCCTTTGAGGAAGAAGTGGCAGGCGAGCAGATCTCCGAATAAAACTCTTTGGAAAGGTGTGTCAAACAAAATGAGTCAAAACTCTGGTTCAACAGGTAATAATGAAGTCAACGCTGCCGCGAGCCAGCCCTCCGCAAGGGCCTGGGCAGTGTTGGCCATGACCTTCCTGTTCAGTGTGTCCTCGGCCATGCTCTGGTTTTCTACCACAGCCATCACCGATGGTTTCATCGCCGAGTATGTCTTCAAGCTGGGCGCGGAGAACATCGGCGCCAACATCGGCCTGCTGATGACCGATGTGGCCATTGCCGCGCTCATCTCCAGCCTGTTCTGCTTCTTCTTCCAGGACCGGCTGGGCATCAAGACCATCATGGTCATCGGTTCGGTGCTGGTGGTGGGCGGTATGTTGATAGCCGCGTTGAGTGGCAGCGACTTCATGCTGCTGCGGGCCAGCCGCTATGTCGGCGGCCTGGGGATCGGTTGTGCGGCATCCTCCTCCACCACCGCCATCAGTCTGTGGTTTGGCGACAAGAAGCGCGCCCTGGCCCTGGCCATCTGGGCCACCTGGGTGCCGGTGGCGATGATCATCAACTACGTGATTATCCGCCCCTTTGCCCTGGCTGGCCTGGTGCCGCCCAGCGAGGAGCTGATTGGCGCGACTATTGGCATGCATCCCGAGGTCATGGGCGAGCACGGGCCGGACATGGCCGCAGTGGCCGAGCTTGCCGGGATCAGTGCGCCCAACATCCACCTGGTCTATTGGGTGGGCGCGGTGCTGGCGATAGTGGCCTTCGTGGCCCTGTTGCTCTTCTACAAGAATCCCCAGGCCGACTCCAGTGCCATTCACATGGAGAAGAAGCCCTTCGCTGAGGCCATCAAGTTCATCACCAGGCGCCGTGTCATCGCGCTGTTGCTGTGCTTCTTCTGCTTCACTTTCGTGAGCAACACCTTCATCACCTATAACGTGGACTTCTTCACTACCCCGGCCTCCGCCGGTGGCCTGGAGATGGACCAGGGAACGGCCGGGCTGGTAGCGGTGCTGACCTCGGCAATGGGGGTCTTTGCGCCGGTATTCGGGGCAATCTCGGACCGCCTGACGCCGGGTCGCAAGTATCTGATCCTGGTCTTCTCGGCCTGCTGCTATACCGTGGCTTCCGTCTTTGGCTTCAAGGCCTGGGGGACTCCGGCGCTGATTGCCTACATCGTCTTCACCGTGCTGGCCATGGCCTCGGCCAATGCCTCGATTCGCCCCAACTTGCCGCTGATGGTCAAGGAGGGCGGCGTCACCGCCGTGACCCTGGGCCTGGCGGCAATCACCTTCCTGGAGTTCTTCGGCCAGATCTTCACGATCTTTGTGGGCATGGTCAAGGATGGCTTTGCAGTGGTCGAAAATGGTACAGTGGTTTATGCCGGTTATGCTGAGACAGCCTGGGCAGTGGCGCTGCCGGTGGCCGTCATCTTCATCGTCCTGGCTCTGCTCACCAGACCGGGCAAGGAGGATCGCTGAAAACTATAATCTGCACGAACTGAAAGGAGTCAAACATGGCATGGGAAGCACAGCCGAATCCAAACCAGGCTGCCTATGATGAGCGCCTGGGTCGCCTGCATACCGTGGTAGCCTTAAAGGAGCCCGACCGGGTGCCGTTTCTCGACCCGATGGAGAATATGTTTGCCTACTTCGACCAAGGCCTGGATATGGCCGACGTGCTTTATGATGCGGATAAAGCCAAAGGCGCCATTCGGGCATTCCTGAACGAGTTTGAGCCCGACATGGGGCATGGCCTCTCGGCATTGCTGGAGGGTCAGGGCCCGATGCTGGAGAAGTCACAGTGCAAGATGTGGCGTTGGGCAGGTATGCCCGGCGATGTGATTCCGCGCGACTCCATCCACCAGTTCGTTGAATACCCGCTGCTGCTGGATGGCGAGCATCAGGAGTTGATCACCGACCGCGGCGCCTTCGGCATGACCAAGATGCTGCCGCGGGTCTGGGGTGTGATGGATGCGATGCGTCATTTCGATTTCAATGCCCCCTTTGTGATGAAGCCGGAGCTGAACGCCTTTGCCTTCGCCTTCGCCAACCCCGAGGTGCAACAGATGTGCACCGAGCTGGCCGAGCTGGCCGGGATGTGGGGTAAGTACTGGGGAGATGTCGCCGCCTTCAAGTTCGAGGTGGAGAACATGGGTTATCCCGTGCCTTATGACCTGTTTGCCATGGTACCTTTCGACTTCTACAGCGATTATCTGCGCGGCACGATGGAGGCCAGCGTGGATCTGTATGAGCAGCCCGAGGCCATTGAGCAATTCGTGGAGCAGCAGGCCGAGATCGGCGTGGCTGCCATCAAGGCCAACCAGTGGGCCCGCCCGGGCAACATCGGGATGATCTGGATGCACAAAGGCATGGATGGTTTTCTCAGCGATGAGCACTATGAGCGCTTTTACTGGCGCCCGTTCATGCGCATCGTTGACGCCATCATCGAGCGGGGGATGATTCCCTATCTGTTCACCGAAGGCCGCTACTCCACCCGCTACAAATTCCTGCGCCAATTGCCGCCCGGAAAATGCCTGGTCCACTTCGAGCAGGTCGATATGGCCGAGGCCAAACGGGAGCTTCAGGATGTGGCGGCGATTGTCGGCAACTTCCCCTCCTTTTTGCTCCACAACGGTACGGAGCAACAGGTGATTGAAGAGGCCAAGCGGTTGCTGGATGCCTGCGCTCCGGGCGGTGGGTATATGTTCGGGTTTGACGGAGGCCTGTACGGCGGCAAGCGTGAGAATGTTGAAGCGTTATACGCTACAGTCAGGGAATACGGCAAGTACTGATGAAAGATTGGAGCAGGGGCCTGGGTTTTGCTCCGGCGGCGGGGGTAGGTAATGGGTTGTTACCTGCATAACCCCTATTGCGGCAAATGTCGCCCGCCGCTGCCGATGCCCAGGCCCTGCTCCGTGTGTAAGACCCTGTGCGAGGACATCACCCTGACGCACTGCGCCGAATGCGGGGCGGAGTTGGCGCCCTACGTGCCGCCGGTGCCCCGTTACTGCAACCGCCAGCAGGAGCTCTGCGCCAACCCCTGCGGCAAGGCCGAGGCAGTATCGCTGTCGCACAACCCCTGCCCACTGCATACCAGAGTGGTTGAGGGCTAGAAACGCTGGTTAAGCTCCAGTTACGGAGTCTTCCGCATCTGGAATATATCAGCGTTTCCTGAGATTTCCTATCACATCTGAGCGTAAATGACCACACTCACAGCCAGACGATCATTGTTGCCAGCAGGGCGGCTACCAGGAGGCTGGCGATGGCGTCGCGGCGGGCGTAGCGCAGTTCGTGGTAGTGGGTGCGCTGTCCTCCGGCGTGGTAGCAGCGGCTCTCCATGGCCTGGGCGAGGTCTTCAGCCTGCTGGAAGGACTGGCTGAACAACGGCACCAGGCAGGGGATGATGGCCTTCAGGCGGCGGATTGGCCCGCCAATGTTGAACACCGCACCGCGTGAGCGCTGGGCCTTGCGGATGCGGTCGAAGTCCTCGGCCAGGGTGGGGATGAAGCGCAGGGCGATGCTGATCATCATCGAGACCTCGTAGGCTGGCAGGCCGAAGCGCTCCAAGGGCGCCAGCATGGCGGCGATGGCGTCGCAGAAGGCGATGGGTGAGGTGGTCAGGGTGACCAGGGTCGCCGATACCAGCAACAGCAGCAACCTGAGCATCACAAAGCCGCCCTGGTAGAGCCCGCCGGTAGTCAGCGTGATGGGACCCAGGCTGACAAGTATGGTGCCGCTGTGAATCAGGAAGATGTTCAGGATCAGCGGCAGCATCAGCAGCACGGCCATCGGCGCCAGGGCTTTGAACACCAGCCGCGCTGGTATGGCCGAAAGTGCTATGCAAACTAGCAAAAATAAGCTGAGCACGCCCAGCCCGATGAAGCCATCGGCCAAAAAGATGGCAAAGGTCAGGGCCAGCAGCAGCGTCAGCTTGATGCGCGGATCCAGGCGGTGAATCAGGGACTGGCCGGGATGGTACTGGCCGATGACGATTTCAAAGGCCATGGCTGGCCTCCTGGGGGGTGTTTGGCGGGGTGGGGGCCGTGGTGCTGGCTGCCTGCTCAACCAGGGTATCTGCTGCGTTGCCGAATACG
>JAISUQ010000178.1 GCA_031272005.1 Coriobacteriales bacterium | reverse complement strand
CCCACCACATAGCCGGCGTCGTGGAAGATGTGGACATGATTGGGCAACCCGTAGCGAAACTCCAGCAGGAAGGTGGCCAGGTTGTCGACCTCGTTGTAGAAGGCCTGCTCCTCGAAGGCAATCAGCGCCCGGGCGCTCTCGTCGCTTGGCAGGGCGCCTTCGGCCACCGCGAAGCTGGCCAGCCCCTGCAGGAAGCGGGTGGTCTCATTGGCGCCAATCGGGATGTGCGGGAAGTGGTAGAAGGGCTGCCCGTACTTCTCCGCCAGGTTCTCGACTATCGGCAGGCCGTACCATGGCGAGATCAGCACGTTGAAGTTGGCAGCCGGGATGGACTGCCATTCCTGCACGCCGCGGGCCGAGGTGCCGAACAGGATATTGACCTGAAGCCCCAGCGCCTCCAGCAGCCGCTTGTATTCGCGCAGGTTGCCCTGCCAGAAGGGATCCTGGTAGGGAATCGAGGCGAAGACGTTGACCAACCGCTTGTTGGAGCGCGGCAGGTAGTCCAGCGCGAAGCCGTCGGAGTACTGGTCGATGATGGCGTTGACCACGTTGGCATGGGAGACGAAGTTGTTGGATTTGAAGCCGGCCGTCTCCACGTACACGATGGGGCGGCCGTCACTGCTGAACTCCCCCACTACGCTGGCCACGTCATCGCCGACGATGTCGGCTGTGCAGCCGGTCAACACCACCTGCAGGTCGGTGTCCAGGATCTTGTAGGTGTTCTTGATTATCGAGCGCAGCCGGTCGGTGCCGCCGAAGACCACCTCGGTCTCGGAGAAGTTGGTGCACGGCGAGGTGGAGCCGCCGGCGTACCCGGTGGAGCGCTCGAAGAAGCCCTGGATCATCGTGCCGCAGCCTGGCCCGGAATGCAGGATGGGCACGGCGCGCGGAATGGCCACCACGCTTTGCAGCGCCCCGATGGCGCAGGTATAGCGTTCCTGCTCAATTAAGCCAGTCGTCATCTTCGTCTCCCAGGAAGGTATAGGGCGGCTGCTCCAGCCACCACTTGGTATATGGATTGATAGCATGCTGGCGCAGGTTGGTGACGAACTCGTTGTTCTCCAGCACCTCCAAGATGGCCTGGCCGTAGTTGACCAGCCCCTGGTAGCCCATGCCAAAGTGCTCATCGCCGATCAACAGCGAGGGGATGCCCAGCTTGGCGCCCCACAGCGTCATGCCGCCATGGCGGGCCAGCAGCAGGTCCGGGCGCACCCGGCTGAGCACGTTGACCAGCTCGAACTCCTGCTTGTTGCAAATCGACAGGCGCGGCACGTCCCCATAGTCGCGCACCCGGGCCACCAGGGAGTCGGCTTCGGGGCTGTCGATGTCATTGAGCGGGTCGTGGTGGAAAAGGGCAGCCCCCTGCGCCTCAATGCCCAGCTCGCCGAGCAGCGAGAGCAGCGAGTGACCATGGCCGGCACCGGCGGTGACATAAGCCGTCTTGCCAGCCAGCTGGGCGCGCAATTCCTCGATCTGCGGGCCGAACTCGGCCAGGTCATCGGCGATGATCTCCTCGGCTACCTGCGGCTGACCGAGCAGCTCGCCTAACGCCCGCAGCCAGCGGTTTGTGGCCGGGATGCCGTAAGGCGGCGCGGCCTTCAGCGCCGGCACGCCGAATTCCTTCTCCAACGCCCCGCTGAGGTAGGAGCCCAAGGTGGTGCAGGCCTGGACACTGGCGCGGGCCTCGCTGGAAGCGGCCAGTGACTCGGTGGTGGAGTACGGCGTGATGAAGTTGGGCTTGCAACCGAAGCGCTCAAACCAGCGGGAGAAGATGTCCGAGCCCCAGAAGTTGATGACGTTGATGATCTCGCGGCGCTGCGGCTGGCCATCGCTACCGGTGGCTGGCGGGCGAATCAACTTGCGGGCGATACCGTGGTAGCCGGCGTCGAAACCGCTGGTCCAGACCTTGGAGCGAAATCCCTCGCAGAAGATAGCCACCACCGGGATGCCCAGCTCCTCCTCGGCGTCGTTGGCGATGCCCTCCACATCGTCGCCGATGATGCCGGAGGCGCAGGTGGTGATGATGAAGATGACCCCGGGATGGTCGCGCTCGTAGACCTCGCGGATGCACTCGGCCAGCTTCTCGTTGCCGCCGAAGACGGTGTCGTCCTCGCTTAAGTTAGTGGTATAGATATGGCGCTGGGTGGGCTTTTCCACCCCGCGCAGCGGCGCGTTGACCCGGTAGGTGAAGGCGAACTCGTGCAGACAGGTGGAGCAACCCACCGGCCCGTGGCTGATGACCACGCCGTCCTGCACCAGCGTCACCATGCAGGCGGCATTGGATGTCGAGCAGCCCAGGCATTGGGTGAAGCTGCGCGGCTGGTCTTGCAGCGCAGCGCCGCAGCAGGACTGCTGCACCAAATTGGCGGCCGAGCCTTCGTAGCCGGTGATGGTGTTGAGGCGGATCTCGCGCACCGCCACAGCGGGGACTTTGAGGTTTATCTCCGGCATATCAGATCCCTGCCCTTTCTCCGCGCACCTCGCCGCTTTCGATGGCTACCAGGGTATCGGCCCACTTGGCGGCCCAATCCTTGAGCTCATCGGGGGTCAGCGGTGCCGGGGTGGTGCTTAGGGTGTGCTCGTCGATGCGCTTGGCCAGCTGGCGGTAGACCTGGGCTTGCTCGCTTTGCGGCGCTGCCTCGATGGTGGTCTTGCCGGTCAGCTCGCTTTGGGTGACGGTGATGGAGCGCGGCACGTACTGCATGACCTGGGTGGAGGTACGCGCCACGAAGTCGTCGACTATCTCTCGCTGGTAGGGGTGCTGCATGGAGTTGGCAATCACCCCGCCGAGCAGGGCGCCGCCGGCGTTGGAGTATTTCTGGATGCCCTTGAACAGATTGTTGGCGGCATAGATGGCCATGAAGTCGGCGCTGGTGACGGTGAAGACGTGCTGGGCGATACCCTCGCGGATAGGCACGGCGAAGCCGCCGCAGACCACATCGCCCAGGACATCGTAGATCACGTAGTCCAGCTCCAGTTCCTCGAAGACGTTTTGCTGCTTGAGCAGCTGCACGGCGGTGATGATGCCGCGTCCGGCACAACCCACACCCGGCGCCGGGCCGCCGGCCTCCACGCAGTAGATATTGCCGTAACCGGTGAAGATGGCCTCATGGGCGTCGACCTTCTTCTTCTCCCGCAGCAAATCCAGCACGGTGGGGATATAGCTGCCGTCGCGCAGGGTGTTGGTGGAATCGGCCTTGGGGTCGCAGCCGAATTGCATCACCTTGTAGCCCATATCGGCCAAGGCGGCCGAGATGTTGCTGGTGGTGGTGGACTTGCCGATGCCACCCTTGCCATAGATGGCGATCTGTTTGATGGTCCTGGTTGTGTTGCTCAAAGCCTGTTCTCCTCCTCTTGATAAAAAGCGGCCAGAAGTCTGCTTCTGGCCGCCTGACACTTTGCTTGCTTACTCGCTTGCTGTTAGTAACTACCCCCTGCCCGCTCCTCGCCGGCAGAAAACGCTACTTGAAGTAAACGCACGACCGATATGTCCCCAGGGCATGATCCCATGGTTACGACAGCGCATCCGAGCGCCGCCCAGCTTGTAAGCCGATATGTAGACCTGCGTTTGCATCGTGAGGTCTATTGTATACCATTCTTATAAGTATTCAAGTATTTTTTGGAGAAAACTGACGACCGGTCATTTGGCGGCCTTGCCGGGGAAGCGCTGGTCGAGGAAGCGCTGGTTATCCCCGAATTGCCATTGCTGAAACCGGGGCACTTGACAAGGGGCGCTGGTCTCCGCTACTATGCTTATCTACTAAACTTATAAGTATTAGTAAGTTTAGAACCGCAGGGAAGGCTACAAGGTTGCTGACTGTCATGACAAACCATAAACGTCAACTCTTCGCGCGGGTGATGGCATGTAATATGCCCCGGCGCAGAGCCTACGAGGGCATGCGCGGATTCTCTGTTGTGTTCATTTTCTGACCGACTGTCACAAAACTGCCTTACGTACAAGGCGCAGTCTGAAGCATCAGGCTGCGCCTTTTTTATCCGCACCAGCATTAGCGTCCAGCGCCTGCCGGGCACCCGCTCGGAGGGCAACACGAACCTAAACCATCGCAAGGGAGGCCCAATGACCGTTATCGACATTACCAGCCCGGAAGTCCAGGTGCGCGAGGTGCGCCTGAGCTCCATCACCGGCTTTGCCGGCTCCGCCAAAGAGTTGGTCGGCTGCTCGCATGGCCGGGGTGTCCGCGAGCAGACGCGCAGCTTCTCGCAGAGCATGATGTGCGCCTCATCATCAGCGTTCTGCCAGCTGTCGATGATCATGGATGCCGCGGTCATCAACCACGGACCGGTCGGCTGCGCCGGGGACTTCCCGATGTTTGAGGTCACCTACCGCATCGGCCAGATGCAGCGCGAACTGCCGCCATTGCTGGGACGTTACTTCAACAGCAACATCACCGAAAGCGATACCGTCTTCGGTGCGGCGGAGAAGCTCGGGCGGGTAATCCGCGAGGTCTATGCCCGGGTCCGTCCCAAGGCCATCTTCGTCACCACCTCCTGCGCCTCCGGAATCATCGGCGACGACATCGAAGGCACGGTCACCGATGCCGCCGCTGAGCTGGGCATCCCGGTGGTCGCCTGCAGCTGTGAGGGTGTTCGCTCGCGTGGGTGGACCAGCGGCTTCGACTCGGCCTACCACACCGTCGTCCGCGGTATCGTCAAAGAGGCGCGCCAGAAGACCAACAAGGTCAACATCATCAACTTCTGGGGCTCGCACGTCTTTGACGGGCTGCTGGAGCGGCTGGGCTTTGAGCCCAACTACATCGTGCCCTTCTCCACCATAGAACAGCTGGAGCGGACTTCGGAGGCGGCCGCCACCATCCAGATCTGCCCGACTTTGGGCAGTTACTTCGGGGCGGCGCTGGAGCAGTTGTTTGGCGTGCCGGAGATCAAGGCACCGCCGGCCTACGGCCTGGAGGGCTCGGACCGCTGGTACCGCGAGCTGGGTGCGGTGCTGGGCGCAAGCGACGAGGTGGAGAAGATCATCGCCGAGGAGCGGGCCCGCATCCTGCCTGAGCTTAAGCGCTATCGCCAGCGTTTTGCCGGCAAGACCGCCTACCTGACTGCCGGCGCCGCCCATGGGCATGCCATCATCGCCCTGCTGCGTGAGCTGGGATTCTTCGTCAAGGGAGCGGCGATCTTCCACCACGACCCCCTCTACGACAACGGTGATAAGACCTCGGATGCCCTGGCCCAGGATGTCGAGCTCTATGGTGACATCCAGAACTATCAGGTCTGCAACAAGCAGGCTTTTGAGATTGTCAATCTGCTCACCAGGCATCGCCCGGATCTGCTGGTCGCCCGCCATGGCGGCATGGCCCACTGGGGCGGCAAGCTGGGCATCCCCAGCTTCTTGGTTGACGACGAGCAGTTTGGCTTCGGCTACCAGGGCATCCTGAACTACGCCGAGCGCATCGCCGATACGCTGGACAACTACGAGTATCTGGCCAACTTCGCGGAGCATGCCGTCAACCCCTATACCAAGTGGTGGCTGGAACAGGAGCCGTATTGCTTCCTCGGGGGTGATGCGCATGTCGAAGCTTACTGAACAGGAGATAACCGCCCTGCTGGAGGAGTTGCCGACGGGCAATGACGGCCAGAACCCAGGCCGGGATCTCCTCTCCCAACAACAACAACAACAGCAGCAGCAGCAGCAGCAGCGTCAAAGGCAGCGCCGCGGCGAGCTCTACGACATGGCCGTTACCGACCAGCGCAACCAGGTGCAGCTGGCGGCCGACCGCATCTACAAGGAGCGCAACGACCTGCCACGCTTCGCGCCCCGCGACGTTGACCCGGAGCAAATCGAATCCTCTCTGATTGAATGGCCCCGCTATGTCTGCGGACTGGGTGCCCAGCAATCGGTGGTGGCCATCCCCCGGGCCGTGCCTGTTATCCACGCCGGTCCGGGCTGCTCCTCCAAGGTCTGCGGCATCATCGGCTCTGGCGAAGGCTACGCTGGCGGCAGCGCCATACCCTGCACCAACGCCGGCGAGACCGAAGTCATCTACGGCGGCGAGGACCGGCTTCGCGGCGTCATCGACGGCGCTTTCAAGGTGCTCGACGCCGACCTCTACGTGGTGCTGACCGGCTGCACCACCGACATCGTCGGCGATGACGTGGCCAGCGTGGTCGGCGAGTTCCAACTGGAGGGCCGGCCGATTGTCTACGCCGAAACCGGCGGCTTCAAGTTCAACAACTTCATCGGCCACGAAACCGTGCTGAGCAGCATCATCAACCAATATGTGGACGTCAACAAAAGCAGCGGCGGTGTGCGCACCGGCCTGGTCAACGTCTTTGCCTCCGTCCCCTATCAGGATGCCTTCTGGAACGGCAATCTGGAGGAGTACAAACGCATCCTGGAGGGCATCGGCGCCGAGGTGAACATCCTCTTTGGCGAGGAATCCCGCGGCGTCGCTGAGTGGTGCGACATCCCCAACGCCCAGCTGAACATCCTCATCGGCGCCTGGGCCGGATTGGGCACCGTGCAGGAGCTGAAGGACAAATACGGCACCCCCTACCTGCATTTTCCCTGGTTTCCCATTGGCGGGCGCGACACCTCGCTGTTTTTACGTCAGGTCATTGAGGCTTTGGAGTTGGATGAGTTCAACAAGGCCCGGGCCGAGCAGTTCATCTTCCAGGAGGAGCGACGTTTCTACGCCCATCTCGACACCTTGATGGACTTCCTGCTGGAGTTTCGCTATGGGCTGCCCCGGCGCTTCTACACCCTGACCGACGCCTCCTATGCCCTGGGGCTGACCCGCTTTCTGCTCAACGAGGTGGGTATCAACCCCGCTCACCAGTACATCCTGGATAACACCCCCGAGCAGTTCCACGACGAGATCCGCCAGCGCTTCCGTGAAGTCTCACATCTGGGCCTGCGCGAAGCCGAGATCAGCTTCCTGACCGACGCCGGCATTGCCCATGACCTGATCCGCAGCGACGACAATGACAGCCGGGCGCTGATCCTGGGCAGCTCCTGGGAGCGCCAGCTGGCGGCCGACATCGAAGCTGATCTGCTGCTGTGCTACGTGCCGGTGGTCTATCGGCTGATCCTCGGGGCCACCTATATCGGCTATAAGGGCGGTATCCGCATCGTCGAAGACCTCTACAGCCAGGTGCTCAACGCCCTGCGCTGAAACCAATGAAAGGATAGAACACTATGACAACAGCAATTGCGGAGAAGATCCGCATCGAGCATATCGGCAAGACCTTCATCGGCAAATCCCGCAGCCGCCGCGAACGCCTGGAGGCCTTTGTGGCCGTGGAGGACTTCAACCTCAGCGTGCGCGCCGGCGAGTTCTTAAGCATCGTCGGGCCCAGCGGCTGCGGCAAGTCGACCCTGCTGGATTTGCTGGCCGGCCTGGAGCGGCCCAGCAGCGGCAACATCTACGTCAACAACAAGCCGGTCACCGGCCCGGAGCAGGAGATCGGCATCGTCTTGCAGGGCTACGCGCTCTTTCCCTGGCGCACCGTGCGCAAGAACGTGGAGTTTGGCCTGGAGATCAAGGAGTTGCCGAAGTCTGAGCGCCAGGCTGTCAGCCAACGCTACATCGACCTGGTGGGGCTGAGCGGCTTTGAGGACAGTTACCCTTATGAGCTTTCCGGCGGCATGAAGCAGCGGGTGGCCATCGCCCGGGCCCTGGCCTACGATCCGGACGTGCTGCTGATGGATGAGCCCTTTGCCGCTGTCGACGCCCAGACCCGCGAAGTGCTGCAGGAAGAGCTGCTGCGCATCTGGGGGCAGACCGGCAAGACGATAGTCTTCATCACCCACAGCATCGAAGAGGCCATCTTCCTCTCCGACCGCATCGCCGTGATGAGCAGCAACCCCGGTACCGTCAAGGAGGTCATTGAGGTGGATATTCCCCGGCCGCGCAACGCCGACCGGGCCTCCAAGGGCTTCAATGTGTTGCGCCACCGCATCTGGGAACTGTTACAGCAGGATGAGTCGGCGGCGCTGAGCAGTCGTATCGCCGCCGAGACCCGGGAAGTCATTGAGCAGGCCGAAGAGCTGCTGTTCAGCCCGGTGGCCGGATAGCCCTGGCAGGACTTGGGGACCTGAGAACCCGGAAAGGTACTAGCGTGCTATCATCAATCGAGACAACCGCGACTTTCTCCGCCTCTGCTGCCAGCCCGGGCGCAGGAGGCGCTCAAACCGGGGGGCAGTCGCCAGCCACTGACGCCGGCAGGGATGCTGGCGTCAGTGCGGCGCATACACTGCGCTCCGTCTTCAGCGCCCTCAACGACAAGTTGGCCGGCATCTACCTGATAGTGCTGTTCTTCATCAGCTGGCAGGTCGTACCGACGCTGGGGCTGGTCAACACGCTGTACTTTCCAGCGCTTTCCACAGTGCTCAGCGCCGGCATCAACGACATCGGCGTCAGTGCCATCCTCAGCGACCTCGGCAACTCGTTGCGCCGGGTGGTCATCGGTTATGGTCTGGCCATCGTCGCCGCCCTGCCGGTCGGTTTCATCCTGGCCGGCGCCCTGCCCAAACTGGCGCAGTTCCTCAAGCCGCTGATGAGCTTCCTGTCGCAGATTCCGCCGTTTATCCTGCTGCCGGTCTTTGTGCTGCTGTTCAAGGTCGGCGAATTCAGCATCTGTGCGGTGATCTTCTGGTCGGCCTTCTGGCCGATACTGTTTGCCACCATCCTCGGCATCAGCCTGGTTGATCCGCTGCTGATTAAGGCGGCCCGCTCGATGGCGGCCGACAAGGTAACGATATTCACCGACGTCATCATCCCCGGCGCCCTGCCCAGCATCATGACCGGCTTGCGCTACGGCCTGACCTTTACCTTCATGATGCTGATTGCCGCTGAGTCGCTGGGGTCCTTTGCCGGATTGGGCTACGAGATGATGGTGGCTCAGCGGCGGGCTCAGATCCCCAAGATCTATTTCATGGTGCTGTTGATTGCCATTGTTGGCATCATCGCCAACTATCTGCTGGAGCTGTTGGAGCGCAAGGCCGTCATCTGGAACCGCGACGCCACGGAGAAAGTGGCTTGAGCATGGGCAAAACCTTGGAGAACCTCCAGAAGCTGGCCTTTGGCGCCATCCCGATCCTGGCTTTCTTTGCCCTCTGGCAGGCGGTCACGGCTCTGGGCATCCTGCCGTCATCGATCATCCCGCAGCCCAGCCGGGTGTTCACCGCCCTGGTCAATGCCTTCGCCCAGGGCGACCTGCTGAGATATGCGGCCATCAGCGTGGTCAATGTGCTGGCCGGCCTGGCCCTGTCGATATTCTTCGGCATCTCCGTCGGGCTGCTGGCGGGCATCTATCTCAAGCGCTTCTCCCGCTATCTGCTGCCCTTTCTGCGGGTCTGCGAGAAGCTCAACCCCTTTGCCCTGTTGCCGATCTTCGTGCTGATTTTTGGCATCGGGCGGGTGGAGAAGATTGCCGTGGTGTTCTGGGTCTCGGTCTGGCCGCTGCTGTTCTCCACCATCGACGGGCTGGTCAACCTGGATGTGGACACCCTGCGCTCGGCTCGCTCCATGGGCGCCAAGCGCCTGGTGCTGTTGCGCAAGGTCATCGTACCGATGATGACGCCGACCATCTTCTCCGGCATCAAAAGCAGCGCCCAGGTGGCTTTCTTCATGATTATCGCCTCGGAGATGATGGCTTCCTCAACCGGCCTGGGCTGGTACTACATGAAAGTCAAGACGGCCTATCAGCCGCCGCTGATGTACGGCATCGTGCTGTTCATCACGGCGATGGCCATTCTGGTGAACCTGCTGTTCACCTTGATTGAGAAGCGATTCTCCAAGTGGCGGGTACAAAGCTTGGGGACTGCTGAATAAAAACCGAGCCGGCGGCATCCGGTCGCCGGCGCCTTACGATTCGGAGGGAAGAAATGGCACTGACCAAGAAGACCAGGAACTATATCTTTATCGCAATAGTGGCGGTTGTGGCGATAGCGGTGGCGGCCGCCGTGTTCGTCAACCTGAGCAAGCCGGCAGGCAGCGGCGCCAATCAAACCGCCAGCAGCACAGACGCAAGCGAAGACTCAGCCCAGGCCGCCAACGACTTCGGAGGCCTGGAGACCTACACCCTGGAGGATGGCACGGTGCTGCCGGTGGTCCATGCCTGGACGCACCCCGGTTCTGACGCCTCGCCCTATGTCATCGGCGATGAGCTGGGCTTCTTCCACGACGCCGGCGTGCACGTGGAGTTCACCGGCGTCATCGACTACGATCAGTACCTGCCCAGCGTGCTGGACGGTACCAACGACGTCGGTGACGCCCACCCCAACCAGCTGGCCACCTATATCAAAGAGGGGGCGCCAGTCAAGGCGGTCTGCCGGATGGACATCGACGCTGTGGACCCGGCCAATGCCACCCATCGCCATATGCGCTACTATGTGCGCGCCGACTCGCCAATCAAGACCTGGGCGGATCTGGCCGACTACAACAACGGCGGCGAGATCATCATCAACGGTCACGACCCGTCCTGCACCTCCTTTGTTCCCAATACCATCTTTGAGAAGAACGGCCTGGACCGCGAACGCATCACCTACATCTACTTCGGCGATGCCGAAGCCCTGCAGGCTTTGGACCTCGGCGACATCGACATCGCCCAGGTGCATCCGGCCTATTACGATCTGGCGGATAAGGGCGGCTACCGACTGATTGGCGACTCTGTGGACTCCGGCGTGGGCGCCGCCTCGGGTACCGCCCTGTATTTCTTCACTGAGGAGTTCATTGCCGCGCACCCGGATGTCGTGCAGTCCTTCGTCAACGGCATCACCCTGGCTCAGGCCTGGATTGACGAGCCCAAGAACTGGGAGGAGGCCGCCCGCCTGACCGGTGAGGCCACCGGGCTGGACGTAGTCTACACGCATTACTTCTCCGGCAGCACCGAGATAATCGATGAGGACATTCAGTTCTGGATTGACGAGCTGGAGCGGGGCGGTTACCTGAAGGAAGATGAATTGACGGTAGACGACCTGGTGACCAAACAGTTCTACAACCCGGAGATCGACTGGCCCGACCTCTCCAAGAGCACGAAATAGCGCCGCTGGGCCTGCCAGAGGCATTCGGCAGGGCGTAATTGCTCGCACCGTCCGCAGGGGTGGGCCTCAAGCCCGCCCCTGCAACCCTGAGAGGGCGCAATGAAAATGATGCTGCTGGCATCGACGGCTGAAAAGCAGTTGAAATCGGCCGGCAAACCTGCTATGATATTATTTAGTAAACTTATAAGTTTATTGCATTTTAGGAACCGCCCATGACTGATCGCTCCACAACCTCACCTTTGACCCCTGCCGTTATCGCGCAGGTCGACCAGGCTGCCAACGGCCTGCAATATGGCACCATCTCACTTGTCTTCCATGATGGTAAGGTCATCCAGATCGAGCGTCACGAGAAGGTCCGGCTGAACTCCAGCGCCGCCAACGCCAGGGATAAATCCCGCACTTGACATTCTCCCCCACTGGTGTAAAATGGCTCTTCAAGTCAACTTAACATATAAGTTTACTAGTATTCTTCAAGAGGGCTTGTAAGCAACGCGCAAGGGATTGGGCTGGGATTATCGGGATTATGGCTCCCATTCACGCACATAACGGAGTACGTGAGCTCTGTGAGGGCATGTATATGCCTGGGCACATACGCGCTCGGCGCTCGCGTATGTGCACCGACAATTGCCCCGTTGCCTGCTCTGCCAGCTCTGTCAGCTGACGCCCATTCGTATCCGCTGGCTGAAGCCTGGGCAGCAGGCCGATGAGGGACGCGCCAGACCAACCATCAACCAACCACCAACAACGAAACGAGCAGCATCATGACCACGCAAGCAGCAGCCGACAACGGCACTGCCGCCACCGCTGCGGCACCAGAGACAGCCGCCGCCTCCGGCAGCGTCTCCAACAGCAACACGGACAGCGACACAGGGCAGGCACCAGCCTGGCGCTTTGATACCCTTAAAGTGCGGGCGGCCTACAACCCGGCTGAGCACAATCATGCCTTCTCCGTGCCTATCTATCAAACCACCTCTTACGAGATGGGCGATACCGCCCGCGGAGACCGGCTGTTCCGCCAGGAAGAGCTGGGCTTCCTCTACACCCGGGTGGGCAATCCCACGGTGGATGTCTTTGAGCGGCGTGTCGCTGAGCTGGACGGAGCGGCTGGAGCCATCGCTTTGGCCTCCGGCATCGCCGCCGTCAGCCACGCCATCCTCAATCTGGCCGACGCCGGCGACCACATCATCGCCAGCCCCTATCTCTACGGGGGCACGCACGATCTGTTCAAATCGATACTGCCGCGACTCGGCATTACGGTCAGTATCGCCGCCGACCTCAAGCCGGATACCCTCCAGGCGCTGATTAAACCCAACACCAAGGCGCTGTTCGTCGAGAGCATCGCCAATCCCACCAACATCATCGCCGATCTGGAGAGCCTGGCCGAGCTGGCCCATGCCAACGATATTCCGTTGATTGTGGATAATACCTTTGCCACTCCCTATCTGGTCCGCCCGTTTGAGCACGGCGCTGATGTGGTGGTCTATTCGGCCACCAAGGGGCTTTCGGGCCATGGCAACATCATCGCCGGGCTGATCCTCGAAAGTGGCCGCTTCAACTGGGGCAATGGCAAATTCCCGCAGTTCACGGACAAGGCTTTCACCCTGCGCGACCGCCAGGACAACTTCCGCAGCTTTTTGGAGGTCTTCCCAGACACTCCGTTCACTGTGCGTGTGCGTCTGGCGCTGCTCAACTACCTGGGCGCCGCCCTGGGGCCATTTGACGCCTACCTGGCATTGCTCGGACTGGAGACCTTGAGCGAGCGCATCAGCAAGCAACTGGCCAACGTCCAGGCTGTGCTGGACTATCTCAAGGGCAACGAGTTCGTGTCCTGGGTGGAATACGCCTCCGATCCCGGCAACCCCCAATACGCCCTGGCGCAGAAATACGCGCCGCGGGGCTCCGGTACCATCTTCTCCTTTGGCTTTGCGGGCACCATCGAACAGCAGGAGCAGTTCATCGATGCTACCAAGCTGTTCAGCTATCAGGTCAATGTTGGCGATGCCAAATCACTGATCGTCAACTCCCCCAAGACCACCCATAGCGAGTTGGATGCCGCCGAGCAACAAACCGGGCGCATCCCGCCCGAAACCGTACGCCTGTCCATCGGCCTGGAAGACCCTCAGGATTTGATTGAGGACCTCGACCAGGCCTTCTCCGCGGTCTTCGGCAGAAGGCCAAACCATGCCGACAACGGTTAAGGGGCCCAACCGATGTCTGACACACCAGCCAAGGCGAGCCCGCGACAGCCGGCTCAAGCTCAAGCAGCGGACCCAGTTTACTGGAAGCCACAGTCGCGCATCTGGTATGCGCTGGCGGTCATCTCCTTTCTCCTCGCGCTGGGAGCTAACCTCCTTATCCCGGCGAACCTTCCCGGCCTGCAGCCGGGGCTCGACTATTCTCAGGATTTTCCCACTGACCCCACCAACTACCGCATCCTCCTCGCCGCGGTGGCTGTACTGCTGGTTCTCCTGTTCGCCGTTTCCCACTTCTGGAACCCGTTGCGCAAACGACTGCTGCATAAAGCGCAGTTCATCTTCGCCGGCGGGCTCGCCCTGGCAGTGTGGGACGTATTGTCCTCCAAGCTGTTCATCATGCGGCCGCCGTACTTTCCCGGCCCGGTGAACCTGGCGGCTTATGTCCCCACCAACTGGCTGGGACTGCTCAATCACATCACCGCCTCCAGCCAGCTGTTCATCACCGGTCTGGTGCTGGGCACCGTCTTCGGTATCGGCACCGGCATCCTGATTGGATGGTTCCGCCAGTGGTTCTACTGGCTGTTCCCGATTCTCAAGTTCACCGGCGTGGTGCCGGCCACAGCCTGGATGCCACTGGCCACCGTGCTGCTCAAGCCGGCTCCGGTAGCCATGACGTTCTTGCTGGTCATCGCCTCGTGGTTCATCATCTCCTTCATGATGGCCCAGGGCATGGAGAGCACACCCAAGGCCCTTTACGAGGTTTCGGAGACCCTCGGTGCCTCGCGTCGCTTTTTGCTATTACATGTAGCAATTCCTAATGCCATGCCGAGCATCTTCACCGGCATCTCCACGGCCACCGCCATGTCGCTTCTAACCCTGGTGGCTGCCGAGATGATGGGCGCCACTGCCGGTCTGGGCTACTTCATCAACTACTCCAAGGCCTTCAACAAGTATTACCAGGTCTATGCGGCCATCATCATCATGTTCATCGTCTTCAGCGTGCTGCTGGCGATAATCAACGCCATCCGCAACCGCGCCCTGCGCTGGCAGAAGGGTCTGGTGCAGCAATGAGCACAGAGGCCCGGAATGCCGGGGGAAACGTAGTCGCGCCAACCGATGAGGGCACCTGCGCTGAAGGTGCCCAGGCCGGCCCACAGGCTGACCCACGCACAGTGACAGACGTCGCCGCAGGCGCAGTGACAGATGTCACCGCAGGCGCTCTCATCGTCGTAGATGGCGTCTCCCGCATCTACCCCGGCGAGACCGTCGACGACAGCACCCATGCCCTGGACAACGTCTCACTGGAGGTGCGCGAAGGCGAGTTCGTCTCCCTGATTGGCCCTTCCGGCTGCGGCAAGACCACCCTGCTGCGCCTGATTGCCGGCCTGGACGCGCCGCAATCCGGCAGCCTGGAGATGGCTGGCCAGCCAATCACCGGCCCGGGCGCCGATCGCGGCTACATCTTCCAGCAGGGCGCGCTCTACCCCTGGGCCACCGTGGAGGCCAATATCGCCACTGGCCTCAAGGCCCGCGGCGTCTACAAGCAACAGAAGCACAAGATCCCCCAATTCATCGAGCTGGTGGGGCTGACCGGCTTCGAGAAGGCCTATCCGCACCAGATCTCCGGCGGCATGGCGCAGCGCGTGGCCATCGCCCGGGCCTTGATCAACGAGCCGCGGGCCCTGCTGCTGGATGAGCCGATGGGCGCGCTGGACTCCTTTACCCGCATCGAGCTGCAAGACAAGCTGCTCAGCCTGTGGCAGGACTTCGGCTCCACGATGGTCCTGGTCACCCACGATGTGGACGAAGCCATTTACCTCTCCGACCGCATCGTCATCATGACCCCGCGACCGGGGCGCATCTCCGAGATCATCACGGTCGACAGCGCCCGACCCCGGGCTCGCAACAGCACCGGCTTTCTGACCCTGCGCTCCAGGATTCTGGAGAAGCTGCATCTGGTCAGTGAGCGACCCGAACCAGAGTTCGCTATCTGACCCGGCGGGCAATCGGCCCGCCAAGCACCGGGCATATCGCCCACACCCAAGACGGGCAATCGGCCCGCCAAGCATCGGGCATATCGCCCACACCCAAGACGGGCCTCCCGCCCGCCACGAACAAGGAAGAAAGGATAGTAAAATGAGCGAGAATACCAACGATTGGCAACTCACCCGACGCAAATTCGTCACAATCTCGGCCGGCGCCCTGCTGGTCGGCGCCAGCGGCTTGCTGGCTGCCTGCACCAACACCGCAAGCAGCGGCGGCGGCGACTCCTCCGGCGGCAGCACCACCGATTCTGGCAGTGATACTCCCGTCGATGAATACCCCCTGGGTAAGACCGAGATCCAGGTACTGGGCGGCGGCGTCTGCGGCGCGCCGGCCTACGTGGCCTTGGAGAAGGGCTACTTCAAGGACGAAGGCATCGACGTCACGCCGGTAGCCGGCAGCTTCCAACAGCAGAAGGACGGCCTGGCCTCCGGGCAGTTTCTGGTCACCAACGGCGACTTCCAGTTCTTCCCGGCCATCAACGAGGGTCTGGACTTGAAGATCATCGGCGGCATCCACGAGGGCTGCATCAAGCTGCTGGTGCCCAAGGACTCCCCCATCACCTCGGTAGCCGAACTGAAGGGCAAGCGCATCGGCGTGGATGAGGTCGGCGGCACCCCTTGGGCCATCACCTCCGTGGCGCTGGCCAACGAAGGCATCGACCCCAACGTCGAAGGCGGCGACGTGACCTGGGTACCCTACGACCTCAGCGTGCTGGCCGAGCAGGCCGATGCCGGCGAAGTCGACGCCTATGCCGCCTGGGACCCCTTCGGCACCGAGGCCGAGCGCACCCGCGGCCACAAGGTGCTGGTAGACATCGGCGAGGGCCCAATCTTCGGCGGCAAGTACTGCTGCTTCCTCTACGCCTCCGGTTCTGCCGTCTCTGGCCAGCTGGAGCAGGTCAAAGCGCTGAAGAAGGCCTGGTTCAAGGCGATAGAGTGGATTGCCGCCAACCCCCGCGAGGCCGCCGAGATCATCACCAGCCCCGCCAGCGCCAACGGCGAACCTTACGTGGCCAGCGAGGACATCGACCTGATTGAGACTTTGCTATCCAGCTATCACTATGCAAGCAGCCACAGTTCGGCGGATTTCTCCACCGCCAAGTCCAACACCGAGTACTTCGTCGGCGAACTGAAGAAGACCGGCTACCTGCCAGAGGACCTGGACGTAGCAGCCTTCGTGGAGAAGGCCGTCATCGACATCGACAGCCTGTAACCAGCGCCTGTGAAGCAATACGGCGGCCGGGGAGCTGAACTTGGCTCCCCGGCCGCTGGCGCCTCTCACCATGGAATATCGTGAAACATCGAGCAATGATATGCCGAGCGCACCCCGGAAAATGCCACGGAGATTGCCACGTAGAGTGCCAGCGCAGGAATAACCTCGAATTTCCCCGGTACCATGCAGTACAATGGTAAGAGGTCAACTACCAAGGAGTACACAAACGATGCCAAGCTATAAACCCCAGGGAGTCTGCTCGTCGCAGATTGATTTTGAAATTGATGAAGAAGGTCTCATCCGCAACGTCCGCTTTGCCGACGGCTGCGACGGCAACTCCGAGGGCGTCTCGCGCCTGGCCGAAGGCCGCCCCGCCAGCGAGCTCGTCGAACTGCTGAGCGGCGTATCCTGCGGCCGCCGCCCAACATCCTGTCCCGACCAACTGGCCCAGGCCATCAACGCCCACCTCAACGCCTCTGCCGACACCCCGCCGGCACCCTATCCGGCACACCCCGGCCGGCACACCCCGGCCGGCATCCCCCGGCCGGCACCCAAATCCCTGAACCGAAAATCGGTTATACTAATACCCCAAGTGGGCGATTGGCGCAGCGGTAGCGCAGGTGCTTTACACGCACAAGGTCAGCGGTTCAAATCCGTTATCGCCCACCAGCAGGTGCGGTAGCATCCAATGGATGCTACCGCACCTGCTGCATCGGCGATAAGGATTTTGGACCGCGATAGCGGTTCTCGCAGGGTGTATGCTGAAAGCAGACACCCAAGCGTTGCCGGGTCAAGGCCGAAGAGTGGAGCATTTGTTGCGCAGCAAGAAATGCGGAACGTGCCTTGACGCGGCAACCAATCCGTTATCGCCCACCAGTAGACCCCAGCACCCCTTTAGGGGTGCTGGGGTGTACTGATAGGTGGTGACCTTTGAGGCGGGATGCGGTTCTAG
>JAISUQ010000154.1 GCA_031272005.1 Coriobacteriales bacterium | reverse complement strand
GGGTGGCGCGGTCATCGTCGGTGCCGTGGTGCCTTTGGTGGTAGCCTTCCTGGCCGCCAAGCGCGACAAGAATGCCCTCGCCGGCCTGGCCGGTGTGGGTGCCATCTGCGCTCTGGTGGGTGCGGTGTGCTTCAGGATGGTGCTCTACGCTTTGGGCTATTCGGTATTCGTGTTCTACTAGGATACCCCGGGCAATAAGGAGTACCACCATGCCAAAACTGACAATGACCAGAAGGTCGTTCACCAAACTGGCAGCGGCAACAGCCGCTGCCTCAGCCCTGGCTGCCACAGCAGCCTCAGAAGTCGGATTTGCCGAAGACGTTGCGGCCTCAGACCCCAACGAAGGCATCCAGAAGATTCGCTCCTGTTGCCGCGGCTGCGGCAAGAGCGAATGCGGCGTCTGGGTCTTCGTCAAGGACGGCAAGGTCATCCGCACCGAGGGCGATGACGACTGCTACAACACCATGGGCAATCACTGCAGCAAGGGACAGGCTTCCATCCAGGTGGCCTACCATCCCGATCGTATCAAGTATCCGATGCGGCGCACCAACCCCAAGGGCGACCCCAACCCCGGTTGGGTGCGCATCAGCTGGGATGAAGCCTATCAGTCCATCGCCGACAACATTATCCAGCTGCGTGATAAATACGGCCCGGAGACCCTGTTTGCCTGGTGCGGCACCGGCCGCCAGTGGTGCATGCAGTCCGATGCCGGCATGGCGCTGGAGTTGTTTGGCTCGCCAAACATCATCGCCGCCTATCAGGTCTGCAAGGGCCCGCGGCACTTCGCCTCCCGGCTGGACAACGTCCAGGCCTATTCCTGGAGCGAGGTCATCAACCACTCCACCAAGTACATCCAGTGGGCCACGGACCCCTCCATCTCCAACTACGACGACTCCGCCCGGATGGTGGTGGATGTAGCCCGGGCGGCGGATGCCTTCATCGCTGTCGACCCGCGCATGAACAACCTCGGGCGCACGGCCAAGCACTGGATGAACGTCCGCCCCGGCACGGATAACGCCCTGGCGCTGGGCTGGTGCCACCTGATTTTGGAGAATGGCCTGGAGGACACCCTGTTCATCAAACGCTGGAGCGACGCCCCGTTCATCGTCGTGCCCGAGATGGAGCCGACTGGCTACATCGAAGCGGTGCAGAACACCAAGGTGCCCTACGAATACAAGACCCGCCTGCTCACCGAGGCCGACATCGACCCGTCGATGGTCGACTGGACGGTGGAAGGCGATGGCAACCCCAAGCGCTACCTGGTCTACGATCAGCTCAACGAGCGCTGGACCTACTGGCAGGCCGACCCCGAGGACGCCCATTGGGAAGGGGAGACGTGGACCAAGCAGACCAGCGGTTTTACCCAGGATGTCTCGCGTCTGCGCAAGGGTCAGCAGGCAGCCGGCTGGATTGCCGACCAATCCGACTTCGACCCGCTGATCGACCCGGCGCTGTTCGGCGAATTCGACGTCAAGCTCAAAGGCGGTCGCACGCTCAAAGGCTATCCGGTCTGGCAGCTGTTCTCCGACTATCTGGAGCAATTCACTCCGGAGAAGGTCAGCGAGATTACCGGCATTGACGCCCAGGCCCTGACCGACGCCTGCCTGGACTGGGCTACCCGCGACGACCCGCGGTTGCCCAACGGCGGGATCAACTACGGTCTGGGCGTGGAGCACGCCGCCAACTCCACGCAGAACTGCCGGGCCATCATGACGGCTGCGGCGATGATTGGCGCCGTCGACACCCCCGGCGGCCAGCGCGGTGCCACCAACGGTTGGACCGAGCAGTCCGGCCCCTGTGCCATGCTGCCTTCCTTTGCCGCCTACGCCTTCTTGCCCACACCGGACCTCTTCCTGAAGATGGCCGGCAACTACCGCCTGCCGCTGCTGTACTGGTACGCTGTCTGGTGCGATGCCGAGGCGGCCATGGAGGCCGCCCATCAGGCGCCCGAAGCGCCCTATGTCATCCACGGCGGGATGATTGGCTCCGGCGACCACATGAACATGGGCAACGCCACCTACAACTACGAAGCCCTGAACATGCTGGACTTCCTGTTCGAGGCCAATCTCTGGCACTCGCCGACCTCCTCCACGGCCGACATCCTGCTGCCGGTCTGCCATTGGACGGAGATCAACGCCTACCGTATCGCCCAGGGCGCCTCCGGCGGCTACGGGCTCTGCGTCAAGGCGGTGGAGCCGCCGGGCGAGTGCAAGTCCGACCCGCTGTACTTCATGGAGCTCTCCAAGTACTTCGGCGTGCCGGCCTTTGACGGCGACGACCCCTGGCTGGAGAATGTCCCCGGCGTGGACCTGGAGATTGAGAATCTGAACATCCAGTGCTTCGTGCAGGGCTCGGCGCCTTTTGCCAACTGGCAGGAGTTCGTCGACGCCTTCCAGGAGCACGGCTGGTGGAACATGAAGGAGGAGTACCCCGAGGACTGGGGCACCTACCGCCGTTACGAGGTCGGCCAGGCCTATCGTCCAGCGCCGCATCAGCAACCGGCACAGCTGGGCATCAACAAGCCCGGCTTCCCCACGCCGACGATGAAGCATGAGTTCTGGTGCACGGCTATTGAGTCCTACTTCCCGGATGGCACAGACGGTCCGGAGCTGCTGCCCGGCTTCACCAGCGAGGCGCTGCCCTACTATGTGGAGCCGCCGCATGGCCCGGTGGCCGACGCTGCCACCTATGAGCAGTACCCGCTGACCTGCATCACCGGCCGGCGCATCCCGGTCTACTTCCATTCCGAGCATCGCCAGCTGCCCTGGTGCCGCGAGCTCTGGCCGGTACCGCGCACCGAGATCAACCCGGTCACAGCTGCCGAATACGGCCTGGAGCAGGGCGAGTGGATTTGGATTGAGAGCCCCTGGGGTAAGGTCCGGCAGACCGTGGACCTCTACTACGGCATCCCCGAGAACACCATCAACTGCGAGCATCACTGGTGGTATCCGGAGCTGGCTCAGGGCGACAAGGGCTTCATGCTCTCCTCCATCAACTGCATCGTGGACCGCACCGTTCAGGATAAATACAACGGCTCGGCCAACGTCCGCACCTATCCGGTCAAGATTTATAAGGCCACGGCGGAGAATTCGCCCTTCGGCAATCCCGTACCTTGTGGCGACGACGGTACCGAGATCATCCATACCAGCGACGACCCGCGGCTCAGTGCCTGGTTGCCCGGCGGTCCTGGCGTCCAACCGGACGAGTTCGAGTAGGGAAGGGAGGACACAATGACCCAATACGCGATTGTCACCGATCTCGACCGTTGTGTCGGCTGCCTGGCCTGCTCGGTAGCCTGCAAGGTGGTCAACAACGTACCGATTGGCAACTATTGGAACAAGACCCTGCGCATCGGCCCCAACCCCACAGAGGGCGGCAGCGGCGCCTACCCGGATATTGAGCTGTACTTCCTCAACGTCGGCTGCCAGCACTGTGCCACCCCGGAGTGCACCAAGGTCTGCCCCACCGAGGCCTCGCACAAGCGCGAGGATGGCACGGTGCAAATTGACAAGAGCAAATGCATCGGCTGCCAGTTCTGCGTCATGGCCTGCCCCTATAACGTCCGCTACCTCAACGCCGAGGAGCGGGTGGTGGAGAAGTGCACGCTCTGTGAGCAGAAGACCGCCCAAGGCGAGTTGCCCCAGTGCGTCTCCCAGTGCTGCGGCATGGCCCGCTGGTTTGGCGATGCGGATGCCGGCTTCGCAGGCTTCAAAGGGCCGCGTGGCGAGGTGCTGGGCGATTATCTCAACTCCTACGATGCCGCCCAGGTCCACAAACTCCCCGATGTCGGCAACGGTCCCAGCTTTGCCTACATCCTGCGCGACATGAAATGGCAGGGTGACGCCTGACCTCAGGAACCGAAGCAGCACCCCGGGCGCGACTCTCCCCATGCCTCCCATGCAAACAGCCGCGCCCCGGGGAACACCTTTGAAGCCACAGATGGGATCCCAACTGCAGGGGCGGGTTTTCAAACCCGCCTCTGTCGGCATTACCGCGGGTCGGCGGGCTTGCCGATGTCCACGAAATCCAGGAACTCCTGTTTGTCGTGGACGTTGAGCTTCTTGTAGATGTGGCGCAGGTGGGTGGAGGCGGTGCCGCGGGAGATGTAGAGGTCGCTTTGGATGCGGGTGATGGAGTGGCCCTTGGCAAAGAGGATCATCACCTCGGTCTCGCGGGGAGAGAGGCTGTACTCGGAGGCGATGGTCTCGCAATGCTCCTTGAAGGGCTGGCGCGAGCGGTCGCTGTCCTCGCCCTTGATCAGCTCGGCCAGTGAGCGCTCATTGAAGATGAACATATAGGAGCTGAGGATGCAGGCGGCGGCAATCAATACTATCAAGCTAGTAAATTGCGGGGTGTAGGGCTTAAACACCGCCAACAGCGGAGCAATCTGGCCGCCGAGGAAATGTCCGATGTAGAGCAGGCTCAGCCCCAGGCCAAAGACCATCGTCGGCGCCAGCTTGAGCCGCGAGGCGATGGTGGCCAAAAGTATCCAGACGAAGACGATGAAGGTCTCATAGGCGGCCAGCGCCAGCACGTTGACCACCACCAGATACTCCGACAGCGCCGGCAGCAGCATGAACAGCGCGGCCATGGCAAAGACGATCGAGCGGTAGGTAATCTGGACACTGTTGTTGCCGGTCAGCAGGATGCAGGGATAGATGATGGCGGCCATGATCAGGCAGGACAGAAACACCGGATTCTCATACCAGACCACCGTAGCGGCATACAGCGCCGAGTCGAAGAAGACCGTGCGCACCAGACAGTCAGCGATACCCGCCAGGCAGCTGCAGACTCCAAAGCGGCGGATGAACGGGCCAAACTGCAGCGAGGAGCGATGCTCCTCGGCTGAGCCGGGGTTCCAGGTAAAACTGTTGGAGAAGAGGATGATGCCGGCGATGCTGGGCAGCAGCGAGCAGGCCAGCTGGATGACGACAGGCTGGGCCGACAGAACCAATAGCATCAGTGTTGCCCCCAGCACGATGGCAAAGGGCACCTCCACGCTCATCCGGTTGGGCTGGCAATAGCTGTGAGCCTTGCCATAGCCGATGAGGACGAACGTTGAGCCGGCACCGAAGAGCACTTCGCCGCTCAGCGCTGCAATCAGATAATAAGTATCAGAGAAGCCGGCGCCGCCCAGGGCAATCAGCGCTCCCAGCGGGCAGGCTGCCAGCACAGCCACCTTGAAGGCCGGCAGGCCGAAGGCTCGATCCACTACCTTGGAGAAGATGGCGGAGAACAGCAGCGTGATGATTGTCGCTGCGGTGGATACAGCCATTTCCAGGGCCGGCAGGCCCTCGCGCTGGGTAATCAGCACAAAGCCGCCGAAGAAGATCACCAGGCCCCAACCACGAATCAAGGTAAAGCCGATGCTGCGCACGTTGCAGAAGTCATGCCAGGTGACTCCGGCCATGCTGGCGCGGACATTGACAGCAAGCTGCGCGAATGATCGTCTGGGCATGTTTTCCTCCTGTAACTGAACACTATACTACGCTGACCGGGTTTTCGGCAGGGTCCGGTGCGGCGAAACCAGGGCATCATACAGCTGACCGGCAAAATCATATAGTTTGCATGATGCTGAACTCGTGCGCCGGCAGGGCTCTCATGTACCTGCATGATTCTCGCCATCAGCGCCGCTCCTTATCCTGAGCATCAGTAGAGTTCTCCACCAACCAGCAGAACTAAGGAGGGACTATGGAAGAAAAACTGTTAACACGACGAAGTTTCACCAAGATTGCCGCCGCCACGGGCGTGGCCCTGGCTGCGGCAGGCTCCATCGGCCTTCGGGAGGCCACAGCCGACGAGGCGGTTGGCGCAACCGAGACTGGCGGTGAGGTCCAGCGTATCCGCACGGCCTGTCGCGGTTGCGGCAAGATGGAATGCGGTGTCTGGGTCACCGTCCAGAACGGCCGGGCGATCATGGTCGAGGGCGACATGTCCTCGTTCCAGTCTTTCGGCAACTGCTGCTCCAAATCGCAGGCTTCAATCCAGGCTGCCTATCATCCGGATCGTTTGCACTACCCGCTGAAGCGCACCAATCCCAAGGGCGATGACGACCCCGGCTGGGTGCGCATCTCCTGGGATGAGGCCTTTGAGTCCTCGGCAGCAGCCCTGAAGCAGATTGCCGAGAAGTACGGCGGAGAGTCACTGTTCGCCATGGCCGGCACCAGCCGTATCTACTGCATGTCCACCTACAGCCAAAGCCTCAACGGCCTGGTCGGCTCGCCCAACACGATGGTCTCCTTCCAGGTCTGCAAGGGACCGCGGCACTTTGCCACCCAGATGGTCTCGCAGTTCGCCCACAGCTGGATGGCCACCGTCGACCGCCCCAAGGTCTATGTCCAGTGGGGCGGAGCCTCGGAGATCTCCAACTACGACGACTCCTGCCGCTCCACGGTGGATGCCGCCGTCTGCGCCGACGTCTTCATCTCGGTGGACCCGCGCAAGAGCAACCTCGGCAAGGAAGCCGACCACTGGATGCACGTGCGTCCGGGCACCGACGCCGCGCTGGCGCTGTCCTGGGGCCACGTAATCATCGAAAACGACCTGATTGACGACCTCTACGTGCGCAAATGGACCAACGGCCCCTTCCTGGTCTGCGAAGACATCGAGCCGTCGGGCTTTCTGATTCCGGGGCGCAGCCCCTGGGAGTTGAAGACCAAGCTGCTCAAGGAATCCGACATCGTCGAGGGTGGCAGCCCGACCCGCTTCATGGTCTGGGACGAGTTGGCCGGCAGCGATGCCGAGCATCCGCTGCACGCCAACGACCCCACCGGACATCTGACCTGGTTTGACGCCGATGGCACCAAGGGTACCTGGGAAGGGGAGGACTGGAAGGCCCCGGCGGCCGTGCAGGCCCGCCAGGAGCACCTGATGCCCGGCGTGGAGCAAGGCAAGGTCTATGACTGCTCCCCCTTTGACCCCGACATCCTGCCGGCACTCTATGGCGAGTTCGAGATCACTCTCAAGGATGGCCGCAAGGCCAGTGTCACGCCGGTCTGGCAGCTCTATGCCAACCGCTGTGCCGAGTACAAGCCGGAGATCGCCGAGGGCATCTGCAACATCCCGGCGGCCAAGATCGAGGCGGCAGCCAAGGCCTATGCCACGCGTCTTGATCCGACCACCGGCTACGGCAACGGCGGCATTCAGTACATGCTGGCCGTGGAGCACTATGCCAACGCCATCCAGAATTGCCGGGCCATCGACGCTCTGACCGGCATCACCGGCAACTTCGATACCCCGGCTGGCAACCGCGGGCCTACAGCCGGTCCAATCGGCAACATCCCGCTGTCGATTGCCTACGGTGCACCGATGAGCACGGCCGACCCCACCAAGCAGATCGGCCGCGAGCGCTTCCCGCTGTTGAACTGGTGGGGTGGCTGGGGCGACTGCACCAGCATCTGGGACGCCGTGGAGACCGGCGAACCCTACCCGGTGAAGATGGCCATCTGCCAAAGTGGCGACCACATGAACATGGCCAACTCCCTGCATGCCTGGGAGCAGCTGAAAAAACTGGAGTTCCAGTTGACTCTGGACCTCTGGGCCGCCCCCACCGCCGGCATGTCCGACATCCTTTTGCCGGTGGCCCACTGGATGGAGACCGAGTGCTGCCGTATCTCCCAGGGCTCGCACGGTGCTTATGGCGCTATCATCCAGTGCATCGACCGGCCCTTTGAGTGCAAGGAGGACGGCCAGATCGTCTGCGGCCTGTACAAAGCCATGGGCGTGCCCTGGGCTCCCGGCCCGGACCCCTGGCCGGACAACCTGGACATCAACCGGACCATCGACATCGATGGCATGCACGACGAGGACGGCAACCCCATGGACTGGCAGGCCTATCGCACCGCCTTCATCAAGAATGGCTGGTGGGACGCCAAGAAGTTCGCGCCCGAGGACTGGGGCGCCTATCGCCGCTACGAGAGCGGCTATCTGCGCACCACCAACTACGGCTGGTCGGGTTCGGCGCAGTATGGCTATGGCGCAGACTATGTGCCGGTGCCCGGCCTGAGCACGCCGACGATGAAGCAGGAAATCTGGTCCACGGTGGTGGAGACCTTCCACCCTGGCGAGGGCTATGAGTTGCCGACCTTCACCGAGCCGCCAGAAAGCCCGGTGGCCGCACCGGAACTGCACGAGAAGTATCCGTTCACCGTCATCACCGGCCGCCGGATGCCGATTTACTTCCACAACGAGCATCGCCAGCTGCCCTGGTGCCGCGAACTGTGGCCCACGCCGCGCATTGAGATGAATCCGGCCGACGCTGAGAAGCTCGGCGTCAAGCAGGGCGACTGGGTCTGGATCGAGAACGACCGCGCCAAGATCCGGCAGACAGTCGATCTGTACTACGGCATCCCCGAAGGTGTGGTCAACTGCGAGCATCAGTGGTGGTTCCCGGAGCTCAGTCAGGCCAGCAAGGGCTTTGAGCTCTCCGGCGCCAACTGCCTGGTAGACCGCCATGCCCAGGACCCGTTCTGCGCCGCCACCAATCTGCGCGGCTATGCCGCCAAGGTCTACAAGGCCGAAGAAGGCGTGCCCAAGGGCAACGACGGCACCCCGATTATCCAAAGCGCTTCCGACCCCCGGCTCAAGGAGTGGCTGCCACTTACTCCCGAGCAGATGAAGGAGGTGTGAGATGCAGTACGCCATCATCACCGACCTCAACCGTTGCGTGGGTTGCCTGGCCTGCTCGGTGGCCTGCAAGACCGTCAACGAGGTCCCCATCGGCAACTTCTGGAACAAGACCCTGCGCATCGGGCCGTTCCCCACGGAGGGCGGCAGCGGGCAGTACCCGGATGTCGATATGTACTTCTTGACCGTCGGCTGCCAGCACTGCGCCGACCCCGAATGCATCAAGGTCTGCCCCACCCAGGCTTCACATAAGCGCGAAGATGGCACCGTGCAGATCGACAAAAGCAAGTGCATCGGCTGCCAGTTCTGCGTCATGGCCTGCCCCTACGGCGTGCGCTACCTCAACGAGGACGAGCGTGTGGTGGAGAAGTGCACGCTCTGCGAACAGAAGATCGCCCAGGGCGAGCTGCCCCAGTGCGTGTCGCAGTGCGGCGGTCGGGCCCGCTTCTTCGGCGACATCGATCAGGGTCTGGACAGCTTCCAGGTGCCGGCAGCCATCCCGGCTGGCCCGGATTCCACCTACGAAGCCACAGTTGCCGCCCGCGATCTGCTCAAGGATGTGGCCAAGCCCTATACCGCAGACCAACTCTACTATCTACCGGATGTCGGCAACAAGCCTTCGTTTGCCTTCATCCTGCGCAACCGTAAATGGCAGGGCTAGGCAGCCCACAGGGCTGCCTGTGGCGCAGCGAGCTTGCGAGCCAGCCTGGCAGGCTGCTTACTGGAGAAAGGATTGATATGGAAGAATATATTGGAAAGGGAGGCGGTGCGTAATGGAACTCCAATGGCCTTTGATAATCTTCACACTGTTCATCTGCCTGGGCGCCGGCACCTTCTGCGTGGCCGGTCTGTTAGCCGGGTTAGGTAAGGGAGAGAAGCTTCAGCTCTCTGCCGTGGTTGTTGCCCTGGCTGCCGTGGTCATCGGCGGCATCGCCTCCTTTGTGCACCTGCAGCACTGGGATAGGGCCTTTAACGGCTTCGGGCACCTGACAAGCGGCATCACGCAAGAGCTTATCGCCATCGTGGTCTTTGT
>JAISUQ010000125.1 GCA_031272005.1 Coriobacteriales bacterium | reverse complement strand
TGAGAACTGCGTGGGCTGTGGCCATTGCATCGCAGCCTGTCCGTTTGACGCCATCATGGCCCATTTCGATGAGAAGGGTGAGTTGCTGGACGCCAAGGTCGCCGAATATGCCCAGGCGGTCCTGGCCGGGCGCCCGCATTTCCATATCAGCCTGGCCATGGACATCACACCACTGTGTGACTGCTGGCTGAGCAGTGATGCAGCGGTGGTGCCGGATATCGGTATGTTTGCTTCCTTCGATCCCGTAGCCCTGGACCTGGCTTGTGTGGAGGCCTTGCAGAAACAGCCGGTGATAGCCAACAGCATGCTCGGTGAGGCTCTGGCTCGGGGCGGCCAGGACGGCGCTGGTGAGCGGGTCGATTACATTCAGGCCATCCACCCCCACTCCAACTGGCGAGTGACTGTTGACCATGCCGTCAAGCTCGGTATCGGCAGCGACCAGTACGAATTGATTGAAGTGGACTGATTACTCAGACTTCCATGATCAGCGGGATGATCATCGGGCGGCGGCGACAGCGCTCCCAGAGGATGCCGGAGATCTCCTCACGCAGGGCCCGCTTCAACCTGTTGGGGTTGGAGCGGTGCTCGTGGGCGAAGTTGGAGACGGTCTTCTCCGCGGCGGCAATCAGGTCGTTGAGCAGCTCAGGGTCGTCTCCCCCGCTGACGCCTTTGGTGATGACTTCCGGCTTGCCGACGGCTGAGCTGTCGCGTTTGCGAACCATGCAGACTACCGTGACGATACCGTCGCTGGACAGCGTCTGGCGGTCCTTGAGCACCACTGCCGAAACATCTCCCACCGACAGGCCATCGACGTAGACGACGCCGTTCTCCACCGGCTCGCCGCGTTTGACGCCACTGTCGTCGACAGTCAGGGTGTCGCCATTCTCCAACATGAAGATATTGCTGCGGGGGATGCCGACATCGTGGGCCAGTTCGGCGTGGGCCCGCAGATGCAGGGACTCGCCGTGCACCGGCATGAAGTAGCGGGGCTGGGCCAGGACCAGCATCTGCTTCAGCTCCTCGGAGCCGGCGTGGCCGGAGACATGAACCAGGGCCCGCTTCTTGTCGTAGACCTCGGCGCCGACCTTGGACAGCGCGTTGATCACCCGGGTCACAGCCTTCTCGTTGCCGGGCACCGGGGTGGCGGAGATGATCACCGTATCGCCTTCCTCAATCACCACCGTGCGATGCTCGCCGTTGGCCATCCGGGCCAGTGCCGAGAGCGGCTCGCCCTGGGAGCCGGTACAGAGGATGACCACCTTGTCCGGCGGGATGTCTTTGGCGGCGTAAGCGTCGATGATATTGCGCTCATCGACCTTGAGATAGCCCAGTTCGCGGGCGATGCGGGAGTTGGTCAGCATCGAGCGGCCGGTGACGGCGACCTTGCGCCCCGCCGCCGCTGCCGCATCACAGACCTGCTGGATACGGTGGATATGACTGGAGAAGGAGGCCACGATGACCCGCTTGCGAGCGGTTGTGATGATCTGGCGCAGGGCTTTGCCGACCTCGGCCTCGGATTTGGTGAAGTCCTTGTTGTTGGCATTGGTGGAGTCGGAAAGCATCAGGCTGATGCCGGTCTTGGCGAAGCGGGTGATCGCGGCAAAGTCGGTGTGGATGCCGTCTATCGGTGTGGAGTCCAGCTTGAAATCGCCGGTGTGCAGCACGGTGCCGGCCGAGGTGCGGATGAACAGCCCCAGCGAGCCCGGGATGGAATGGTTGACGGCGTAGAAATCCACGCCGAAGCAACCGACAGAAACATGGTCGCCAGCGGAAATCTCGCGGAAACTGTGGTTCTTGATGTTATGCTCGGCGAATTTGCCTTCGATGAAACCCAAGGTCAGCTTGGTGCCATAAATCGGTACGTTGTGCTTGCCAAGGTCTTTGAGGACATAAGGCAGAGCGCCGGTATGGTCCTCGTGGCCATGGGTGATGATGAAGGCCCGCAGTCGGTGGGAATTCTCCAGGATATAGGTGTAATCCGGCAGAATCAGGTCGATGCCCGGATGTTCGTCATCCGGAAACATCAGTCCGGCGTCGACGACTATCAAATCGTCGCCGCATTCAAAGACGGTCATGTTCTTGCCGATACCGTCCAGGCCGCCAAGAGGTATGACTCGCATGGCGACCTGCTTCTTCTCGACTGTCTTGACTTGTGGCTTGCGTCGACGATAAGTGGACCGGGAGTTCTGGTTTTTTGCGCTGTTGGTATTTTGGGTATTGGTCTTTGGTTGTTGTTGACTCACATTTTCCTCATTCGAGCACGCCGGTGGCGCGCATGACCTCTGCCAACTCGGCGCTTTGCTCAGGCGTAGCGTCAACGAGCGGCAGGCGGACTCCGCCACAGTCAAAGCCGATCAGCTTCATCGCCTCTTTGACCATGATGGGGTTCGCTGTAATGAACAGTTCTTTCATAAGCGGCTGCAGCTTCAGATGCGCCGCTAACGCACGGGTTCTGTCGCCGGCGGCCATGGCCTCGACGATCTCGGCCATCCGCTCGGGGGTGACGTTGCCGATGGTGGAGATGACTCCCCAACCACCGAGCTCCATGATGGCCATGGTGACCTCATCATCGCCGGAGTAGACATGAAAGCCCTCCGGGGCGTCCTTGATGATAGCCTCGATTTGGTCCATCTTACCGGAAGCCTCTTTGACGGCCACGATGTTGTCGACCTCATGGGCCAGACGCAGGGTGGTCTCGGCCTCCATGTTGATGACGCAACGTCCGGGGATGTTATACAGGACGACCGGCAACTCCACACTGGTGGCGATGGCCTTGAAGTGTTGATACAGTCCCTCCTGGGGCGGCTTATTGTAATATGGGACCACCAGCATGATGCCATCCACGCCCAGCTTGACCACGTCACGCGCAAAGTCGCAGCTGTCGGCCGTGCAATTATCCCCAACATTGGCGATGATCTGGCACCTGTCCCCCACCGCTTCGATGACCGCCTTGAACAGCTCGATCTTCTGGGGATAGAAGACCGTCGGCGATTCACCGGTGGTGCCGTTGATGACCAGAGCGCTGACGCCCTTATCAACCAGTCGGGTGGCCAGTTGTTGGGCCCGGGGCAGATCCAGATCCAGGTTCTGGTCGAAGGGGGTGATCATTGCCGGAATGAAGCGGCTGAATTGGGTTTTTGCAGGCATGGTGTATCTCCCTTGTTCGGCGCAGCGATTACGCTCTCCATCAGAGGTCAAGCAACTTCTCCAGACCAATGATAAGGCCACTGCGCTCGCCAACGCTGCGGATTGCCAGCAAAACGCCCGGCATATAGGAGGAACGGTCGATAGAGTCATGGCGGATGGTCAGTGTCTCGCCACTGGAGCCGAAAATGACCTCCTGATGGGCAACAAAGCCATTGGAGCGGATGGAGTGCACCGGCACGCCTTCAACGCTGGTGCCGCGGGCTCCGGCCCGCCCGGCAAGTTCGGTCTCCGAGCCGGGGGCTTTGGAGCTGACCTTGGCCTGGGCTCGAGCACTGGCGATGGATAGCGCGGTATTCAGCGCCGTGCCGCTGGGGGCGTCCTGTTTGCCGTTATGGTGAAACTCCAGGACTTCGACGTCGTCAAACAGCGCGGCGGCCTTGCGGGCAAACTCCATCATCAACACAGCGCCGATGGTGAAGTTAGGAGCGACAAACAAAGTTGAGCCAGCCGGAGCTCCCTGGTATAACTCCGCCAGTTTGTCTGGTGTCAGGCCGGTGGTGCCGATGACGCAGTCCACGCCAGCGGCCAGAGCGCAGCGGATGTTATCGGCCACCGAAGCCGGGTTGGTGAAATCGACCAGCACATCGGGTTTGGCCACCTCCAGGGCGACCTGCAGGGTTGGATAGGAGACGGCTACCTGTTGGCCGCCAACCAGCACACCGCTGGTGCCGGCGCCGGGATCGTAGCCGCCAACGAGTTCCATGTCTGGCTGAGCCAGCACAGCTTTGACGACTTCGGTGCCCATACGGCCATTGAATCCGTTGACGAATACATGGATCATGCCTTGCCATTCCCTTCATCCCCCGGCTTTATTGCTGCGGTCATAAATGCAACAGTTCCTCCAGGGCAACATCATCGCGCGGTCGGATGATGGCCAGAGTCGGTTTTTGGCTTAAAACCCGCTCGGCGACCCGCTGCACGTCGTCCAGCTGCACGGCGCGATAGCGCTCAATCAGTTCGTCAAGCGAGAGGATCTCCTGTTCGGCCAGGGCGCTTTTTCCCAGGCGCAGCATCCGTGAGGAGGTGGACTCGTTGCTCAGGACGATATGTCCCAGGACATACTCCCGAACCCGCTCCAGCTCGTCTGCAGACAGGCCTTCTGACAGCACTTTATGCAGCTCGTCCTGGATGATCTGCACTGCTTCGGCAGCGTTGGCCGGTCGGGTGCCGACATAGACAACGAACTGTCCGGCGCCCAGATAGGGCATGGTGGCAGCAAAGACGGCATAGGCCAGGCCGCGTTTCTCACGAATCTCCTGGAACAGCCGCGAGGACATCCCGCCACCCAGTGCCGAATCCAGGAGGTTGCCGGCATAGCGGTCCTCATCGCTTAAGGACAGCCCGGGCATGCCATACATCAGATGGGCCTGCTCGGTCTCCTTCAGCAGGCTGGTGAAGTGCTGACGCTTCAGAGTCGGCACCGTATCGCGCTGGTTACGTCGTCCTGGCGGCATTGCTTCCAGATGCTTAAGGCACAGCTCCACCAGCGCCTGATGTTCGACGTTGCCGCTGGCGATCACGAAGCAGTTGCCGGCGTGATAGTGCTGTTGGTGGTAGCTGGCGCAATCCTGATGCTGGAAGTTGCCGACTATCTGGCGCGTGCCGATGACTGGCTCGCCCAGCGGGTGACCCGCAAAAACAGCCGAGGTGAACAATTCGAAGATATAATCCTCAGGATTGTCCTCCGAGCGGGCGATCTCCTCGATGACCACCTCGCGCTCAGAATTGATGCTGCTCTGCTCAAACAGCGACCCGGTGACCATGTCGGCCAGGATGTCAAAGGCCTCCGGCAGTCTTTCGTCAATGACCCGGGCGTAATAGCAGGTATATTCCTTGGAGGTAAAGGCGTTTTGCTCAGCACCCAGGGATTCGAAGTCCTGGGAGATGGCCAGGGCATCGCGACGGGCGGTGCCTTTGAAGCTCATGTGCTCCAGGAAATGCGAGATGCCCAGTTGATCGGGTGTTTCGTCGCGGGAGCCGACCCTGAACCAGATACCTAAAGAGACCGAGCGCACAGCTTCCATGCGCTCGGTCAGTATGGTGATACCGTTATCCAGAACAGTTTGCTGGTAGAACACGGTGGATTACAGCCAACCCTTGCGTCCGACGACGTAGGTCTGCTCGAAGTCTTCCTGGGTCAGGATGATGTAGCGCACGCCTTCGATGATGGCGATGACTTCCATGACCAGAAATCCAAGGCCAAAGCACAGGCCGCCGACGATGGACACCACCAGCATGATGATGCCTTCGTTCTTATAGCCCAGATAGAATTTGTGGATTCCCAATGTGCCCAGCAGCCAGGCCAGCACAAAAGCCACCCATTTGTCCTTTTTGGTGCTGCCCCAACCGGTGCTGGGCGCGGCAACCGGCTGCGCCTGTTGATAGACATACTGTTGTTGCGGTTGGCTGTAGCCAGGCTGCTGGCTGTAGCCATAATTGGGCTGCTGCGCGCCGCCGGCATCGACTCCGGGAGCCGTATAAGTCGGAACCGGTTGTTGTCCAACGCCCTGCGGATTGTTCGGATCGTACACGTCAGCCATGTTGCCTCCCTTGAGATGAGAACAGAAACAACCTCATTGTAACTGTTTCAAACCAGACATTAAACAAAACTTCATAAAAATCCGGCCTAATTTCGCCGCCGCGGGCGTCGGTCGTCATTATTGCGCGCTGAGCGGTTCTCGCGGTTGTCACGGCCGGGGCGGTTGTCGCGACTGGAGGAGTTGCGACCGCTGGAAGGCGGAGCGTCCGGCTTGTCCAGGCGGTCCAGGGAGACCTTCTCCTTATCGTCAATCTCCAGGATCTTGACCCGGACGATGTCGCCTATCGACAGCACGTCCTCGACCTTCTCCACCCGGCCGTTGGCCACCCGGCTGATGTGCAGCAGGCCGTCCTTGCCCGGCAGCAGCTCGACGAAGGCGCCGAAGTTCTGGATGGAGACGACCTTGCCGTCGTATTCCTCCCCCACCTCGGGGACCTTGATGATCATCTCGATGCGGCGTTTGGCCTCCTCACCGCCGGTGTCCTTGGAGGCGATGTAGACTGTGCCGTCCTCGGTGACCTCGATGGTGGCGCCGGTCTCTTCCTGCAGGCCGCGGATGACCTTGCCACCGGTGCCGATGACGTCGCGGATCTTGTCCACCGGGATCTGGATGGAGATGATCCGCGGGGCGTATTGCGACAGCTCGGCGCGCGGGGCATCGATAGCCTCGGTGATCTTGTTCAGGATGAAGGCTCGGCCTGCCTTGGCCTGGGCCAGGGCTTTGGCCAGGATGTCGACTGTCAGGCCTTTGGCCTTGTTGTCCATCTGCAGGGCGGTGATGCCGCGCTCGGTGCCGCAGACCTTGAAGTCCATGTCACCTAAGAAGTCCTCGATGCCCTGGATGTCGGAGAGGATAGCCACGCGGTCATCCTCCTTGATCAGGCCCATGGCAATACCGGAAACCGGGCGGGTGATGGGCACACCGGCGTCCATCAGCGCCAGCGTGGAGCCGCAGGCTGAGGCCATCGAGGAGGAGCCGTTGGACTCGGTGACCTCGGAGACGATGCGGATGGTGTAGGGGAAGTCGAGCTCGGCCGGCAGCACCGGTTTGAGGGCTCGTTCGGCCAGGAAGCCGTGGCCGATCTCGCGGCGCTTGGGGGCGCCCAGGCGCCCGGCCTCGCCGGTGGAATAGGGCGGGAAGTTGTAGTGGTGGATGTAGCGCTTGCCGGGCGCCGGGTCGATGGTGTCCAGGCGTTGCCACTCGTTGAGCATGCCTAACGTGAGCACGCTGAGCACCTGGGTCTTGCCGCGGGTGAACAGGCCGGAGCCATGGGCGCGGGGCAAGAATCCCGGCTCGATGGTGATCGGGCGGATCTCATCGACTGCCCGGCCATCAACGCGCTCGCCGGTGGACAGCACCATCTCGCGCATCGCCTTCTTCTCCAGAGCCTTCAGCTCGGCGCCGATCTCCTTGGGCCACAGGGCCAGCTCCTCCTCGCTGAAGGTGGCTTTGATGCTCTCCTTCAGCTCGGCGACCTTCTCCATCCGGGATTGCTTGTCGGCATCGCGCAGGGCGGCGGCCATCTGGTCGTAGTAAGGGGCGATGCGCTCCGTGAGGCCTTCGACAGGCTCATCGATCGGATAGACCTTGGGCTGCGGGTTGACCTTGTCGATCAGGCGTTGCTGGGCGGCGCAGAACTCGCCGATGACCTTCTGGCCAAATTCCATGGCGGCCAGCATGTCCTCTTCGGAGATCTCCTCGGCGCCAGCCTCGACCATCGAGATGTAATCGGCGGTGCCGGCCAGGGTCAGTTCGAGGTCGGAATTGGCCTCCTCCTCGAAGGTGGGGTTGACGATGAACTCACCGGTATTGCGGTTGCGACCGATACGTACACCGGCGGCCGGGCCGTCGAAAGGCACCCCGCCTACCAGCAAGGCGGCGGAAGCACCCATGATGGAGATGACATCGGGCTGGTTTATCTGGTCGCAGCTCAAGGTGGTGGCGACGATATGGACCTCGTTGCGGAAGCCGTCCGGAAAGCCCGGGCGCACCGGTCGGTCGATCATCCGGGCGGTCAGCGTGCCCTTGTCCGAAGGGCGCGACTCGCGCTTCAGATAGCCGCCGGGGATGCGGCCTACGGCGTACATCCGCTCGACGAAGTCCACCGTCAACGGGAAGAAATCGTAGTCCTTGCGCTCCTTGGAGACCACTGCCGTGACCAGGATGATGGTGTCGCCCTGGGTGACCACCACAGCGCCGGTAGCCTGTTTGGCTATCTCCCCGGTGGTCAGCGTGTACTCCTTGCCGTAAAGTTCGAATGTTTCTGTGATTTTTGACATTTTTCCTCTTCTTCTCTTCTATACAAGAAAGGAGCGCCCTCGCACTCCTTTCACAGAGCCTTAAACGTTGTCGCGGATACCAAGTTTGGCAATCAGCTCACGGTACTGGGTAACGTCCCGCTTCTTGATGTAGGTCAACAGACGACGACGCTTACCAACCAGCATCAACAGTCCACGGCGGGTGTGATGGTCCTTCTTGTGTACCTTGAGATGCTCCGTGAGGTCGCGGATGCGCTGGGTCAGCAGCGCCACCTGTACCTCGGCCGAACCGGAGTCCTTGGCGTCCTTGCCATACTCCGCGATAATCTCTGCCGTCTTTTCCTTGCTCAGCGGCATGACTCCACCTTCTTTCTGCGATACGCCCCAAGCTGAGATATGCGCTGGTGGTAGCAACACCCTCGGCATGGGGCAAAATACATAACCTTGCTAGTTTACACGAACATCGGCGTTTATACCAGAAGAATTATTTGGTAAGTCCGTCATTGCCTTCGTCATTGGGACAAGTCCGGCAACGTCGGGGGGAGTCAACTGGTGAGCAGGAAGTCGAGGGATTTGAGGCTGAGGTTGAGATGGCAGGACAACCATTGTTGGGCTATCTGCAGACACTGGCGACCCAGGGGTTGGTATTTGCCGGTGGCATAAGGCTCCAGGTCGCTGAAGCGCAAAGACAGCAGGTTGCACAGCCACAGCCTCAGCTCCTTGGAGATCAGCGGCTGCTGAGTGTATGGGTGCTCATGGCGGCATTGCTGGCAGATTATGCCGCCTTGAGGGATGTCCAGGAAGACTGGGGTGTCTCCCCCATCGGTTGTCGCTCCGCAGACCGCGCAGGCGCCAAGCTCCGGGCACAGGCCGATCTGGGCGGCAATCTTTAACAGAGCGGCGGCACAGCTCAGTTCCAGGCCGCCAATCTCAACGCTGCCGATGCAGCGCAGGGCCTCCCGGGCCATGGCAAACAGCCGTTCCTCCACCGTGCCGTCCTGGGAGACCTTATCCAGCAGCTCTACCACCGCGCCGGCCGCTGCCGAGTGCTCGACGTCCTGGCGGCAGCCGAGGTTGGCATCAAGGATGCGGGCTTCGCTGACCACATCCAGGTTACGGCCCTTGCCCAGCAGCACCTCGCTGACGCAGAACAGCTCCAGATGGGCGCCGGTCCTGGAACCCGGTTTGCGGCCGCCCTTGGCCACCGCCCGCACCTGGCGGCCTGCAGCAGAGAAGCCGGTGACAATCAAATCAGTCTCACCCAGTTTGGTCTTCTTCAGGACGATGATTGTCGCTGCCTCCGACGGCATGGCCTCAGGCACCTTCACCGTAGCCGAAGCGGCGGATCTGATTGGCATCCTTGCGCCAGTCCTTGCGCACCTTAACCCGCAAATCAAGGAAGACCCGGGTGCCCAGCAGGTGCTCGAGGTCCACCCTGGCCTGGGTGCCGATCTGTTTGATGTGCTCGCCGCCCTTACCGATGATGATGCCTTTCTGCGACTCACGCTCCACGTAGATGATGGCATAAAGGCGATGCAGCCGCTTGGCGCTGTCGTATTGCAGCTCGTCGACCTGGACACCTACGGCATGCGGCACCTCGTCGAAGGTGCTGCGCAGGATCTTCTCCCGAATGAACTCGGCTATCAGCACTTCCAGCGGTTGGTCGGTGGTCATGTCAGTCGGGAACCAGCAGGGTCCTTCAGGCAGCAGTTCGCTGAGGCGCTGACAGAGCAGCCTGGCGTATTCAGCAGCGTGTTGCATGGCGCTGGTGGCGATGCAACCGTCGAAGGCCAAATAGCTGTCAGCGGCTTGCTGTTGTTGCTGGCATTGTTCGCTGACAGCCAGATCGACCTTAGTCAGGACCAGCAACTTCTTAGCCGGGCTGAAGCGAATGGTGTCCAGGATGTATTCATCGCCGCTGCCGAAGGGCGCGGCGGCATCCAGACAGTAGGCGATGACGTCGACATCCTCCAAAGCCTTGCTGGCCGAGCGGTTGAGCTCCTCGCCCAAGGCGTCATGAGGCTTGTGGATACCCGGCGTGTCGACCAGCACCATCTGGCAGCCAGGCAGGTTCTTGACCGCCCGGAAGCGATGCCGGGTGGTCTGTGGGGTGTTGGAGGTGATGGCCACCTTGCTGCCCATCAGGGCATTGATC
>JAISUQ010000066.1 GCA_031272005.1 Coriobacteriales bacterium | reverse complement strand
GCAGGTCCTGCACCACAGCGTTCAGGTGCAGTAGAGTTTTGACAATGGTCGGGTAGCTCAGTTGGCCCCGAACGCCCGGAAAACGTGCCAGTGGCACGTTTTCAGTGAGGGAGCGGTCTTGCTTGCAAGACCGTACGGAAGAGCAGGTCCTGCACCACAGCGTTCAGGTGCAGTAGAGTTTTGACAATGGTCGGGTAGCTCAGTTGGTAGAGCAGGGGACTGAAAATCCCCGTGCCGGCGGTTCAAGTCCGTCTCCGACCACCATTATAGACAAAGGCTATGCAGTCTTTCAGATACAAGGAGTTTTATCATGTCGAAGGTTTGTTCAGTTTGTGGCAAGCACCCTGTGGCCGGACGTAACGTCAGCCACTCGCATCGTGTTACCAATCGTGTTTATAAGCCCAACGTGCAGAAGCTGACCATCAACGTCAACGGCACCATGAAGAAGGCCAACGTCTGCACCAAGTGCCTGAAGGCCGGCAAGGTCGCTCGCTCGTAGCTCGTAGCTCGTAGCCCACAGCCCGTAGCTCACAGCCCGCAGCCCGCAGCCCCACGACTTTTTGCCCTCAGCCTCTGGCTCCTGAACCTCGTCCTCGGAAGCGGCGTCACAACGTCAGACAAGCGCGCTAAAAACCAGCCCCTGCCCCAGCCTCAGCCGGCAGCCAGTGAGCACCGGCATTTTGAGCATGATCTGCTGCTTAACGAAGCCCACCTGGCCAGCATAGCCGAAGCCCGCCTGGCTTTTCTGAACAATGAGGACAGCCCAGCCCTGGCGCAGGTGCGCCCGGAGGTGCTGGACTCCTGGCAGCGCTGCCGCCAGCAAGGTGTAGACCCAGACAGCGAATGGCTGAGCCTGGAAATCACCGAGGAAGAGTTCCAGAACGTCTGGGAGAACTACGAGTATCTCACCGACATCTGTTTTCCGTTGATGGGCATCCTCGACGACCTGGATCTGGCCAATGACTATATCTTTGAGCTGATTGCCCGCAACGGCGTATCGCTGATCCAAAAGGGCAACCTCAGCCTGCATAAACACATCGCCGCCCGCAGCATCTTCACCGAATCCACCATGGGTACCAACGCCCACTCCCTGACCATGCGCCTCAATGAGCCTTTTCAGCTGGTGGGCATGGAGCATTACTGCGCGGCGCTGGGCAACCTGATTGCCTGCGCGGTGCCGCTGCACAATGAGGACGGCGCCATCATCGCCTCGCTGGTCTTCAGCCAGCCGCTGCCGCCACTGCCGCTCGGCAGCGACTACCACAAGATGATCTCGCATTCCGTGGGGATGATTACCTCCATCGCCTCGGCTGCGGAGAGCCAGCTGCGCTTCAAGCAGTCCTTTGTGCAGCTCTCCGATGTGCGTGAGCAGTTCAACGACGTCATGCTCTCCTCGCGACAGATCAAGCAGGTGCTGGAGACGGCCATCGAGGCCAGCGGCGAGAACGCCATCGTGCTCTACAGCGACGCTACCATCGCCCGCGTCAGCGCCAACGCCAGCCGACTGCTGCACTCCACACCCGAGGAGCTCAAGGATCGGCCGATCAGCGAGGTCCTGGCGCTGAACTGGCCAGAAGAGATGTACGACTACCTCAACTACCCCACCGCCAAGACCCTGACCATCGGTTCAAGGGACTTCCGACTGGTGGTCAACCCGGTGACCGACGAGGACAGCCATCTGCTGGAGAGCATCATCATCTGGCTGCGTGAGGTCAGTGCCCCGCCCGCCGAACGGCCGCGCCGCTCCCGCTTCGGCGAGCGGGCCGACATCAGCTTCGCCGAGATACTCGGCACATCTCCCAGTATCCTGCACGCCAAGGAGCTGGCCAGCCGTTACGCCCAGACCCAGGCCAACATCCTGATCACCGGCGAGAGCGGCACCGGCAAGGAATACTTTGCCCAGGCCATCCACAATCTGGCGCGGGCCGGCGGGCCGTTCATGGCCCTGAACTGCGCCGCTATCCCGCCCCGACTGATCGAAAGCGAGTTGTTCGGCTACGAGGGCGGCAGTTTCACCGGCGCCGACCGCAACGGCAAGCCCGGCAAGATCGAACTGGCCGACGGCGGCACACTATTTTTGGATGAGATTGGCGACATGCCGCTGGAATTACAGGCCACGCTGCTGCGGGTACTGGAGAACAAGAGCGTGATCCGCCTGGGCGGCAAGAGTTACAAGCGGGTGGACTTCCGGGTGATCTCGGCCACCAACCGCAACCTGCAGGACCTGGTGCGCGCCGGCAACTTCAGGGAGGACCTCTTCTACCGACTGGCCGTGCTGGGCATCGAATTGCCGCCTTTGCGCCAGCGTCAGGAGGACCTGCTGTTCTTCATCGACTACTTTCTGGAGCAGTGCCAGCGGGAGAATCCCGGACAGCCGCGCCACTTCAGCCCTGAAGCCCGCCAACTGCTGCTGGCCTGCGACTGGCCGGGCAACGTCCGCCAGCTGCGCAACGCCGTGATTGCCGCCTACTACGCCACCTCCAGCGAAGAAATCGAGCGCGAGGACCTGCCACTGTACCTGCTGCGCAACGAAGGTAATCTGGAGAATGGCCTGCCGGTCACCTCACGCCCCCAGCGGCCCCAGCATCCCCAAAGTCCCCAGCATCCCCAGAGTCCCCAGTATCCCCAGTATCCCCAGAACCCCCAGAACCCCACCCTGAACCTCGCGTCTCTGGAGCAGCAGGCCATCACCCAGGCCATGGAGCAGGCCGAAAACAACGTGGCCCTGGCTGCCGATCTGCTGGGCATCTCCAAGGCCACGCTGTATCGCAAACTCAAGGACGGCTCCAACCAGGATACGCTGTAGGGCGCAATTGGGCGCAATTCATTGCGCCCTCCCGACCTGCGATAACACCATAATCCCAAAGGGCGCGATGAATCGCCTTGCCCAGGAGCTCAAACGCTGCATTCGCAGCAACGTTGCATAGGTTTCGCGCAAGCGCTTCACCCCTTCTCCCTACAAACGTGCCACTGGCACGTTTGCTTAACGGTCGAAGCCATTCGCAGTCCACTGGACTGC
>JAISUQ010000166.1 GCA_031272005.1 Coriobacteriales bacterium | reverse complement strand
AGGACCTCGGCATCGATCTGCTGGATCGCGGCCGCAGCGGCATCAGCCTGACTGAGGGTGGCCGGCTGTTCTTTGAGGCGGCGATGGACATCGTCGAGCGCTACGACGCAATGCGTGCGGAGATAACCGAGCTCAAAGCCCGCCGGATACTGCGGATTGGTGGCCACCTGGAAGACTCCGACATCGCCGCGCTGGTTTCCATGGCCACGACTATCGCCCGCAAGAGCTACCATACCGCCACCGTGTTGGACCGCAACCTGCGCAGAAGCTCCCTGGACCAGCTGCTGGAGGACGAGGTTGATGTCTGCATTGCCTACATCGTCCCTGATCGGCTGAATGCGGCCGGGCTGACGCACCGACCGTTGCTGAGTATTCCCCTGGTGGCCATTACCGATGCCAAGAATCCCCTGGCCAACCGGGAATCACTGAGTATCGAGGATCTGCATGGCGAAACCCTGTTGAAGTATGTCAGCACCAGGACCAGCGAGGCTTTTGAGCAGATTGAGCAGACCTGTCAGCGACACGGATTCACACCGAAGGTGCGTCAGGTGGTCAGCCAGGAGGATGCCGAATTCTTCAACACGCCGCTGCGGGACAGCGTGCTGTTATGGAAGAAGACCCAACGGGAGATTGGCTATCTCCTGGAGACCGGACATCGCGCCGTGGTGCCCATCATCGGCGACGATGCCTGTCTGGTAGCCTCGGTAATCTATAAAGCGGAGAACGCCGCTGAATTGGAAGGCCTGCTCCGATCCATCGACGAAGCCATCGACCTGCTCAACAAACGCCGCACCCGCCGCACCGGCAGCGATACGGCTTAATCCGCGATTCCTTCCATATAGCCGCGCATCGCCTCATAGTCGTATTTATGCAACTCGCCATTGATGCTGTTGCCGATTACGGTATAAAACCCCTTGGCGTCCATGAAATCATGCAGGATACCGATGAGTTTCATCTTCAACCGAACGGAGCCGAGGCACTGCAGGATCATCCAGACAAACGACACTGGCAGAGCCAGTAGCAGAAAGGTGAAAAGGTCCTCAGTCTCGCGGGTATATGCTTTGTTACCGTCAGGATCCAGCAGGGCATCTGGGGCATTTACCGTGTAAGCCAGAATCCCTGCTACAGCCAGCAGAAACACAGCAATGGACAAGGCCGCCAGCAATCGTGCCTGCGTGACGGACACCTTTTCGGTGGCCTGGCTGTTATAAAGCCGCTGAGCCAGGGTGATCTTGTGCCGATAGCTCTGCGAGAACGGCGTCAACGCGCCAAGCAGGACAGCACCCAGCAGTATCACGGCGATAGCGGGCCAAGGAGCAGTGCTGTAGACGAAATACGACCAGAACGGTGACATGCCAAACCCCTTTCTCTCACGCGCAGAATACCACAGCCCATGTCCCTTTTCCGCCACACCCCCGGTTCGTCGCCAATCGCCAGTCAATTCGCCTATTGCAACACACGCACCCAGCGCGGGGCGCAACCTGTCACTCGCGCAGCACACTCGCGCAGCGCGCTGTTGACTTCAGCCTCTTAAATTGTATACTTATGTGTTGTCTACTTATGAGTATACTAATTCAAGGAGCTGCCATGTTTGTTGGGCGCGAAACTGAATTGAAGGAGCTGGGGGCTCTTCATGCCAAGCCAGGTTTCCAAATGATTGTGGTCTATGGCCGCAGGCGAGTAGGGAAAACCACACTGCTTTCGCAATTTGCTGCGGATAAGAAACATATTTACTTCACAGCCCAGGAAAGCAATGACAAGGCAAACCTCAGCGCCTTCTCCCAAGCTCTTTATCAATATGCCGGCTTGCCAGCCAATACCGGGGGGTTTGGCAGTTGGGCAGATGCCTTGGCCTTCTTGGCTGAGCAGGCCGAACGGGACAGATTGATTGTTGTCTTTGACGAGTTTCCCTATGCCGCACAAGCCAATGACGCATTGCCTTCGATTCTGCAAAGCGTCATCGACCACACGCTCCAGAGCGGACAGCTGTTTTTGGTGCTCAGCGGCAGCAATGTCGGGTTCATGGAAAGCGATGTGCTGGGCGCCAAGAGCCCACTTCATGGGCGCCGCACCGCTCAGATTCACCTGCTGCCCTTTGACTACCTGGATGCTGCCAAAATGCTCAAAGGCGTTTCCCCAGCAGACTGCCTGCGTTACTATGCCTGCCTGGGCGGAGTGCCTCATTATCTGGGTTTTGTGGATGGCCAGAGCGGTTTTGCCAACAACATCGTGCATCTTTTCTATGGCAAAAGCAGTATCTTTGCCGATGAGCCTCTGATGTTGCTACGCCAGGAACTGCGGGAACCAGCACTGTACAACGCTATCCTCACGGCACTGGCCAAAGGCGCCAATACTCCGCAACTCATTGCCGACGCGATTGGCGAGGAGCGCACCAAGGTCATGAAATACCTGAGCACCCTGCTGAATCTGGGGTTGATAGAAAAGCGCATCCCAATGTTTGCCAACCAAGCTAAAACGCGCAAGGGTATCTACCGTATCGCTGACCCACTGTTTGCGTTCTGGTACCGTTGCGTCTTCCCCTATCATGCCGAAGTGGAATTGGGAGCCGGAGAGGTCATCGCCCGCAATAAGGTACTACCCAATCTCAGCGAGCTGGAGGGTCTGCGCTTTGAGGACGTCTGTCTGCAATGGCTGCGACGCATGAACACCCTGGGCAAGCTGCCATTCATTGCCACTGCATTGGGTTATTGGTGGGGCACCGATTCCCGCACCCGCCAACAAACCGATGTTGATGTAATAGCTGCGGAGAAAACCTCTGGCCAGCTGCTCCTGGGCGAATGCAAGTGGCAGGAATCCCTCCAGGGTGGCGCAGTACTGAAGACTTTGGTGGACAAGGATAGCCTGTTTCCTGATTTCACGGAGTTCTGGCATTATCTGTTTTGTAAGACCGACTTTGATGCCGCAGCCAATCGCATCGCCAAAGAGAACCCCTCGATTGCGCTGATTGGTTTGTCCCAGCTGTTCAGCTGATAGCCACCTTTCTGGCTGGTTTACTGGCAAGGTGGTAGACCACAGGCGGTAAGCCGAGTTCGGTTTAGTTCGCTATATGTATAATTCACGTTTTTTATTATTGAAACAACGGTATCTTGCCAAGCAGGAAGTCTTCCACGCTAACATCTGCACCACCAACGACTACGGCATAGGTGCCAGGATAGAGCTCCAGGAAGGCATTCAGGCCACCACGCCCCTTAATGCGACCGCTCTTTACTTCAATTGCCGTGCGCTTGGGGCCTTTGCGGATGACATAATCCACCTCTTTGGTACCATCACGCCACCAGTAAAGCTCGAAGCCTTCGGCCTGACTGCGCGCCAACAGGTAAGAGCCGATTGCGCTTTCCACCACATTACCACGCAGCCCGCTATCGCTTTGTGGCTTGCCGCTGCCTGGTAAATCAACCTGGTTCTTGCCGATAGCTACCGTCATCAGAGCTGGGTCATAGGTGATCAACCTGGGAGAGCTGCCCCTTACCTTTAACACCTTCTCGTCATACTTGAACAATCCGGTAAGCACGCCGGCGTTGCCCAACAGACGCAGGTAGTTAGCTATGGTGTCGGTGTTGCCGGCATCATCAAGTTGCCCCAGCAGTTTGCGATAAGAGATCTCCCTGGCAGAATAGGCGGCACCAACGTAGAACAGCTCGGCCAGGACAGCCGGCTTGCGGACATCCTCAATCATCAATACGTCCTTGGTCAGAGTCGGCTCTATGATGGCTTCCCGCATATAGTTCAACCAGCGAGCCTCATCACCTGTCAACCGCGCTGCGCCAGGATAGCCACCAAAGAACAGATAATCGTCCAGGCTGTAGCCGAAAGCGACTGCGCAGGACGGCTATAGGTCTCTGTGTTCTGCGTTGTAGTTGTTCTGGCGTGTCTTGGAGTGGCCTGTTGGTAATCAGTCATTACTATACTTCCTTATCATCCATGAATTTAGAACTGGTAGATTGCCTTCTTAGATCACCACCACTAACGCGAGAAGTACATATCAGGTTGTGGATCTCGTTCGCTTCGCTCTCTCGGGGTTCGAATCACCGCTTTGGGAGTACAACTTTGCTGAAAGGCATTTGGTTCACGATTGTTTTATGGCGGAGGCGGAGGGATTCGAACCCCCGTGGGGTTGCCCCCAAACGGTTTTCAAGACCGCCGCGTTATGACCACTTCGCTACGCCTCCGCAGAAAGTAGAATGTTACCACATTCGCTGCTTTGGAGTGCTGGTCGGTCAACGCTGACGGCAGTTATCCGCTGCTGCCAGCTGTTGCGCAATTGCCAGTTATTGCCAACCGTCCGGGAGCTTGTATTCGTGGCACTGGTTGCAGGTGATGGCCGGCGCAGTATCGACCTGATGACAGGTAGTGCAATCGCCATAGTAGCCGGCCATAGCGGCGGGCGGCTCGTGGATGTTCAGGCCGGTTTGGCCGCCATAGTTGACAGTCGCCTTGATGACATTATCCTCGCTATGACAGGTCAGACAGAGGCTGCGATCGACAACCACCGCTTTGTCCAGCTGCCCTTCGGTATGAATGTCGCGCAACGGCTGGCCGGTATTGACGCCGCAGGACACCAACAGAGCGGCAAATATGCAGCTGACAAGCAGGATAAGCAGTCTGTATCTCGGTTGCATGCAGATACCTCCCAACGGTTTTACCCTGAATTTGCATGTTACCACGTCCATTCACCTGCAACAAGGCAATCGGGCAACCCGCGCGGTGCTATACTGAGCGAAACCGGAAGCGGGGGGTGTAAGCGGGAGAATCATGTTGGCCCAGACAACACAGACCGTAAAAACAGCACGCAGCGCCAGGCCATCCAACAAATGGTTGGCCCTGGTGGTCACTTCGCTGGGGACCTTTGCCTCCACTGTCAATGCCTCCAGTGTCAATATCGCCAACCCGGTATTGCGGGGCGAGTTCGGCGTGACCATGGAGCAGGTGCAGTGGGTGACTACCATCTACCTGATCATCGTCAGCTCCAGCATGCTGTTGCTGGGCCGCGTCGGCGACAGGGTTGGCAGCCATCGGGTCTACATCACTGGTCTGGCGGTCTTTACGGTTGGCTCGCTGGTCTGCGGTTTCTCCGGAAACTTTGTCATGTTGTTGGCTGGCCGCGGCGTGCAGGCTGTTGGTGCGGCGATGCTGCTGGCCACCAGTATGGGGCTGGTGGCGACGATATTCCCACTGGAACAGCGGGGTATGGCCATGGGCCTGAATGTGCTGATGGTAGGCCTGGGCAATATGTGCGGGCCGGCTTTAGGTGGGCTGATACTGGCCCAGTTGGAATG
>JAISUQ010000117.1 GCA_031272005.1 Coriobacteriales bacterium | reverse complement strand
GTCACGGGCGGCAGCCGCATTCTGGGAGACCTGCTCGGCAATCATCGCCCGGGCGTTGTCGATCTTCTCCCGCATTTCGTCGGTCTTCTGGTTGAAGGCCGGCTGCAGGTCGTTGATGCCCTGCTGAACCTTGGACTTACCCTCGGTGTAGAAGGTCTGGCCGCGCCCCCAATACTCGTCCACTCGCTCGGCGACGTAGGCGCGAGTCTCCTCGCCCGGGCGTGGCGCGAACAGCAACCCCAGTGCGACACCAACCGCTCCACCAAATACAAAAGAAACGAGTCTGCTCATGTTAGCCTCCAACCTCATCTGTGGCACTTGCAGCCGGCCGCATACCTCACAGGCCGGCGCTGATGCGCTTTTTCGCAGAAGCTGAGGATACCACATCTGCCACCACCAAATGCCCGCAAGCTCGGAATTCGCCGCAACTGTATCAACTTCGTAAGAGTCGGGTATACTTAACCTACCCGGCAACAGCAAATGGGGAGGTAACCCGGCTGATGCGCTTTGCAAATGTCAGAACCCTGCTACTCGGCGTCGTCATCATCATCGCTCTGGCCATCATCTGGCTGCGTGGCGACCAATTTCTGGAACTGATCGTCACCATGGAGAGGGGCAGTATCATCCCCTTGGTGCTGGCCGTCGTTCTGCAGTTTGGCAAGTACGTCAGCCAGTCCTACGCCTATGCCGAGAGCTTCAAGGTCGTCGGAGAACCCACACGGGCCCGCGAAATGCTGCCGTTGGTCTTTGGCTCCTACTTCATGAACGTGATTGCGCCGTCCTTCAACACCGCCGGCGTGATGCTGGTCATCGACAGCGCCCGCAAACGCGGCGTGCCCACCGGACGGGCTACCAGCGCCGCCTTGTTGATGCAGCTGTCGGTGATCTCCGGGTTCATCGTCATCATGACCGTTGGCTTTATCGTGCTGCAACTCTTTGGGCATCTCTCCTCCGTCTGGTTTCTGCTGGGTTTGGTGATGGTGTTCTTTGCCGGGGTGATGGTGGCCATGCTCTATGTGGGACGCAAGAATCCGGAGTTCGTGGCCAACCTGCTGCGGCCAGTGGAAAAGCTGGCGGATAAGCTCTCGCGCCGCCTGCGTCATGGCAAGGGGCTGAAGCCCTGGGTGGACAGCCTGATGGCCTCGTTTTCGGAAGCCGCTGGCAATATCCGGGCCAAGCCGCGGGCAGCGGCCAGGGTCTTTGGCTTCTCCACCCTGGCCTCAACCTGCGAACTGGGATGCTTTTGCCTGGTGGGGGTGGCCTTTGGGCTGCTCAATCCGCCGGCACTGATTGGCGGCTATGTCATCGCTACGCTGTTCTCCTGGATTGCCATCACGCCGCAGGGAGTGGGCGTGGTGGAGGCGATGATTGTGGTGGGCCTGGCGGCCTACAAGGTCAACGCCACGATGGCCACGGCCATCTCGCTGGTCTATCGGGGCATCGTCTTCTGGATGCCGTTTGCCATCGGCGCGGTACTGATTCGGCGGACCAAGAGCTTCAAGCGCGAGCTGCCCAACAGCCGCGAGGCTGCCCGCCTGGCGCGGCTGAAGCGGCTGCCGGCCAGTCGGCCTTCAAGCATGTTGCCGGGGGTACACGAATCGAGGCTGCAGGCGTCGGAGTTGTGCGAGTCTGAGCCGTCTGCAGATCAAGCAGAGGAATGACGACAGGGCATGCGTCACTTCTCCAGACATACTATAGCTATTGTTATAGCTTTTATTGTAGCCATGCTCTGCTGCTCGTACTGGCCGCAGCCAGCCTGGGCTCTGAGCATATCCCCCGGGTTGCAGACGCTCAAGACTCCCGAATCTGACAGCAGCCATCCGGTGCACGTGGTCGTGTTGCCAGCTGAGACCCGCTGGCAGGACATCACTGCCGAGGACACGCCCTATCTCTACAAGTTGATGCAGCAGGGCGGGCTGGCGAACATCAGCGCCCCGTTGAGGACAAGCTACGACCAGTTATTGGCGATACCCTCGGTGGGCCTCTACCTGGCTCCGACCTCCGATATTGAGGCGGCCGAGGAGGCTCTGCAATTCGGCACGCTTGAAGAGCTGACTGCCGATGACGCCATCCTGGTGCTGACGTCTGCCCAGGTCTTTGCCGGCGGCGAGGCATCGGGGGATCTCTGCCCGCTGATTGTCGTCGGCGATGGCTTCTTTGGCTATCTGACCTCGGATACCTCGCATCGCACCGGCTTCATTACCGGCAACGATATCGCGCTCATGGCCCGCCATCTGAACAACGCTCCCGGCAGCGAAGACTACTCCAAGGCCAGCATCGAGAGCGCGGCTGGCAGCGGCGGCAGCGCTGGCAGCGGCAGCGGCGGCGGTGGCGGCGGTGGCGGCGGTGGCGGCGGTGGCGAAGCCAACGACAGCAGCGACAACAGCGGCAGCGGCAGCGCTGGCAGCACCAGCGATACCGAAGCCGGCTCCAACACCGACGCCCGCATCGCTACCCTCGCCCATCAAAGCGCCACCATTCAGGCTCTGGGCCAGACCAAGACCACGATGATGCTGTTCTTCATCAGCTTCGTCTTCGCCAGCTTCGGGCTGTCGGTGGCCCTGCTGGTGCTGGGGCGCCAGGAACGCCGGGGTACGCGCTGGCTGTTGATACCAATGGTGCGCATCCTCTACATCCTGGTGCTGGCCTTTCCGCCAGCCACCTTCCTGATGCATCTGACGCTGCCGACGGCGCCCAGCGGCCTGCAGCTGATGCTGATCTGCGCGGCCTGGACGCTCGCCCTGGCGTTCATCGCCCTGCTGATTGGCCGTCGCACGCATTGGGTCAACGCCCTGATTACCCTGTTTGTGCTGGCCATCGTGGTGGTACTGATTGGCCCCGTGTTCGGCGGTCCGCTGAACAGCCCGGGTTACATGACCTACGTAATCACCGACGCCACCCGCTACTATGGCATGGGCAACGAACAGGGCGCCATCCTCTTCGGCAGTTGGATTACCTTATCCGGGCTGCTGATTAACCGCTATCCCCAGGCCCGTTTCATCCCCGCCTTCAAGCGCTGGGGTTATCCTCTGGGCTCGGCTCTGCTGTTGTTCATCGCCACCAGCCCCTGGTTTGGTGCCAGCTTCGGACCGCTGATCTGGGGCACCTTCGGCTGCGCGCTGACCTGGTGGCTGTTCAATGGCCGCCGGGTGCGCTGGTACGGTGCCGCAGGCCTGGCACTGATGGCCTTTGCCCTGGCCATCGGCGTACTGTACGCCGACGTACTGTTCAACCCGTTCTCGCATATGAGCTGGGTGGGCCCATCGATGCAAGTGGGCTTCGGCCAGTTGGCCCGCGACATTGCGCTGCGGGTCCTGGAAGTCTCCAGCAACACCGTGCGCAGCTACGTGCCGCTGGTGGCGCTGGTATTTCTGGCCTTTATCGTGGTGCTGCTGGTGGTGTTGCGGGTCTTCAAGCCTGGGTCCTACCGCGAATTCTGGCAACGCAACCCGGCGTTTCGCGCCGTGTACACGGTCTGCTTCCTGATTGCCGCCATCACCTTCTTTCTGGAGGACTCCGGCATCTTCACCCCGGCGGTGCTGCTGATCTATCCGGTCTCGGCCTTCGTCTGGCTGGTCTGCGACCTGCACAGCTGGCATCTGCGCGCCCTGGCACACGCCGAAGAGCCACTGACCATGGGCGAGCTGCAGCGCGAGGCGATTGAGGAACAGGCTGTGGCGGAGAACGGCGAGCCGGCGCCGGCTACGGTTTTATCCGCAGCTGCCGCTGCCGCCACTGCAACCGCAACCTCTGATGCAGCCACCCCTGCCCCGGACTCAGCTGCCGCAACTGCCGCAGCTGCCACTGCAACCGCCACCCCTGATGCAGTCACCCCTGCTGCCGCCAAAACCCCGACCTTATCCCCCACCCCCTCTGTCGGGCGCTCTGCCGCCACGATGTCGCTGGCCACTGCCGCTTCGCGGGTCACCGGCTTTCTGCGCACCTGGGCGATGGCCTTTGCGCTGGGCAACACCATGCTCACCTCGGCCTACAGCGTGGCCAACTCCATTCCCAACCTGATTTACGAGCTGGTGGCCGGCGGCGTGCTGGTCACCGCCTTTCTGCCGGTATATTTGGCCCAGGTGGAGAAACGCGGGCGCGAGGGTGCCGGCAACTATGCCTCCAGCCTGCTCAGCCTGGTGCTCATCGCTCTGGGCAGCATCGCTGTTGTGGCCACCATCTTCGCCCCGCAGGTCATCTTCACCCAGACCTTCTTAACCCAGGGTCTGGATGCCCAGATGGCCGTGTTCTTCTTCCGCTTCTTTGCCATTCAGGTGGTCTTCTACGGCGTCGGCGCGCTGATCAGCGGGCTGCTCAACGCCCATCGGGTCTACCTCTGGCCGGCGCTGGGGCCGCTGTTCAACAACCTGGTGGTGATTGCCACGCTGTTTGCCTTCCCCTTCATCTATCGGGTCGACCCCCAGGCGGCGCTGATCTGCCTGGCGGTGGGCACCACGCTGGGTGTGCTGGCGATGTTCGCCATCCAGGTGCCGGCCCTGCTGCGGCTGAAGATCCCGCTGCGCCTGCATCTCGATCTGCGCGACCCGGCACTGAAAGAGACCCTGCGTCTGGCCCTGCCGGCAACCCTGTTCATCGTCATGCAGGTGGTGGCCATCTCGGTGCAGAACGCCTGCGCCTTCCGGGTGGCGCCGGAGGGACCGGCCAGCATCCAGTTCGCCTGGCTGTGGTTCCAGCTGCCTTACGGCATCCTCGGCGTGGCTCTGTCCACCGCCCTGCTGACGGAGATGAGCGCAGCCTCGGCCGCCGGCGACATGGCCAGCCTGCGCAGCCATGTGCGCTTCGGTGTGCGGACAACGCTGTTTCTGATCATCCCACTGGCGGCCATCATCTTTGCCCTGTCGCAGCAACTGGCCGGGCTGTATCAGGCCGGTGCCTTCAGCGCCGCAGATGTCGGCACCGTGGCCTCCATCCTGGCCATCTGGTGTCTGGCGCTGCCGTTTTATGCGGTCTACAACCTGATTTTCCGCACCTTCTCGGCTCTGCGCGACCTCTCGCGCTTCGTGCTCATCGATCTTTGCGGACGCGTGGTCCAGGGCTTGCTCTATCTGCTGCTGACTGCCGGCTTCGGCAGCTGGCCAGGCCTGGGCCTTAAGGGCATCCCGCTGGCCGACGCTATCGTCTATCTGCTGTTGACCTGCGCCATGCTGATTGCCCTGCGCTGGCGCATCGGCAGCTGGGGGCTGCGCGGCTCGTATCTGGTGGGGGTCAAGGTGCTGGCGGCGGCACTGGTGGCGATGCTGATTCCGCTGGGGATCACAACCTGCGTTGCCGATTCGCCCTTAAACGCCACGATCTGGGGCGCCCTGCTGGTTGTGCTGGTCGGCGCCAGCCTCAGCCTGCTGGTATACTATGGGCTCTGCCGTCTGCTCCAATTGGAGGAGACCGAACTGCTGCGAAGTCTGGCCCGCCGGATACGCCAGCCTGGCAGCCGCTGATGGAGCCATAGATGGGCGCCGGCGCTGAGCTGCTGACGCCGGATACGCCAGCCTGGCAGCCACTGATGGAGTGTTGCTGATGACCGTGATAGTCCTGATACCGGCCTACAACGAAGCCCAGAGAATCGCGGCCACTGTGCAGGCTGCTGCCAGTATCCCGGGCGTTACTCAGGTCATCGTGGTCGATGACGGCTCCACCGACGACACCTTCCGCTGCGCTCAGGCCGCCGGAGCCACCGTGCTGGCCAAACGCCGCAACAGTGGCAAGGGCGCCGCCCTGAACCTCGGACTGGAGGCCGTGACGGCAACTCTGCGCCATCAGGATTCGGCGGCGATCATGCTGCTGGATGGCGACCTGGGAGCCAGCGCGACAGGCGCTGCGGCCTTGTTGGAACCGATTCTGGCCGGCCAGGCCGACATGACCATCGGCATCCTGCCTCCACCGGCGCGCAAGGTTGGTTTTGGGAGGGTCAAGCAGTTGGCCCGGGAGGCCATCCGCAAGTACGGCGACGGCTTTGAGGCCAGCGCCCCGCTCAGCGGCCAGCGAGCCATGACCCCTCAGTGCCTTGAGGCCGTGACCCCTTTTGCCGCCGGATTTGGTGTGGAGGCCGTGATGACCATCCGCGCCCTGCAGGCTGGCCTGAAGGTCCTGGAGTTGCCGATAGCCGTAGAGCATCGCGCCAGCGGCCGCGACCTCGCCGGCCTGGCTCACCGCACCCGTCAATACCTCGAAGTCCGCAAAGCCCTGAGCAAGCTGTGAAGGCTCTACCCCACAGTGCGTTTGCTGCGGCCAACGCTGGCGCAAGTCAAGTCCAGGTCGATTGCTCTACCCCAGCGTGCGTTTGATGCGGTCCACGGCTTCCAGGAGACGGGCATCGGGAGTGGTCAGGGAGATGCGGATCCAGCCTTCGCCGTCCGGGCCGTAGCCGTTGCCGGGGGTGACGATGACGTGGGCCTCGGTGAGGACCTTCTCGGTGAACTCAGCCGAAGTATAACCATCCGGCACCTGGGCCCAGACGTAGATGGTGGCCTTGGGTGCCTCGCACTCCACGCCGATGGCGGCCAGAGCCTCAAGTACCAGGTCGCGGCGACGCTGGTAGAGGGCGCACATCTCGGCAATGCAATCCTGCGGACCTTCCAGGGCGACTATGGCAGCGTCCTGGATAGCGGTGAACTGGCCGGAGTCCAGGTTGTTCTTGACCCTGCCCAATGCATCAATGGCAGTGGCATTGCCCACGGCAAAGCCGATGCGCCAACCGGTCATGTTATAAGCCTTGGAGAGCGAGAACATCTCAATCGCCACGTCCTTGGCACCGGGGCGTTGGAGGATGGAGGGCGCCCGGTAGCCGTCGAAGCCGATCTCGCAATAGGCGTTATCGTGAACCAGCAGCAGGTCGTGCTGGCGGCAAAGCTCGATGGCGGCGTCGAAGTACTCCTCTGTGGCCACAGCTCCGGTGGGATTGTTGGGGTAGCCGATGAACAGGATTTTGGCCTGAGCCAGCACATCGGCCGGGATGCCATCCAGCTCGGCCAGCCAGCCGGTCTCGGCCCGCATCCGCAGGAAGTGGGTCTGGGCATGCATCAGCGTGGCGCCGCCGGAGTAGACCGGATAACCGATGCTCGGCGCCAGCACATACTCACCGGGATTGACGAAGGCGGTGTGGATATGAGCGATGCCTTCCTTGCTGCCAATCAGCGCCAGGGTCTCGGTGGCCGGATCGACGTCTACGCCAAAACGACGCTGCATCCAGTTGGCGGCCGCCGTGCGGTAGGCCGGCGAACCGGCGTAGTCCGGGTACTGGTGGTTGGCGGGGTTTTTTATGGCCTCGCCCATCGCGGCCACGATGTGCGGCGGCGTGGGCATGTCCGGATCGCCGATTCCCAGGGAGATGACGTCGTGACCCTGAGCCCGCAGAGCGTCACGCTTTCTGTCAATCTCGGCAAACAGATAGGGGGCTAAATTGTCTAAATTACTAGCAGTTTTCATATTCTCACGTTTCCCTCAAAGACGGTGGTGGCCGGGCCGGTCATCAGCACGTGATTATCGTCCCGCCATTCGATGTGCAGAATGCCGCCGGGCAGTGCTACGTCGACCTGGCGGTCTGGTACGCGCCTGGTGAGCATGGCGGCCACAGCCGTGGCGCAGGCGCCGGTGCCGCAGGCCAGGGTCTCACCCACACCGCGCTCCCAGACCCGCATCTGGATGGTCTGAATGGTGTTGGCGGGCTGCCCCGCTGCAGGCGGCACCAGGCAGGCGAACTCGATGTTGGCTTTAGCCGGAAAGACCTGGTGATGCTCGTAGAATGGCCCCAGCATATCCAAACGCAGGCTGGCCAGTTGTTGGCGATTGCTACCCGTATCTGCGGTGGAGAAAAGGTCCGGTGGCAACGTCTCCCAATGTTCGATGAAGCAGACGGCATGGGGATTGCCCATCGACAGGCAGGTGAAGGCGAAGTCGCAATCGGCGCCAGGCATCGCAATCACCGCCTCACGCACATACGCCTGCCGGCTGGCCGGCAGCTCGGCAGTAGCCGTGGGCTCCAGGGTAGTCGGCACCTCGGCGGGTGCCAGAATCGGCTCGCCCATATCCACCGTAGCCTCGGTGAGCTGGCCGTCTTTATCCACCGTAAAGCTGATTGGGCGCTTGCCGGCCAGGGTATCAGCCACAAAGCGGCCGGCGCTGGCGGGCACGAAGCCCTTGTCCACCAGGTACTTGGCAAAACAGCGCACGCCATTGCCGCACATCTCGGCCAGGGTGCCGTCGGCGTTGATGTAGTGCATGTAGGCCGCACAGTCCGTGTGTTTGGAGGGGCGGATGAGGATCACGCCATCAGCGCCGATGCCGAAGTGCCGGTCGCAGAGCGCGCTGACCTGCTCGGGGGTCAGCTCAATCTCGCTCGACAGGTCGTCGACCATGATGAAATCGTTGCCCGCCCCGTGGATTTTGGTGAAGTGAATGTCCATGGGGATTATTCTACCAGTAGCAGAGCCCGTTGGAGTAACGACATTGTAAACTCTGCTTCTGTGAAATCTGCAAACATGAGGGCCTCGTGCAACTCGGTGGCGTCGAGCCATTTGATGCGGGGGTCGCGCTTGAACCAGGTGCGCTGGCGCTTGGCATAGCGGCGGGTGGAGCGCTTGATTTCATCCACAGCTTCGGCCAGCGGACGCCCGGCGCGCAGCACCGGGACCAGCTCCTTGTAACCGATGGCCTGCTGGGCGGTGACGGCCTGCTCAAACCCGGCGTCCAGCAAGCCTTCGACCTCCTCCAGCAGCCCGGCTGCCAGCATGGCTTCAACACGCAGCTCAATGGCCTGGTACAGCACCTCGGGCTGGACGCTGAGGCCAATCTGGAGCACGGGGTAGATGGCCTCATAGTGCGCAAAGCCAGCGTGCTGCCCGGCGTAGCTGGCGCCCTGCTCCAGCAGCTCCAGAGCCCGCACCACCCGCCGGACGTTGTTTGGGTGGATAAGCTCGGCGCTGGCCGGGTCGCGCTCGGCCAGCAGGGCGTGAAAGCGCTCCGGGCCGAGTATGGCGGCTTGTTGCTGCAGGCGTTCGCGCAACGGGCTGGCGATGTCGCCGGCTGCAGGGGCTGCGTCAGTCTCGCGTTTCTCATCGAAGTCGAAGCCATCCAGCGCGGCGCGCAGATACAGGCCGGTTCCGCCGCAGAGCACTGCCGGCTTGCCGGCCGCCAACAGCCCGTCAATCGCTGTGCGCGCCGCCCGCTGGTAGAGCGCCGCCGTGAACGGTACGCCGGGATCCACCAGGTCGATGCAGTGATAGGGCACGCTGCGCTCTTCCGGCGGCATCTTGGCCGTGCCGATGTCCATGCCCCGATAGACCTGCATCGAATCGGCGCTGAGCACCTCGCCGCCCAGCCGCGCCGCCAGGGCATCCGCCAAAGCCGACTTGCCGCTGCCCGTAGGACCCACTATCGCGATTACCTGCCGCACTTCTTCTCCAAACCAAACTAAACCGTTTTCGCTCGGCACAAACTCATTGCTGACACAACTCCCCGCGCAGATACCAGGTGCGGGCTTGCGTTACGCGCACGTTGAGGATACGGCCGGAGAAGTCCGCAGCGCTGGTGCCGTCCGGCAGGGGCGCGTGCACCGTCTGGTTCTTGGGACTGCGACCGGAGAGCATCCGGGCATCACGCTTGGACACCCCCTCAAACAGCACCGGGACCACCTGGCCGAGTTCCTGCTGGTTTTGCTGCCAGGCACTTTGCTGCACCAGCTCTACCAGCCGATCGAAGCGCTCCTGGAGCACCTCGCGCGGAGTGTCATCGTCCATGGCGGCGGCAGGGGTGCCGTCGCGCTTGGAGTAGATGAAGGTGAAAGCCTGCGAATAGCCCACCGCGCGCACCAGCTCCATGGTGGCTTCGAAGTCGCGTTCCGTCTCGCCCGGGAAACCGACAATGATGTCGGTGGAGAAGGCCGGGCCGGCCAACGCTGCCCTGTTTGAGCCGGTGACGCTGGAACCGGTGGCTGCCGAGGCGCCAGCGCTGTTCAGACCTGCTGCCCTGCTGGCGCCGTCCGCGCCTGAACCCGAGGCTGCCGAGGCGCCCGCGCCGCTCGCAGCGTTCAAGCCCGTCTTGCCGGCAGCCGCGCAGGCCTCGCGCACCGCCGCTATCAAACCCAGGTAATGCTCGGCGGTATAGTTGCGATTCATCGCCGCCAGCACCTTGTCTGAGCCGGACTGCACCGGCAGATGCAGGGCCGGCATCACCGCCGGGGTCTCGGCAAAGGCGGCGATGGTCTCAGGTGTGAGATCCTTGGGGTGCGAGGTGGCAAAGCGCAGGCGGGCTACGCCGCTGGCGCCCACCGCCCGTAGCACCTCGGCAAAGCGCGGTTGACCGTAGAGGTCGCGCCCGTAGGAGTTGACGTTTTGCCCGAGCAAGGTGATCTCCTGCACGCCGTCGGCCACCAGGGCGGCGGCCTCGGCTACTACCTGCTCCAGCGGACGGCTGTGCTCGCGCCCGCGCACATAGGGCACCACGCAGTAGGAGCAGAAGTTGTTGCAGCCGGTCATGATCGGCAGCCAGGCGTGCCAGGCGTGCTGGCGATGCGCCGGCAAATCGCAGGTCGCCAGGCTACCACCGGCCGTAGCGCCACCCAGCGCGGCAGCGCTGCCACCCAAATCCCCGCCACCCAGCGCGGCAGCGCCACCGCCCGTAGCGTCACCCAGCGCAGCAGCGCCGCCGGCCGAAGCGGTTTCTCCAGTCGCGCCATCCTGGCTCAGCGCCACCTGCTGGCCTTCGCCGGCCAGGGCGGCCGCCAGCAGCGCCGGCAACTGGGCGATGTTCAAGGTGCCGAAGACCACGTCCACGTGCGGCAAGCGCTCCAGCAGCCGGGCGCCATCGCGCTGACCGATGCAGCCGCCGATGGCAATCAGGCAGCCGGTATTCTTCAGCGAGGCCACCTGCCCATAGAGCCGCTCGTCAGCCGCCTCGCGCACACAGCAGGTCATGAAGACGACAATCTCGGCGGCATCGGCGCTGGCAACCTCCATCGCCCCCAACGCCTCCAGCATCCCTGTCACCCGCTCGGAGTCGTGCTCGTTCATCTGGCAGCCAAAGGTGCGCACCAGGAAGCGCCGCCCCTGCAGCTCTGTTAAAACGCTATTCATACAAGCAAATTAGGATTCGGAGAAGTTTGCCGAGAAGTTCGTCCAGTCGAAGTGGGCGTCCTCCCCCACTTCAGCCTTCTTGATACCGCGCAGATAGCGTGGCTCTACGGTAAAGCGTATGGCGGTACGGTTCTCGCCATTGATGTTGATGTCGGCAAAGGCTGGAGCGCAGACGATTTCGATGCCCACCGGTGAAAGGAAGCCGCGGGCAATGGCGATGGCTTTGACGGCCTGATTGACAGCGCCGGCGCCGACGCTCTGAATCTCGACCGGCACGCCGTCTTTGATCATGCCGGCGATTGCGCCGGCCACCGAAGATGGTGACGACTTGGAGGATACTTTGAGGAATTCCATTGTCGCTGCTACTTTCTCTGCCATGTTGATGTCCTGTGTAGTGTTAACGTTTCGGGCGACATGTTGGCTGTTTTCAGCCTTTGTTTCCGGGTTTCGTAGTATCTCATAGGTTCATATAAAATAGCAATATTAAAACACCAAGATACGGGATATTTGTGGTTAATTTTGCCACTTAACACCAGATATTGTGGCCTCAACGCTGACGAATTTCTGCCTCACGCTGTTGCAGCGCCTTGAGCAGCGTCCGACGCCAGGCCAACATCTGTTTGGGACTGGCGTGCTCGGCAGGCGTCAGGTTGCCGCCATGCAGCCGATGCTGCAGCAAAGGCTTGGTAATCAAGGCTACGCCACCGTGGTTTTCGGCCAGCAATCCAATCCATTGATCGTAGGCCGGGATACCCTCCGGAAACGGCAGGATATAGGGCTTGAAGTTGCGCACAAACGCCATGCAGCAACCCATATAGGAGTTCTTCATGAGGTTGCGGAGAAAACCCTGACGGGTCCCCCGCTGGGCAAAGAAGGACGGCTCCAGCTGCCGCAGCTGCTCGTCCACCAGCTCGGCGTCGTGCACAACCGCCGTAGCATCACACATCACAAAGGCGTCGACCACGTTGTCCACCTTGTCCGGCAGCCAGACGTCGTCCTGGTCGGAAAGCAGAATCACCTCGCGACTGGTAGCCGCGATGGCCTGCTCAAAGTTGGCAGCCACGCCCCGCCCGGGGCCCTGGAGCACCACCACCTGCGGGCTTTGTTGGGCAACCTGCTGCGCCAACTCCAGAGTGCGGTCGCTGGACGGGTCCACGGAGATAATCAGTTCGTCTTCGCTACCCAGCTGCGCCAGGATGGAGACCACCTGCTCCAACAGATAGCGCTCGCCGTTGCAGGCCGCCAGGGCAACTGACACGTTTATGGATTCTCTGGACATGCCGCTATGGTACCATTCTTTTGGGAAACCCCAACCGTATATCAACCATTCGGGCTGATTGCCAGCCCGCCCGACCATGATGAGAGGCCCATGTCCGCCGCTGTCAGCATCAGCATCGTCACCTACAACAACGAGGACATCATCGCCGAGTTGTTGGAGTCGCTGCAAACTCACTGTAACCCTGATAACCTCGATGTCCATGTGGTGGATAATTGCTCGCATGATAGTACTGTTGCTATTGTCCGGGAACGCTTCCCCTGGGCCAAGGTGCTGGTCAACCAGCGCAATCTGGGATATGGCTCGGCCAACAACCGCGTGCTGGAGCAGCTCTCCTCCAAATATCACTTCATCATCAATCCGGATATTCTCTTTGTCGAAGACAGCATCAGCGTGCTGGCGGCCTGGCTGGATGGCGATGAAGGCGCTGTCATCGCCACACCGCGTATCCTCAACCCGGACGGCAGCGAGCAGAAACTGCCCAAGCTCAAACCGCGCCTGAAATACATCCTGGCCCGGAGGCTGGGTGGAGATGCCCGCTGGGCCCAAAGGCTGCGCGAAGAGTATACCCGCGCCGCTGAAGAGTTCAGCCAGCCCACCGAAATCGAGAACTCCACCGGCTGTTTTCTGGCCATTCGCACGGCAGCATTGCGGCAACTGGACGGCTTTGATGAGCGCTACTTCATGTATTTTGAGGACACCGACCTCTCCGCCCGAGCGCGCAAGCTGGGCCGCATCATGTTCTGCCCGCAGACGGCGGTGCTGCACCGCTACCAACGGGCTTCGACAACCAATCCGCTGGCCTTTGTTACCCATTGCCTTTCGGCCCTGAAGTTCTTTATCAAGAATGGCTGGTGAGCGAATCATGGGGGCATTGTGGCTGTACTGATCAATTGCAAGGACGTGGTGCTGGACTTCGCGCTGCAACGGGTGCTGGACGGCGTGACGCTGGGCGTGGAGAGCGGCGAGCGCATCGGCATCGTCGGCCGCAACGGCGATGGCAAATCCTCATTGCTGCGGGTGCTGTTGGGCCAGTTGGAGACCGACGGCGGCGAAGTCACACGGCGCGGCGGCATCAGCGCCGGGCTGCTGGAGCAAAGCGACTCCCTGGACAACGCCATCAGCGTGCAGCAGGCGGTTTTGGGAGATACCCCAGAGCACGTCTGGGCTTCGGACAGGCGCATCCGCGGGATCCTCGGCGCCTTGTTGGGCGATGTGGACTTTGAGGCCCTGGTCGCCACCCTGTCCGGCGGTCAGCGCCGACGGGTGGATCTGGCCCGGTTGCTGGTGGGCGATTGGGACATCCTGGCCTTGGATGAGCCCAGCAACCACCTGGACATGCAGGCCATCTCCTGGCTGGCCGCCCACCTGCAACAGCGCTGGCCTGCCGGCGAGGGAGCGCTGCTGGTCGTGACCCACGACCGCTGGTTTCTGGACGAGGTCTGCGCACGGATGTGGGAGGTCGTAGGTGGTCGGGTGCTGCCGTTTGATGGTGGCTTTTCGGCCTACGTGCAGCAAAAGGTGGAGCGCGCCGAAGCCGCCAGGACCGCGGAGCAGAAGCGGCGTAACGCGATGCGCAAGGAGCTGGCCTGGCTCTCGCGCGGGGCCCGGGCCCGGGCCACCAAACCCAAGTTCCACGTTCGGGCGGCACTGGAGCTGCTGGCTGGCGACCCGCCGCTGCGCGACAACCTGGAGCTGAAGCGGGTGGCCATCAGTCGCTTGGGCAAACAGGTGGTAGACCTGATCGGCGCCAGCGTAAGCTATGGCGAACATACTATCCTGCAACCCGCTGACTGGATCATCGGACCAGGCGAGCGCATCGGCATCCTGGGAGGCAATGGCGCTGGCAAGACCACCCTGCTGCGCCTGATTGCCGGGCAACTGGCTCCGAGCAGCGGGCGGGTGAAGATTGGCGCCAGCGTGCGCTTCGGCTTTGCCAGCCAAAACCAGGCCGAACTGGATGGCCACCCCGACGAGCGGGTGCGCCAGGTGCTGGGCCGCTGCAAGGCCAACTATCAGGTGGATGGCAAGGAACTGACGCCGGCGCAGTTGTTGGAGCGCCTGGGCTTTGAGCGCGGGCAGCTGAACAGCCGCATCATCGACCTCTCCGGCGGTCAGCGCCGCCGGCTGCAGCTGCTGCTGACCCTGCTGGCCGAGCCCAACGTGCTGATCCTCGACGAACCCGGCAACGACATGGACACCGAGATGCTGGCTGTGCTGGAGGATTTGCTGGACAGCTGGCCGGGCACCCTGCTGCTGGTCAGCCACGACCGCTATCTGACCGAGCGGGTCACCGACAACCAGTATGCCCTGATCGCTGGCCGCCTGCGCCACGTACCCGGCGGTGTGGAGGAGTATCTGCGCCTGCTGGCCGCGGCAGGCGGCGATGGCGGTGGCGGTGGCGTTCACGCTGGTGTCGGCGGCGGTGGTGATAGCGGAGGCGGTGGCGGTGGCGGTGGCCGCATCCGTGGTGGCGGCGGCGGTGGTGGCAGTGGTAGTGGTGTTGAAGGCGGTGGAGGGACGCCAGGCAAGGCGCCCTCGGCAGCCGCTGTCAACTACGAGCTGAAGAAGCAACTGAACTCCATCGAGCGCCGCCTCTCCACGCTGCGCGGCAAGCAGGACAAGCTGCAAACCCGGATGCAGGAGTGCGACCCCAGCGACTACCAACGCCTGATTGAGCTGGGCGAGCAGCAACAGGAACTGAAAACGCAGGCCAACGCACTGGAAGAGGAATGGCTGACGCTCAGCGAGCAGCTGGAGTGAGGCTATCAGCTTTTCATTGGTGGGGCTGGCGGACCATCAGGTTAAGGGTCAGGTCCAGTTCGGTGTTATGCCGGCGCTCGATTACCTCAAAGCCGCGGCTGCCGTAGACCGGCACCAACTCATCCTTGAAGGCCTCCAAAGCGATGGGCAGCCTGCGGGCGTCGGCCTCGGCGCAGAGCGGGTCGACCAGCGCGCCAAAGGTGCCCCGGCCCCGCCAGGCGGAATCGATGGCCAGGGCAGCCAGATGCAAGAAGCCCTGGGGCAGCTGCGTCGGCCAGTCCAGCACCAGCAGTTGCTCCATCGCCGTATAGCGCTCCTGAATCAGCTGACGCCAGTGCTCAGGGATGGCGGCATCGGCAGCCTCGCCGGCCACCTCCCAGATCGCCTCGACATCCAGGAAGGTCTGGGAGCAATCCGCGCTGAGGATTATCCCGCGCTGGGGCACTACCTGGCAGATTGCGCCATGCTCGAGCATCCCGCGCACGAACCCGGTGCAGCAGACCTCCAGATACTTCTGGCGCACCCGCTCATCGTCCAGCGGTTGCAGCTGCGCCATGAAGCAGCCTTCCTCGGCAAAGCCGCGCCCCAACAGGGCGCCGTAGTACTCGATCTCGCTGGCCAGCAGCGGCCTGGCCTGCGGCCGCGACTGCACCTCGATGGCATCGTCCTTAGGGAAGCGTTGATTAGTTCCAATATCGGTAATCTCCGTAGGGATTCGCAGCCCAGTGGACTGCGAATGGGCGAAGCTGCGAATGCAGCGCTTGAGCCCCTGGGCAAAGTGATTCATCGCGCCCTCCCGACCTGCGAAATTGCTCTGCTTGAGAGGGCGCAATGAATTGCGCCCCTACGGCCAACGGAGGCTTGGGACTTAATCAACGTGTCCTTGGATGTGTCGGTTGTGCGCATGGTATCAGCCTACCACAAGTAGCAGCGCGATTCATCGCAGCCGCCGCCCCACGGCAACTCACAGTAACTCGCGGCAATTCGGCGTTTCCCTGGGGTTTTCTCCCAAAACCACCCTTATGGGTGTAGTTTGCGACGGGGCGAACGGTTATCTTTACGGGGACAGGACTGGCCTGGCCGGTTCGGGTGACGTCACAACATGAGGAGCACCGATGGCGATTATCTCCAGTTTAGAACAGCTTCTGCTGCTGGGCACCCTGTTGGTGCTGATTGGCTACCGCCTGTTCAGCAGGCGGCTGGACACCCACGCAGCCAAGCATGACTTCACCAAGCGCTACCTGCTGTGGCCGGCTGCCGCTCTGATGGTCATGGATGTGGGGCAGACGCTGTGCTACAACGGCACCCGGCTGCTGACCGAGAACGTCCCCCATCACAACTTCGGCACGGCCCTGGATGCGGCGCTGCCACTTATCCCGCTGTTCATCGTCTTTTACCTGATGGCCTATGCTGTGCTCGTCTGGGCTCCGTTTTACCTGACGCTGGTTGGCGGCAGTGCGCTGATCCGCAAGTACCTGGTCTCGCTGACCGTCCTGTTCACCATCAGCGCCATCATCTACCTGGTGGCCCCCAACGACGTACCCCACGCCTGGACGCCAGCCGAGTACGCCCAGCACACCGGTTTCTTCGACCGCCTGTTGCAGTTCATGTACGACTCCGACGTGGCTTCCAACGGACTGCCAAGCCTGCATAACGCCCACATCTGGCTGCCGTTCTTCCTGATTCTGTTCAACGACACCTCGCCAGCGCCGCGCAAGGCTCTGCACCTGCTGCCGGTGGGGGTACTCGGCGTGCTGATCTCTCTGTCCACCCTGTTCTGCAAGGAACACTACCTGGTAGACGTGGTCTTCAGCATCGCCCTGGTCGCCCTGATAGCCTGGCTGACCCGCAAACTGTTCAACAAACACCCCGAAGAACACCCCGAAGAGCGCCCGCCGTCAGCTGAAAGCGCTATTATTGCTCCAAACTAAACGTTTTTTTCTCATAATGCATCATGTAGGTTTAATTAGGTACAATAATGTGGAGAATTGCGCGCGCAGCGCAGCTTCTGACCCCGCATAATCAGGGGCGCTTGCTGGGGGTGGGCAGGGCGGCGAGAGCCTTATCCACGGCAGCCATGACTTTCTCGTTGAAGACGATGCCGACCACCGCCAGGCCGCCGAAGATCACCGCCACGATGACCATGCTCAGATAGTTACCCTGCTTGAAGGCATCAGCCACGAAGGTGGAGGCGAAGATAGCCGGCGCGCGGGCGATGGTGGAGAGCACGAAGAATGCCGCCGGACGCATCCTGGTCAGCGGCACCAGGTAGTTGAAGACGTCCTTGGGCAGACCGGGAATCAAATAGAGGATGAAGACGGTGGCATTGAGGCGCTTCTCGTTGTCCAGAAAGCGCATCAGCTTGTTGTCCTTGCCGCCGATCATCCCCTGGACAAAGGGGGCGCCCAGCTTGCGCACCAGGTAGAAGATGAAGATGGAGGAGATCAGCGCGCCGGCGATGGTCAGAAGCCCGCCCCCGATGGTGCCATAGATGTAGCCGATGGCGATCTGCACCACCTCACCCGGGATGAAAGCCACCACCACCTGCACAAACTGCAAGGCCAGACACATCAGGATGCCCGCAGGCCCGGCGTCGCGCACGGCCTGCTCCAAATCCTCGGCCAGGTTCTCCGTGCCCACGGAGCGGATGAAGTTGAAAACGAACACGCCGATGACGATGATCAGTACGAAGAAGACCAGCAGCCCGATGAATTTGATGTGCGCCGCCGGGTCTACGACCGGCGGCTTCACGGTCGCCGGGCCTGCAGCAGCCGGGTCTTCAGCCGGCGCGTCCGCAGCCGCCGGGTCCGCAGCGGCCGGGTCTACGGCCGGCGGCTTCTCAGCCGGCGGATCCGCAGCAGCCGGGTCTGCAGCAGCCGGGCCAACAGGCGGCTTCCGGGCGGCGGTGGATTGGGGCTGTTCGGCTTTGTTGGCTTTGGTTTCAGACATCCAAGTTACTTTCATCGGGATAGACGGCAGGTTCTGAGCATACCGCCAGAAGGGTCGCCTGCGGTACCATATCAGTGTAACCGTAATCGGGCAGTTTCCCAAGGGGGCGCGCAAAATGCAGGCCTTTTCGGCATTTACCAATGAGATAGACGACGTCGCGGCAGCTGTGGCCGAGATCTGTGGCCAACTGGAGTCATGCGACCTGAAGCAGCACAGCATCGGCATCCTCAGCTGTGTGCCGGAATTCGTGGAGGCGGGCACTGTCGCCGCGCTGGCACAGGCCCTGCCCTTCAGGCTGGTCGGCAGCAGCACCCTCAGCGCCGCCTCGCCGCATTCCACCGACCTGGATTGTCTCAGCCTGCTGGTGCTCAGCAGCGATGAGGTGCAGTTTGCCGTCGGCTGCTCCGAGCCTATCAGCACTGTCAATCCTGCCGTCGTCACCGACACCTACCAGCAAGCCGCTGCTGCATATGCCGAGCAGCCATCGCTGATACTGTGCTTTGCGCCCTTCATCCTCAACGCCGTAGGTGGCGACTTCTTCGTCAACGCCCTGGACAGCGTCAGCGGCAACGTGCCCATCTTTGGCTCATTGGCCTCGGATAACACCATCGACTACGCCAAATGCAGCGTGCTTTGCGACGACCAGTCCTACAGCGACCGGATGGTCTGCGTGCTGTGCTATGGACCGCTGAAACCTGTCTTTCATGTCGCTACCATCTCCAGCAAGAAGATGGCCAACGTCATCGGCCAGGTCACCAGCTGTGAGAACAACGTCATCAAGGAGGTCAACGGCCAACCACTGGTGGAGTTCCTCAAGAACAACGGCCTGGCCAGCGGCCCGGACGGCCAGTTTGAGTCGTTGTACTCCTTTCCGCTGTATGTGGACAACAACGACGGCACGGTGCCGGTGATCCGCATCCTGCTGAAGACCACGCCGGAAGGCTATGGCATCTGCGGCGGCGAGGTCTCTTTGGGAGCCACCATCTCGGTCGGCTATCTGGATGAGGGCGAGGTCCTGGCCACCACCCAGCGCAAGCTCGACGAGCTCGATCTGGAGGATGCTCATGCTATCTTGCTATTCTCCTGTATCGGCCGCTTCTTTGCCCTGGGCTATGGCTATGAGGGCGAGGCTGAGGAGATCCACGAAAAGCTGGATGCCAGCAGCGTCGCCTACTCCTTTGCCTACTCCGGCGGCGAGATCTGCCCGGTGCGCGGCAAGACCGACAGCTCCGTGCTGGCCAATCGCTTCCACAACAGCACCTTCATCGCCATGGTGATCTGACCTTTGAGCAACACTGACGGCATATCTCCACCCGAGCAGCCCGCAGCGCCCTCCAGCCCGCATAACGCCAAGCAGCTGGCCCTGGAGAACCACCAGCTGGCCATCCAGGTCCGCAAGCTGACCCGTGAGTTGGAGCGGGAGCGCGTCTTCAGCCAGCGCATCCGCGAATCGGTGGAGGCCAAACGGCAATTCTCCGAAATCAACTACGCCGAGCGCTCCCGCCTGGAGTTGCACATGGATCTGTTGCTGGCCAACAGCCGCGACTTCATCCTGTTCTTTGACGCCGAGGGCAAGGCGGTCTTCTTCACCGAGTCCTTTGCCCAGGCCCTGGGCCGGGGCGAAACCCTGATCATCAAGGGTTGCAGCTTTGCCGAGCTGCTCGGCGGCCTGCTGCCCGCCGAGCTGGTGGAGCGCATCAACCTCTCCGCCAGCTCAGACTATCCGGGCAGCGCCGGCCCCGCAGACGGCGACCAGGATCACTACGAGATCCAACAGAGCATCGACTTCAGCGGCTGCGGGCGGGCGCGGGAGTATGTCATCGAGTTCAGCCGGATGCGCGACGGCCAGGGCAACTTTGCCGGCTCGCTGGTGTTCTTCGATGACATGACCGAATTCGTCGAAGCCCGCCGCGAGGCCGAGCGGGCCAACGCCGCCAAGTCGGACTTCCTGGCCAACGTTTCCCACGAGATCCGCACGCCCATGAACGCCATCATCGGCCTGACCGACATCCTGGAGAAGACCGGCCTCACCGCCCGGCAACTGGAGCTGATTGGCAAGCTGCGCAGCTCTTCGACTGCCATGCTGGCGCTGATCAACGACATCCTGGACTTCTCCAAAATCGAAGCCGGCAAGTTTGAGTTGGTGGAGGAGTACTTCGACCTGCTGGAGCTGCTCGATGGTATCAAGGCGGTATTTGAGCTGATGATGCAGCAGAAAAGCCTGTACTTTTCTGCCAGCATCTCGCCCGAGCTGCCGCGGGTGGTGCATGCGGACGCCAAGCGCCTGCGCCAGGTGTTGAGCAACATCCTCTCCAACGCCTTCAAGTACACCCGGGCTGGTTCGGTGGAGCTGAGCGTGGTGCCCGACTGTGGCGATTTTATCCGCTTTACCATCACCGATACCGGCATCGGCATCCGACCGGCTGATTTGGACAAGCTGTTCAACGAGTTTGAGCAGCTCGACCGGGTGCGCAACAAACACGTCGGCGGCTCTGGCCTGGGGTTGGCGATAACCCGGAATCTGGTGGAGATGATGGGCGGCAGCATCTCGGTTCAGAGCACCTATGGCCAGGGTTCCTGCTTCAGCGTACGCCTGCTGCTGCCGGCCGGCTCGCTGGAGGACCTGCCGCAGACCCTGCCGGCGCCGGCGCCGCGTTTCACGGTGCCCGAAGGCCGGGTGCTGGTGGTCGATGACATGGAGATCAACCTGGAGATTGCCGAGTTCATGCTGGAGGCCTTTGGACTGGCGGTGGTCAAGGCCCACACCGGTCTGGAGGCGCTGGAGCTGCTGGAACAGGACCCCGACTTCGACCTGTTGCTGATGGACCACATGATGCCGGTAATGGACGGCATCGAGGCCACCGGGCATATCCGTCAGCTGCCCTGGCCGACCAACCGGATTCCGATTATCGCCCTGACGGCCAACGCCATCGCCGGCAACGAGCAGATGTTTCGTCAGGCGGGCATGGATGGCTTTCTCTCCAAACCGTTGAACCCCGACGCTTTGGCCGAGGTCCTCTATCAACATCTGCCCAAGGAGAAACTGCGGGCCACAGCGACCGACTGAACGCTGAGCGAAGCCAGGGAAGCCCTGATTATTCCAAATATGGCAATCCCCGAAAGGGCGCGATGAATCGCGCCCCTACGGATTCACTGTAGTTGGAAAAATCAGCGTTTCCCAACAATTGCGCACTATGGGGGGCGGGTTTGCAACCCGACCCTGCGCAAAGGGCCCTGACGGGGATTATGCGGCGCTGTTTGGGTTGCTGATGCGCACGTGGCGGTGTTCGTCGATGCTGATACGGCCGGTGGCCAGCAGTTGCAGCACCTGTGGGTAGAGCTCGTGCTCCACGGCGTGGATGCGCTGCTCCAGCGATTCTATGCTATCATGCTCGTATATCTCCACAGCCCGCTGGGCGATGATCGGACCCTCGTCGTAGGCGGCATTGGCAAAATGCACGGTGACGCCGGTGACCTTGACGCCATAATCCCAGGCATCCTGGATGCCGTGGGCGCCGACAAAGGCCGGCAGCAGGGCGGGATGGATGTTGATCACCTTATCCGGGAAGGCCTCCAGTATCGGCGCGCCGACCATCCGCATGTAGCCGGCCATGACGATGTACTCCGCCCCGGCCTGGGCAAAGCGTTCGGCAATCAGCTGGTCGGCAGCCAGCTGGCTGTTGTAGACCTCACGGGTCAGCCCGATGGTCGGGATGTTGGCCTGCTGAGCGCGCTGCAGGCCATAGGCGTCCGGTTTGCTGGAGATGACCAGGACCACCTCGGCGTCCAGCGTCCCGTTGGCGCAGGCGTCGATGATGGCCTGGAGGTTGGTACCGCTGCCACTGATCAACACACCGAGTTTGAGCATGGCTGTTCTCCTTTGTTGGTTATCCGGGTTATTCGCCCTTGTTCTTATAGAGCACCTGACCGGGCGCTGCGGGGTCGGCCGCCCGCACCACCTCGCCGATGCGAAAGACGCGCTGGCCGCCCTGCATGAAGTGACTGGTAATCGCCCCCAGCTGCTCAGGAGCGCAAATCAGGGCCAGGCCGATGCCCATGTTGAAGGTCTTCAAGGCCTCATTGAGGCCAAGGCCGGCAGCCTCGATGACCCGGGCGATGACATCCGGCACCTGCCAGGTCGCCAGGGTGACGCTGGCGTCCAGGCCGCAGGGCAGGGCGCGGTTGAGGTTCTCGCTGATGCCGCCGCCGGTGATATGGGCGGCAGCGTGGATTGGCAGCCCGGCTGCCAGGGCGTCCAGCAGCTGGCGCACATAGATGCGGGTCGGGGCCAGCAGCGCGCTGGCCAGACGCTCGCCGGATTCCAGGGTCTCGGTTTGCAGCTGCTCGTCGCTGAGCTGGTCGGTCAGTGCCCGACGGACCAGGGAATAGCCGTTGGAGTGCAGGCCGCTGGATGCCAGGCCTAAGATCACGTCTCCGGCCTGCACCAGCTGCGGCCCGATCATCTTCGGGCGGTCCACCAGGCCCACGGCAAATCCAGAGAGGTCATACTCGCCGGCCTGCATCACTCCGGGATGCTCGGCCATCTCGCCGCCAATCAGAGCGCAGCCAGCCTGTCGACAACCCTCGGCGATGCCGGCTACCACTTCGGCAGCGAAGTCGGCCTCCAGTTTGCCGATGGCCAGATAATCCAGAAAGAACAACGGTCGGGCGCCGCTGACCACGATGTCGTTGACGCACATCGCCACCAGGTCGATGCCGATGGTGCAGTGTTCGCCCAGGCGGCGAGCCAGCTCCAGCTTGGTGCCCACACCGTCGGTGCCACTGACCAGCACCGGATCGAGCATGTCCTTGCAGGCTGCGGCGGAGAACAGCCCGCCGAAGCCGCCGATGTCGCCAATGACTTCTGAGGTGTAGGTGGAGCGCACGGCACTGCGGATGGCTTCGACGGCGCGGGCGCCCTCGTCGATGTCCACGCCGGCATCGGCATAGGTGATGGCGGGGGCAGCGGGGGCGCTTGGGGCGGCGTCGGGGACGGTGGCAGGGGCCGCGTCGGGAGCCGTGTCGGGGGCCGCAGCAGCGGGGGCGGTGTCTGGGTTCTGCATCGTCATTTCCTCTCCTTCTCGCCTGTGCTCAGCTGCCGGCGTCAGCGCTACCCAGGCTGCTAGAACAGCGGCTCCATGCCGGCCTTCTCATCCGGCCAGAAGGTTGGCTCCAGCTGGCCGCAGAAGGAGCGGCTGTTCAGCTGCTCAGCCAGGCGCACCGGGTATTCTCCCGAAAAACAGGCCTCGCAGAAGCCATCATGGTCGGCCTGGCAGCACTCGCGCAGCCCTTCCAGCGACAGATAGGCCAAAGAGTCGGCGCCCACGAAGGCGGCAATCTCCTCGATGCTCTTGGTGGCAGCAATCAGTTGGTCCTGGGTATCGGTGTCGATGCCGTAGAAGCAGGGCCAGGCCACCGGCGGCGAGGTGATGCGCAGATGGACCTCGGCAGCCCCGGCGTCGCGCAGCATCTGCACCAGCTGGCGCGAGGTATTGCCGCGGACGATGCTGTCGTCGATGACCACCAGGCGCTGGCCGGCAATCACCTCGGGCAAGGGGTTGAGCTTGAGGCGGATACCGCGCTGGCGCAGGGTCTGCGTGGGCTGGATGAAGGTCCGGCCGACGTAGCGGTTCTTGACCACGCATTCGGTGAAGGGGATGCCGCTGGCCCGGGCATAGCCGATGCCGGCTGGAGTGCCGCTGTCGGGCACGCCCATGATGACGTCGGCATCCACCGGCGCCTCCTGGAAAAGCTTGCGCCCCATGGCCGCCCGGGCAGCGTAGACGCTCAGGCCGTCGAGCACGGAGTCGGGTCGGGCAAAATAGACGTACTCAAAAATGCACAGCGCCCGCCGACGTTTGGGGATTGCCTGCTCGCTTACGAGCCCATCAGCGCTGATGCGCACCACCTCGCCCGGTTCGATGTCGCGAAGGTATTCGGCACCGACGATGTCCAGCCCGCAACTCTCCGACGCCACCACCCAGCCGCGACCATCGGGCAACTCGCCGAGGCACAGCGGCCGGATGCCATTGGGGTCGCGGAAGGCATACAGCGACTCCGAGTTGATCAGCACCATGGCATAGGCGCCCTCAATCAGCTCCATGGTGTGTTGGATGCCCTCGCGGATGTGATGGGTCTGCTCGGTATAATAGCCGATCAGCTTGGCCGCCACCTCGCTGTCGGTGGAGCTGCGAAAGGTGACGCCCAGATCCAGCAGCTGGGCCCGCAGGCGGTTGGTGTTGACCAGGGTGCCATTGTGGGCTAAAGCGATGATAGTCTCACCGATGGCGGAGAGGTGCGGTTGGGCGGCATCCCAGGACGACGACCCGCCGGAGGTGGAGTAGCGGGTATGGCCGATGGCGATATGGCCGTCCAATGTGGCCAGGGTGGACTCGTTGAAGACCTGGGTGACCAGGCCGCGCTCCTTGGTGGCGGTGATGTAGTTGCCGTCGGCAGCGGCGATGCCGGCTGATTCCTGGCCGCGGTGCTGCAGGGCATGCAGGCCGAAGTAGGCCATGCGGGCGGCGTCCTCTCCCGGGGCATAGATGCCAAAGACCGCGCAGGCTTCTTCGGGATGGTCGGGGCTCTCTGGCCTGCCTGAGTTGGCGGAGTTGGCGGAGTTAGCGGGGTTAGCGGGGTTAGCAGGACTGCCGGGGTTGGCGGACCGGCTGTACCGGCTGGAGCGGCTGGAATTGTCGGGACACTCAAGGTTGCTCATATGACTTCTCTGGTCTCGCTGATTCTGGCTATCAGGATGGAGCGGTTGACGTTGCCATAATCGGTGCAGGTGGAAAAGCAGTACACCCTGTACACTCCCTCTGCCGCAGTTTCGTCCATGTTTACAGCATACCCCAACAGGTCGGTCAGGTACGCGGTAAAATCCGTGTCGTCGACGAATTGCAGCTGCCGGACCTCCGCATAGGCGCTGCATTCCAGAATGGCGATGCTTTCCAACTCCAGCTGGCGGGTCGGGGTGCAGAGGATGATGCGCCGATGCTCATCGAAGTAGGCCCGGTCGTTGAAGTTCGTTAAATCGGAGAACATCGTGCCGTCCAGCATATTGTGGCCGTAGATAAAGTTGCTGCGCCCGTCCAGCGCCCGGCTGTTCTCATAGTCGGAGAAAATCGCCCCGGCTGGGCTGTAGGTGCCGTCGGCCAAATGGGTCAGATAGTATTCGTTGTCGGTACCCTGAACCACCGGATAGTTGACGTTGGTGCCGGGAATCAGAACCCAGGCGATGATGTCGGGGTTGATGGCCTGCAGGGCAGCCCAGTTGATGTCCAGGGTATCCAGGCTGATATCAGCTGGCACCGAGGAACCAGCGGTGATTTCCAGCCCGTCAGCGGTGATTGCCAACTCGGAGTTGTGCAGGCGGGCATTGAGATACTTGTAGACCACCAGCCCCGCCAGCACCAGCGCCGCAGCAATCAGCGCAATACCCAGAATCAGAAAGGCTCTGGAGCGCAGGGCGGCCTTATCCGGTTTGGTGTGGCCTGCTTTGTATCTGCCGTTGACGGTTGCCATAACCTGGAGACAAGACCCTCTCTGCCGACCTTGAAAACTGGCGGTCCGGCGGAAAACAGCGGCGCCCCCACCATGCCTCTGGCACGCGGGAGCGCCAAAGCCACCTGGCGAGGCGGCTGCTACTACTTCTTCTTTTTCTTGGAACTCTTCTTGGCCGGCTTCTTCATCTCAGCCAGGAAACCCTTGAGGATAAAGGCAACGATGATAACCAGAATGGCGACGATGCCGATGATGATGATCGGCAGCTGCAACGAATCAGGGATAAAATCCAGCGCGCCTTCGCCATCGTAAGCTAACCATGTAAGCAGACTCATGTCACTCCTAACGCCACAGAGAACGGTAAACATCCGGCGGTAATTCTAACACATCCACATGCCCCGCACTATTAAAACAGGCTAAAACCATCACACGCGGTTGGTGACCAGCTGCTCCAGAGTATTGTTATAGAGATTAGCAATTTCAGCAACCGACAGATTCAGTTTGTCCTCGATGGTCAGGCGCTCGCCGCCGACTTCGCCCAGGACGCTGTAGGGCACCTGGTTGGCGGTCGCCAGGGCCAGGAACTCCTCCACCTTATCCTCGGCCACGCTGACGAGGATGCGGCTCTGCGATTCGGAGAACAGCGAGGCCACCGGTGGCAGATCGTCGTCCAGAGCCACTGCCGCACCGATGCCGCCCAGCACACAGCTCTCAGCCAGCGCCACCGCAACTCCGCCCTCCGAGCAGTCATGCGCACTTTGCAGCAGACCAGTCCGCACCGCCTGGCGCACCGTGGACTGGACATCGCGCTCCAACTCCAGATCCAGCGTGGGCGGGTGCCCGGCCACCAGGCCATGGACGACCTTCAGGTACTCGCTGCCGCCCAGCTCATCGAGGGTCTCCCCCACCAGGATGACAGTGTCGCCGGCCTGCTTGAAGGCGCTGGTGGCCACGGCGGTGATGTCGTCGACCACACCCACGATGCCGATGGCCGGCGTGGGATAGATGGCATGGCCAAAGCTCTCGTTATAGAAGCTGACATTGCCGCTGATGACCGGGATGGCGAAGAAGCGGCAGGCATCCGCCAGGCCCTGAACAGCCTGATGGAAGGTCCAGAAGACCTCCGGCTTCTCCGGGTTGCCGAAGTTCAGGCAATCGGTGATGGCTGCCGGGTCGGCGCCTGTGCAGGCCAGGTTGCGGGCGCCTTCGGCCAGGGCGATCTGAGCGCCCAGGTAGGGGTCGAGGTAGCAGTAGCGACCGTTGCAATCGGTGGAGGCGGCGATGCCGCGATTGGTGGTTTCTCCCCGGCCGGTATCGCCGATGCGCAGCACGGCGGCGTCGGCACCGGGCAAGATCACGGTATTGTTCATCACCTGATGGTCGTACTGCCGCCAGATCCAGGCCCGTGAGCAGATGTTGGGCGAGGCGATCAGGGCGGAGAATGCCGCATTGAACGGGGCGTCATCCGTTGCCGGCGCCAAGGCACAGCCCCGCTCGGCCAGCGCGCCAGCCAGCTGGGCCGCATCGGCAGCCGTTTGATAGACAAAATCCAGGTCGTAGCCCTGCAGCTGGGCCAGGTATTGCGGCTCGCGCATCTCGGGGTCGTACTCCGGGGCGCTCTGTGCCAGCATCTCGGCCGGCATGTCGGCCACGATGTCGGCCTCGGCCGGCAGCTGCGAATCGCGCACCACGAAGCGCCCGGTGTCGGTGACTTTGCCGATGGCCGTGCAGGCCACGCCCCAACGCTGGCAGCACTCCTCCACCGCAGCGTAATCATCCGGCTCCACCACCGCCAGCATCCGCTCCTGCGACTCGGAGACCATGATCTCGAAGGGCTGCATGGCCTCCTCGCGCTGCGGCACCTTACGCACATCGATGTCCAAGCCAACACCGCCGCGTGAGGCCATCTCGGAGGCGCTGGAGGTCAAACCGGCTGCACCCAGATCGCCTAAAGCCACAAACAGGCCACGCTGCAACAGCTCCAGGCAGACCTCGATCAGCAGCTTCTCCTCAAACGGGTCGCCCACCTGCACGGCCGGGCGCTTGTTCTCCGCCGCCTCATCGAACTCCTGAGAAGCTAGTACACTAGCACCTCCGATGCCGTCCCGGCCGGTGGAGGAGCCAATCAGCACCACCAGGTTGCCTGGTCCCGAGCCTACGGCGCGGGTCAGGTTCTCCTCCCGCATCAAACCGATGGCCATGGCGTTGATCAGGCAGTTGCCCTCGTAGGCCTCCTCGAAGTAGACCTCGCCGCCGATGGTCGGCACGCCCAGGCAGTTGCCGTAGGAGCCGATACCGGCCACCGAGCCGTCGAACAGGTAGCGCTGGCGCGGCTTATCCAGCGTGCCGAAGCGCAGCGAGTCCAGCGAGGCTATCGGCCGGGCACCCATGGTGAAGATGTCGCGGATGATGCCGCCGATACCGGTGGCCGCACCCTGGAACGGCTCGATGGCCGATGGATGGTTATGCGACTCCATCTTGAAGGCCACCGCCCAGCCATCGCCGACACTGATCACGCCGGCATTCTCGCCCGGCCCCTGCAGCACATACGGCCCTTCGCTGGAGAACAGCCGCAGCTGCTTCTTGGAGTGCTTGTAGGAGCAGTGCTCGCTCCACATCAGGGAGTAGATGTACAGCTCGGTAAGCGACGGCACCCGCCCCTGGGTGCGGCAGACGTTGTCGTACTCGGCCAGCGACAGACCCAGCTGCACGGCAATCTCCGGCGCCAGTTCGGGGTCGAGGGTCTCCACATGCTCAGCCACTGGTTGGGGAATTGTGGCCTGTGTTGGATTTGTGTCCATGGATTGCTGCCTCCCGCCGATTTTAGGCTTATAATTGCTGATGCTTGCGGGCGTCATTCCCAAGCGACAGCACCAGTTTGCATCGAACCCCACTATAGCAGAAAGCCGCCGGCCATGAAGCAGCAAACTCGCCGATCCATTGCCTCATCGCGCAAGGGTGCACCGCAGGTTGTCGGTGTGCTGGCGGTCGTGGCTCTGCTGCTGGCCTTCTGCCTGCCGCCATTGTTGGGCACGGTACTGGGACTGGGAGAGACGACCGTGCTGCCGGATGAGGCCACACCAACCGGAAGCGGTGTTGAGCGCGAAGACATAACCGGCTCGGATGCGGAGCAGGGCGCGATAACTGGAGCCGGTGCCGAAGTGGCTCGCACATTCAGCCCGCTGCATCAGGCCAACTCCCTGGTGGCTCAGACCCTGGAGGACAGTTGGGAGTACCGCGTGCACTTTCTGGCCGTGGGCGACAACCTCATCGACGACGCCCTCAGCAGCTATGCCGACGGCCAGGCCGGCGAGATGGGCGACGGGCTCTTCGACTTCAGCCCGATTTACGCTCCTGTCGCACCTTATGTCCGCGCCGCCGACCTGGCCTATATCAATAACGAGACCCATCTCTGGGATGCGGTCTCGCCTCGCGGTTATCCCTCCTTCAATGCCCCGGAGGCCGTAGCGCCGGCGGTGGTGGGAGCCGGTTTCGACCTGGTTGCCTCAGCCACCAACCACTCCTATGACTGGGGCTTTGAC
>JAISUQ010000109.1 GCA_031272005.1 Coriobacteriales bacterium | reverse complement strand
ATCATTAAAGCTATGACAATAGCGATACACTCCAGCTTTTCCCTGCCAGCCGAGCAGGTAATCACCGTCTGCCAAACACCCGGCCTTAAGCCCGAGTTCTCCGATTGCTGCATCCTGGCTTGGCTGGGACTTACTCAGGAAGGCCGGATCAGCGGCAAAGCACCAAAACGAGGCGACTATATAGCCGCCTGGCTTAGTCTGCTGCACCAGACTGTGCAAGACCTCTGCACGCTGCTCAGGCAACGGCAAATGGTGCATGAAACCGAATGCTACCGACAAATCACAGGCCGGAGCCATTATCTGGCTGCTCAGGCTGCAGCCGCTGAACAAGGCCGCCAGAACATCCAGGTGCTGGTGGCTGGCCAGGTTTGCAGAATTGCCACACGAGGCAACCAACCCGTCGCAGTTATCCAGGGTATGAAAGTTAAAATCGACCAGAGGCAGTTCGACTTGCAGAAACGCCTCAAAACGCAAGTTGCCGCAAGCCAGATCGAAGACCGAAAATGGCGTTGAACTGCAATTCTGTGGCTTTTCAACAGCTTTGATACCAAAGTTGTTCGTCTCCTGCAGACATCGCCGCCAACCAGCCCAGGGTGCTTGGCGACTTGCCGAGAAGGCGACGCTCTGCTCGCGGTAGAAGGCGGTGTTCAGCCTGGCAAGTATTCTGGCGCTGGCAGTGTCCATAATCATCATAGTATAGAATACTCAGAGTCATGGAAGCCTTGTTGTTGGAAATATTATCCGAACTGCGCGCTGCCTCATCTGTGCTGGAGCGCCTGGATGACGAGCGCCTGGAGCAGATAATCCATCGCCACAACCGCGGGCGCAGCGTCAGTGATGGCCTTGCGCACTTTGCGAAGAAGCACCTGCTCCCCTACTACCTTGATGTTCGAGAATCCGACCCCCAGCGTTGGACGAGCTGGCAGATTGACGCTGCTTTGGAGCAGCGGCTGTTCGCCACCTTAAGGGTCAAGCCGCGCCGCACCGCCTCCGGGGTGGCGACGATTACCGTATTGACCAAACCCTGGCCCTGCGCCGGCGACTGCCTGTATTGCCCCAGCGACCCTCAGATGCCCAAAAGCTACCTCAGCGACGAGCCGGCCTGCCAACGGGCGCTGCTCAACCACTTCGACCCCTACTTGCAGGTAGCATCACGTCTGCAGGCTTTGACCCAGATGGGGCACATGACGGATAAGATCGAACTGATTGTACTGGGCGGCAGCTGGAGCGATTATCCTGAAGACTACCAGGTCTGGTTTATCTGCGAGATGTTCAAGGCGCTCAATGAAACGGATGCCGAGCGGGCACTGCGATGCCAGCAACGCCAGGAAGCCCTCACTGGCGCAGCTGGTGCAGCTGCCGTAGCAGGCGCAGCTGCCACAGCACAGCAAACCACCTCTATCGCCGAGTTGTTTGCCCAACACAGGCTCAACGAGCAGGCCAACCATCGCGTGGTCGGCCTGGTGGTGGAGACGCGCCCGGATGCCATCACTGCACAAAGCCTGACTCTGCTGCGCAGCTTCGGCTGTACTAAGATCCAGATGGGTGTCCAGAGCCTTGATGCCAAAATCCTCAGCCTGAACAACCGCCACGCCGACCTGGGCACCATCCAGCAGGCATTCGCGCTGCTCAGGTTGTATGGCTTCAAGATCCATGTCCACTTCATGCTCAACCTTTACGGCTCGACGCCTGAAGCCGACATCTGCGACTACCAGCGCTTGGTGAACGAGCCGGCCTATCTCCCTGACGAGGTCAAGCTCTATCCCTGCGTGCTGGTCGCCGGGACGACGTTGGAGAAGCTGTATCGGGCTGGCAGCTGGCAGCCCTACAGCGAGGCGGAGCTGATTGATGTGCTGGTGGCCGATACCCTGGCTACCCCGCCCTACACCCGCATCTCGCGCATGGTCCGCGACATCTCGGCCAAGGACATCCTGGCTGGCAACAAAAAGGCCAATCTCCGTCAGCTGGTGGAAGCCGAGATCAGCCAGCGCGGCTTGAGCATACAGGAAATCCGTTTCCGCGAGATTGGCACCGGCGGCGCACAGCTCGATGAGCTGAAGTTGGAGGAGCTATCCTATGCAACCACAGTCTCCGAGGAATTCTTTCTGCAATGGATAGACAGCCAGGGTCGCATCGCTGGTTTTCTCCGCCTGTCTTTACCTGATGCCCAGGCGCTGGGTGTCGCCTTTGGCGACTGCGAGGAAGGCGTAATCCCTATCCATGGCAGTGAGGCGATGATTCGCGAAGTCCATATCTACGGGCAGGTGGCCCAGCTGCATCAAACAGACACCGGCGCGCAACACCTCGGCCTGGGCCGCCAGCTCATCGAAGCCGCCTGCCAGCTGGCCCGCCAGCGCGGTTATCAGAATATAAACGTCATCAGCGCCATCGGCACCCGCGAGTACTACCGTTCCCTGGGGTTTGTCAACAACGGCTTGTACCAGCAAAAACACCTGTGATACAGACGAAAACCTATCGGTCGTAGACCCCGATATCGGCGACAGTCAGCTCACCGGCCAGGGAGGGGCCGCTGCCGCTGGTCAGACCAATCTTGTTGTAGGCAAAGGTCACTGTGGCCTGGGCAGCCAGCGCTGCGCCAAGCACCTCGCCTGTGTCGGCCGAAATCCCAGAAGGGATGTCCACTGCCAAAATACTGACAGGAGAACAATCGTTCTCTTGGCTCGATTCCGTTACCAACGCCTTGGCCTCTTTCACGCAAGCCAGTGCATCACCTGCCAGCGGGCGCGAAAGCCCCACGCCGAACAAAGCATCGACAAAGGTAGTGGCACCCAGCTGTTCCAGGCAACCCTGCTGGTAGCGAACTACCGGCACCCGGTAATTCTCGGCAATCACCAACTGTTGCATGGCATCCATGCTCAAGTGGTCTTCATCGCCAACCAGCACGATGGTTGCTTTACGCCCGGCCAGATGCAGTAACCTAGCAATGGCCATCCCGTCCCCACCGTTATTCCCCACACCACAAAGGCAAACAGCGTGGAGAAGGTCGAAATCGCCCCTCTCCAACCGCGTCACACAAGCCAGTGCTGCCCGCTCCATCAAAACCGCAGAGGGCACGCCCATCTCATTGATGGTAAAAGCATCAATCTCCCGCATCTCCTGCGCGCTGACCAGGCGTTCAGATTGATGAAGCTTCTCGGTAGCCATAAGCAACCTGTCCTCTCGTTAACAAAAGTATCAGTTATTCTACAGCAACCCATTGACTTTTACTTGTACAAGTATATTATATATTAGCTTATTTCAGAATTTTATGGAACGGAGAAAATCAATGTCGGGCGGACATGATGACAGCAGATATCTTCAATGGCAGATCGATGATGCAGCCAGATATGTGAAAAGCTATATCGCTGAACAACCCAGAAAAACCAGTGACGGAGAAATCATCCCGGCCAACTCAAAGATTCTCAACTCAATCTACAGGAACATCGCTGCACGGCTGGAGCAGCTGGGTGCGATGTATGAATCAATCGACTATTGTGAAGCCGGCGATGCAAGTGAGGACAACGTCTTGGTCAGCTACTGGAATCTGGGGTTTGCAACAACAAAGAGGGAGCGGGCGGCAATCCTGAAGCGTTTGGAAGAACTATCCCAGGAATCCCGTTGGTATTCTTACACTGTTTGGAGCGATACCGGTAAACCAATTGGAGAGCACTCAATGCGTTATCGTGGCGGATACGAAATCGTCAAAATCGAATTCAGGTATTATGATGACGACGGCCACGAACAACTGATAGTCTTTCCATCATGGGAAGCATACGAATCAACGATAACCACTGCCCACGCTCAACATGACAAACCCAGAATCACATACCCTTTGGTAGATGGCAAGCTGACAATCAAGTATGAATAGTATCGGATAAGGCGTGTGTATAGCTACCCCAGCCCGTTCCAGCACTGTGCGAGACAGGCACGACGGAAAGGGGCAGTCTGAGCCAGTTGTCAAGTAATACTTGACAACTGAACCTGTAATAACATTCTTAATTATTCTCTGCACATCAAAATCACATCAGTGACCTTTTTTGAACCCCCAAAAACGTTGATTTACAAGCGGTTTTGCGGCTTTGCCTGACTATTCCCACTCGCCTGATCTATTTCTTACCTAAACAATTTTGTTTAGTATTTCGCATGTCTCAGTGCGTATATTTCACTGTTTTCCATCCACTATTCAGCTCTCGCTGACTTTTTGCTATCAATCTGCTATCAGCGCATCGCTATCACGGCATTTGCTTTCACCCTCCATCTCTCACTATCCATTTGCCATTGCGCTTTGCACCCTCTCGTTCGAGCAAGCCTATGTCTTTCAGCTTCTTGATATTTGCCTCGATATTG
>JAISUQ010000089.1 GCA_031272005.1 Coriobacteriales bacterium | reverse complement strand
AGTTTCTGTCATTGCAATATCCTCAGATCATGCTCGCTTACGGCACCCGCTGCCCGGGCGCTGAGGCCAGGACAGACGGGTGCCGTAGTTCGGCGAGTCAGACTAGTAGATGAACACCGAGGAACCGGCGAAGTAAAGCAATGCGCGGAAGGCCACGTTGCCCACCAGCAACAACAGGATGCCGCAGGTTACGGCTCCAACAGCCAGCGAGGACTTGCCTTCGGCAGGCTTGCGGCCCACCAGTGCGCAGACAATCGGTGCAGCCAGGCCGACCACGACCACGCCGCCCCAGAAGATACCAGCCAGATCGCCCGAGAACAGGCGCGAGCCGATGCTGGCCGGATCGACCGGCGGCACCGTGCTGATGTCGGAGTGCAGCACCGCGGAGTAGTTGGCGCCGGACAGCGTGGCGATGTAGGCAGCATAGGCCACCACGCCAGCCGCAAAGACGACCAGGGCGATCAGCGGCCAGGAGCCCAGGTTGACAGCCTTATCTCCAGGTTTACCGGTCAGCTGGAGCAGTTTGGTCACCAGCAGGCCCAGCGCTGCGGCATTCAGCAGGTAGTACAGCGGCAGCAGCAGGGTGTCCCAGGCCGGGATGGAGGGCATCATGTAGGAGTGGCTCATCACCAGCACCAGCACCACGGCCAGCAGGGCAGCCAGGACCTTGACGGCCGACGCCGCTTTGCCGGAGCGCTGCAGCTGTACCAGGTAGATGATGACCACGATGCCCAGCAGCCCCATGGCGGCAATCTCCTGGTTGATTCCGGAGGAGATATTGCCGAACTGCCCGAAGTAACGCGATGGGGTCTGGAGGTGCAGCACCGAGGCCAGACCGCCGATGACCAGAGCCGCCAGGGAGACAATTGCCCCCTTGAACTCCAGGCCGGAGTCAGCTTGCTTCAAGGTAGCCAGGGCGACAGTGGCGATGGTGCCGGCCGCCAGGCAGATAAAGGTGGTAAAGATTATCAAAGGCCATTGCAGTTCCATGGTTTACAGCCTCCACTTCTGCTTGTCGAGGATATAGACGCTGGCCGGGTCGTTGCCGACGTCCGGCAGATGATGGACCTTCTCGCCAGCGGCGGCGACCATCTGGGAGACCTCGCTGGACGGGTCGTCCAGATCGCCGAAGTGCAGAGCGCTGCCGGTGCAGGCACTGACGCACTCCGGTTGCCCGCCAGCCACAATCAGCTGCTGGCACATGGTGCACTTCTCCACGACTTTCTGCTCCACGTTCAGATAGCGCACGCCGTAGGGGCAGGCCATGACGCAGAACTGGCAGCCGATGCACATCTCCTTGTTGATCTGCACCGTGCCGTCCTCGGTCTTCTGCGAGGCGCCGGTGGGGCAGACTGAGACGCATTCCGGCTGACGGCAGTGCTGGCACTTGACCGGCAGGAAGTACATCTCCACGTTGGGGAAGACATCGCCCTCATTGATGGGGTATGGCCCAACGCGCAGAATCTTCGTCCAGTGGTTGCCCAAAGGCGGGTTGTTCTCCACTTTGCAGGCCACTGAGCAGGCAAAGCAGGACACGCATTTGTTGCATTCGGTAACTATTGCGTATTGCATGATTACAGCGCCTCCCTTTCAGCGTCGCTCATCGGCAGCCATTCCTTCATCCGGGGGTCATCACCGGAGGTGATAATCTCGATGCCGGTATCCTCATCGCGGGGGACCACATGCCCACCAGGGCAGTTATCCGGCGTGGCCTTGTAGACTTTGACCAGGTAGGCGCGCAGAGACGAGGCGCCCAGCACCGGGTCCTGGGCGTACTGGTCGACCAGGCAGTTGATGTTGGAGAGGTCCCAGCCGTGCTTGGGAGCGGGCAGCTCGGGGTACCACCAACCGTGGTCGGCCTCGATGACGCGCGGGTCGATGCCACAGAACAGGTCGGCGGTCTGGCGGATCTTGCCGCGGCGCGACTCGATCCAGCACCAGTCGCCCTGCTCGATGCCCAGCTCGGCGGCCGTATCCGGGTGGATCTGGAAGTGCGGCACCGGATAGATCTCGCGGTTGAAGGGCTGCTGGCGGTTCTCGGAGTGGAAGAACAGCGGGTTGCGGCGACCGGAGGTCAGCACCAGCGGGTACTCCGCCTTGACGTCGTCGGGGATGATGGTGCTGTACGGACTCTCGTAAGGCTCGCGTACGGTCGGCAGGGCCTCCAGATAGTCGTCGTTGCGGCCAATCTCGCGCTCGATCTGCTCACCCTGATAGGTGGTCTGGGCCGGATAGGACTCCAGGATGGTCGACCACAGCTCGAACTTGCCGGTGGGGGTGGGGAAGCCCAGCGGGCCGGGCTTGCCGGTGACGCGATAGTCCTCGGAGGTGGGGTCGTAGTAGCCCTGCGGTGCGCGCAGCCAGCCCCACATATAACGCTTGTAGTAGCCAAATGGGCTCATCTTCTTCAGCGACCACTGGCCATGCTCCTGATAGGTGTCGCAGAAGTCCTGGTAGCTGTCAAAGACCAGAGGCGCGCCTTCCATCCCCAGCTCGGTGGGGCCGCCGGCCTGCATCACGTGGCCGCCCATGAAGTCCATCGGCTTCATGGTAATCACACTCATGTCCAGGGCCTGCTCGTCGGTGGGCCACTCGGTCTCGCCGAACTGGCCGAGGAAGGGCACGTTGGTCTTGTCCTTGGGCCACCAGGGTACATAGCTGTCGCCCGGGGTGGCGCTTTCCATGGTCGGCACGATGGGGTTGGCCAGCAGGGCGGGGTTGAACTCGATGGTGTACTTCTTCTTCATCTTGGGAGTGAAGATATTGATCAGGCTCATGGAGTCCCACTTGCACTCGGCCTGTGGCTCGACGATCTTGACCATCGGGCCAAAGCCACCTTCGCCGTTCTGGGAGGCACGGACGCATTGGTTCTCCAGGAAGTGGTTGGCCGGCAGTACGACGTCGGCCAGCTCGATGGTCGGCGCCCACCACAGCTCCCAGCCCAGGTAGAACTGGAAGGTCTTGAAGGCTTCCCAGTTGGCCGTGGCATTGCCGGAGTGGAAGTGGTTGCCGGTGCAGGAGATCATGCCCTTGATGGGGAAGGGCTTGCCAGTCATGATCTGGTCGGTGCAGGAGGTCTGGTCGTGGATAATGGCGGCGTTGCCCACCTGGTTGGACCACGGAATCAGCGGGAAGCGTCCCTGGGAGGGCTCGCCGGTCTCCACATTCACCGCGCCGGCGGCATAGCCGGCCTGGATCGGGTCGGCCTCGAAGACCGAGGTGACGAAGGGGGTGTGGTACTGGAAGTAGGTGTTATAGAGGAAGTACAGCAGGTCAGAGCCGCGGTTGCCGCCGAAGGTATCCACATTGTTGGTGATGCCGGAGAGGCAGAGGATGGTGCGGCAGGTGTCGGCGGCGTTACCGGTGTGCTCGATGGGCAGGTTGTACATGATGCCGCCCATGCCCGGCTCCTTGGAGTAGGCCAGCGCGGTCTCGCGGATCAGGTCGGCGTCCAGCCAGCAGTGCTCGGCGGTCTTCTCCGGCGTCCAGTAGGAGATGCGCTCGCAGAAGCGCTGCCAGACCGGCACGGCCTTGTGCTCCTTGCCGTCCTTCAGCGTCACGGTGAACTCGCCCTCCAGAGCCGGGTCGAGGTTCAAAAACTCCGGGAAGCCGGGGTCGTTGGTATGCAGACCGGCCAGCGGGTCGGAGGGTACGCGGCGGGACTCCTCCAGATAACGCGGGTAGTAGACCTCGCAGTCCGTCTCCGGATTGGGATAGGCCGGTGCGGTTTCGCCTTCCCAGAGGCCGGAGGGGGAGTCCCAGTAGGTGATGGAGTTGGTGTTGTTGTTCCAGACGGCGTATTTGTTGGGGTCGCCGCCCTCCACCACGTCGGATTGCTTGAGCAGGCGGGTCTTGATGGTCAGCGCGTAGGCGCCGGGCATCTCGTATTTGTTGATCCACTCAAACGGCTCGGGCTCCAGGTCGTCCACGACCAGGAAGGGGCCGTTGCTCCAGCGCTTGATGAACATCTCGTCATAGGTCTTGTTCTCGACGATCACGTTCATCAGGCCCTGGGCCAGGGCATCGTCGGTGCCGGGGCGCAGGTGCAGCTGATAATCGCATTCCTTGCCCAGGTTCTGCAGGCGCGGGCCAACGCAGATGGAGACTTCCGAGCCGAACTTGACCTCAGTGATGACCTTACCGGCGGAGTCGTAGTTGGAGACCTCCTGGTTGGTGCCCCACTGGAAGAAGCACTTGGCGCCGTCGTTGGAGGCCACCCAGTGCGGTGAGGCAAAGGCGATCATCGCGCCGGTGGCGATACGTGGGCCTTTGCAGACCTGGCCGGCCGTGGAACCCTGGTTGGAGGCGCCGACCACCGGGGTGAAGCTCTCCACACCGTAGGTGGTGGTGCGCCCGGTGCCGTGCAGCACCTTGATGGAGTGCCAGCCGTTGCACTCCGGGTCGTCGATGATCTTGTTGATCTCCTCCACCGAGATCTCCAACGCCTCGTCCCAGGAGATGCGCACCCAGCCGGGCTCCTCGCCCTTGGGATTGGTGCGCTTCATCGGGTACTTCAGGCGGTCGGGGTGATAGAGGGCCTGCATGGCGTTGCGTCCCTTGGAACAGCAGTTGCCGTGCGAGGAGAAGGCAGTGTTGTCGCCCTCAATCTTGATTACCCGGCCATTCTTGACGGTGACCCAGATGGGACACTCCATCTTGCCGCAGGCGCGGCAGTGTGAGCGAATCCGCTTCACCTCGCCGGTGTCGGCAGCCAGTTCCTCGGCGCTGGCCTCTTTCAGGGTCGCCAACGACCCGGGAGCCAGAACCGTGGCCAGACCGGCAGCCACGCCCAACTTACTGAACGTTCGTCTGCTGATATTGTCTTTTGCCATATTCTTTTTTCCTCCTTGTCCACTCCAGAAGTGGGAATTCGCCCTTTGAATTCCCGGATACGATGCTTTATACTCCCTTTGGGTTGAATGACGGAAACACTGATATGGACAGGCGCTATTCCAAAATGGAATGAGCTTTTTCCAACGGAGAACAAGGGGAAGAGGTAAGGCTGGTGAGCATACATTACCTGGAAGAGTTCCTGGTGTTGGTACGCTACATGAACTTCACTTCGGCCGCCCGCTATCTGAATCTCACGCAATCCGCCTTGAGCAAGCACATCGCCGCCCTGGAGAAGGAATTCAACAGCAACTTCTTCGACCGCAGCGGGCAGCACATCGAGCTGACCGAGCAGGGCCGGGCGTTCTGCATCGACGCCTTACAGATGCTCAACCTCTACCAGGCCACTCAGACGCATATGCGTTCTACGGGGCTGGAGGTCCGTCTGGCCGGCGCCATTGATGACCCGGCCATCCATTCCCTGATTTCGGCGGCTCGCGCCAAGCAGGTCGAGACCGACCCCGGATTCACCCTGGCGCTGACCAACAATCCGGCTCAGTCGCTGCTGGATCTGTTGTTGGCGATGCGCATCGACATGTATATAGATGTGGCTTTGGAAGTTGACGTCATCGATCCAGCCTGCGAGACCTGCATCCTGGCCGTCGTGCCGCTGGTCGCCATCGCCAACTCCCGCCATCCCCTGGTCAAAAAGGAGAAGGTCTGCGCCGAGGATCTCCGGGGCTTGTCGATAATGTATCCCACCGGCAGCCTGATCTGCCGCCGTGGTGCCGATGCTGTGGAGTCTTTCTTCAACCGCCACAACGTCAGCACCCGCAGCAGCATCTTCTTCGCCGACTCAGTCAAGGACTTCCCGCTGGCCAGCATCGGCGATGATGTCTTCGTCACGCCGCGCTCCAACTTCTCCAGACAGCTGTTTGCCAATATCATGGACGATTACTACGCCGTGCCGTTCGCTGAGCCCGACGCCGCCTTCCCTTACCGCCTGGTCTGGCGCAAGGGCGAGGACACCCAGCGGGTGCTGACCTTCCGCGACACGCTGGTCGCCACCTCCGACCAACTCCACCCCGGTAACCGCCAACGCCTGGATTGGTAGCCAGTCAGATTGGCCTTGAGCACTTCCTGGGCTCCGAGAGTTTCCCTCAAGTCCAAACCCCAACGTTATGGTCTACAATTGGCACAAGCTCAGACAGGGACGGACTACAACAGACAGTCGGGCAATCACCACTGTGCTCCACCGGCTGAGAAAGGTTGAAGCGCTTTGGGCCAGCGTGCTGCCAGAAAACCACAAACGGGGCTGCGGGAGATCGACGTTCTCAGTATCGGAGGATTCGCGCTTCATTTTGCATGGTATCTAATGACGTTTCTGTGGATAATACCGCAGTTTTTTACTGCTGACAGCTATTTTGTCAGCGGTTTGACTCAAGTAGTGTTTCTGATTGGTGCCGGGCTGGGCTCCATTCTCCTGACCATCAAAAGCTTCATTCTCAAATTCAAATCCAATATGTCCAAAACCTGGCTGATAGCAATTTGCACCGCAGTTGCCTGCTTGCCGGCGGTACTGCTTGGAGCGCTGTTGTTGCTTGGCCTTCATCCTGTATTGGCATTCATTTTCTCAAGCTTTCTGGCTGGAGTTGTCAACGCTTTCTTCTTCTGCTTCTGGGAGGAAGTCGGTGCCGGACTGGAGTTGCGCAACCCGGTCTACTTTGTGGCCGTCTCGTTTTGCGTTGGTGCGATCATCTTCATCCTTTGTCGATCCCTGTTCTCAGCGAGCGGGGTGGCCTTGAGCATCCTGGCCATCATCGGCTCAGCGCTCCGAAATTGCTCTGGATGTTCTCCTGGCCGAGTTGGATGATATAGCTGGGGATGATGGCCTGAGCCATCGGCGGTACCGAAAACCAGAGCATGGCGGTCGCTATGCAGTAGATAAAGACGATCACCAGCATGACCCAGGCTTTGGCTGGCGTCTTGGTCTCCCCGTTCGTACTTTGATTCACATTGCTCATTGCATGTCTCCTTGCAACTTGTCATTGCCTCCTCCCGGAGGCTTTCGATTTTGTGCTGACCTGAGGTGTTTTGGCGGCAGGCGCCGGGACTTCATCGCTTTTGGGGATGCGCGTGCCGCGTTTGTAGGACAATTCTGTCATACACTTCCTCCTTCCGATTTGTTCTCTTGATCTGTTCGCCATTCTTCAGAACCGCCCTGCGCTGCAATATACAGGACAGGCTCATCAAAGCGATAATCAAAGCAGGGTGTGTCAGGCGACTCTATCTCTTGAGGGTGAGTGCGAGCGGTATAACCTTCTGCGGGTGATTTTGTGAGTGATACCGCTGAAGCCGGATTGCCATCTGCGGTTTCAGCGCGTTATGGCGGCTACAGACAGCCGGTCGATAGCCCCGGCAGACAGCCGTTGAGGATTACGCCGAGCACCATCCTTGTCGTTTGGCTACTTATACATCCGCGCCAGTTGCGCTATACTGCTGCCATATGTAATCGCGGGGTGGCTGGAAATACAGGAAGGCAATGACGAGGGGATTCTGCCAGTGACTGAAGCCGCTGCCAAACAGCAGCATATCGGAGCCATGGAGCTTTTTGGAGTTACCGGGTTTTCCTTTTTCTTTGCCTATGAGCTGTTGTGCTATTTCTGGCTCTGGACCGATTTTCCGCCGGGTTACAGTGGGTTTGTCACCGGCTTGGTGCAGATATCTGTCTTCGTCGGCCTGTCTGCAGCGTTGATATCCGTCAGCCTGACGAAAAAATGGCTGATGCGTCCGCATTTCTTCACCTTCAGCGCACCGGCACTGCTGGCGTTGGGGCTGATTCTGCCCCTGGAGGCCTTTCTGGTCAATCTCGGGTTGGCTCTGCCCGCGGCCAGCTATCCTGTCGGCGGGCTCTGTACCGGGCTGGCTGGCGGCTACTTCACGCTGCGCTGGATGGACGGCGCCGGTATGGCCCGGATCCATCGCCACGTCACCTTTACCAGTGCCAGCATCGCCGGCGGGGCGGTGCTGTTCTTTTTGGTGGGGTTGATCGTGCCGTTGGCCCAGCCGCTGTTTGCCGTCGTCTATCTGGTGGCCAGTTTTGGTTTTTTGACCTTCCTGCGGACGCGCACCGATACGACAAACGACTTCACGGTCAAGACCCGACGCGACCTTCTGCCCTTCATCAAGGAGGTTGAGCCATCCATCTTCACCTATGGCGTGGTCTTCGGCATGGGCTTTGCACTGCTGTTTGTGGAGAGTGCCACCGCTGGCGCCAATGTCGTGTTATGGGGGATGCTGGCGGTATTTGTCGGCGGAGCCGTGGTACTGGGCTGCGATTTGGCCAAGGTGGCCATCAATATCACGTTAGCCCAACGCGCCATCCTGGTCTTTGTTCTGGCGGCCTGTCTGTTGGTGCCCTTCACCAGCGGTGGTTGGCGGGTGCTGGGACTGTGCCT